>JAAEKY010000769.1 GCA_024227235.1 Desulfobacteraceae bacterium | reverse complement strand
TCCGTCAGCTACCCCGTCTTCGGCCATAAAGTAATCGCCATTAGATAAAAAATTTATTATCGCTCCACCGCCGCCCGATCCAGGGGCTCCGATGTACCAAGTACCAACCACAGAAGAAGCATAAACGTTTGTTGCCATCAAGAAAAGTGCTCCGAAAATAACTACTGCTATCTTTTTCATTTTTTCTCCAATATAATTTCTTTTTTTGATTTACTTTTTCGGTTTTATAATAATTACATTCTTACAATTTCTGCTAAAAACTTTTTTTGATCTTCAGTCTCCTCTCAGTATTCAATCATTAAAATCAGTTGAAACCCAACCCTGCTGTCAAAATGAACTGTAACCTTCCGTTTCTGCTATTCTGCTTTTCCGCTTATAACAAGCAAAATCTATGCCTGTTTTTTAAGCGGAAAATACAAATTCGGTAATGATTCATAACTTCAATAAGTTAAATCAAAAAAACAACTCAAATCTTTATTATAAATGATGCTCAGTAAAAAAAAGAATTATAAATAAGAAATAAAGGTGTTAACAACTATGTACTTTATGTATTATTTTAGGAAAAAAGTTTCTTAGGGGTTTATACCTATTTTTTTACCAATTCTGGAAATCAATGATTCTTGCATTCCGGTTAGTTCTTCCAATGATAAATGATTTTTGGCAAAGGCTAAAACCTCCTGATAGGGATAATAATGTTAACTTCAAGAAATCATAAATTGTTCAATATGGATGGCTGTATATTAAAAGGGCAGAATTATTAAAAACCCTACCCTCTAAAATTTTTTATGGCTTGTTATTTTCTTCTTTTTAAGCCCACCAGACAAAACAGGCCAGAGCCTAATAAAAACAATGCACCGGGGATTGGGACGGCATTTACTGCAACACTGCTACCATCACCTAAAACTTGCGCCCAACCAACAGTAGCACCATGACGATTTTTTTGTGCAAATTCACCAGCTGTTTTGATGATGTCACCAGGATCTATAACGATAGGGTGTGGTGAATCATCGGTGGTAAGCAAAGTATTATTAAATATCAATGTCAAATAAAAATCTGTTGTAACTATTGCAGTATCATCATTAGCAGTATTGGCAGCATTTAGAGCAGCCTCATCTGTGATAAAAAAACCAAAACCTATGAAATCAAATTCAGTACCGTTCTCCACTCCTAAATTCAAAAATGCGAGTTCTGGATCAGTTGCCCTGTCATAAGACTGATTATTCGCGAATTCAACTTCTACAAGATCAGACGGGAATTGTATATTATTGAAACTCGGATCGGAATCATCCCAGATAGTGGCTGTGTTATGGTATTTATTTCCGCCATCGTTTAATGGATAAACTTTATAACCCTCGCCGTTCGTCCGATAGTTACCCGGATCGATTGCATCAAAATCAAAAGTAGCTTCATAATAAAACTGTCGAGTAAAACCATTAGGGCCTGAAGCTATAGCACCTAATTCGCCTTTATTATTTAATGCATCTACGAGTGCCCACTTGCAGTAATTTAGAACCGGCTTGCTTGAGCAGAGGCAGAAAAGAAAAGAGCTGTGAACAGAATTGCAAGAGTAAGCTTTTTCATTTTTTAAATTTCCTTGTATTTTGTAAAACAAAGTAATACTGGATAATGCCATAGTTTAGAGCAAATATATCGTTGTGCTTGTCATTTAGCCTCAACACTTATAAACGTTCATTGGCTCCTGCCAGTATGTACTACCTTCCCGGTTCCTTTAATCCGTTTTGAGCCCGTGCTCAACAGTGAATTCATAATTTTATGATATCACAATCTCAGGATAAGAATGCAAAATTCATACCGTTATTCAAATTATTCAGGGACACAGGCCAACAATTGTTTTCAAATATTTTCCCGATTTCTACACAAATCAGACTAGTATATTTATTACACAAAAAGGGTAATATTTTTTATAAAAAAGAGTAAAAAATCAGACACAGCCTTGGTGATGATATCATCAAATACAAACGTTTTCTTCACTAAGGGGAATAGGCATAATAAATGACTTCAAACTGAAATTAGCGACGACTATCACCCACAATGCCATAGGGCGCCCAAAAAATTGGATGGGCATAAGAAAACCCCTGTTTATGGGTCATCAAGATCATCGCATTCATAGTTAACCGTAATGCTTCCGCACGATTGATACCCGGATTGTCAAGCTGCCGTTTGAACAGATCAGTGGTTAGAATTTTTGCGCTGATCGTTTCCACCGGCCAACTGGTCACCAGGAGGGAGCGGGCACCTGCATAAAAAAAGGCTTGCCCGAGTCCCGACATCGCTTCGGCGCCCTCGCCTTCGGCCGCCCCGGAATTACAGGCCGATAGAACCACCCAGTCGGCATTTAGGCGCAGCCCCATAATCTCGCCCATTGTCAACAGGCCGTCCTCATCAACATTACCGGTTACATCCGGGGCACTGAAAGCCAGAGCAGGCTGATCAAGGCCGTTCAGGTCTCCAGGTACCAGGCCATGAGTGGCAAAGACCACTACCCGTCGATTGCTCAGATCCAGGGATTTAATGGTCTGTTCACTGGCTTGCTTTCCAATGAAAACATCTTTTTCAGTATCCGCTTTCAAGGTAGTGGCAATGTTGATAACCTCCTCACGGGTATCTGGCAGCCGATTGAGCTTAGCAATATCGATGGAGGCTATTTTCTTTTTATCAAGTGCACCGTCCTGTGTAACACGGATGCCGCGCATCAGGATGGGGGCATTGCGCATGGCAACTCGCGCATCCACCTTTTTGGCTTCATTTTTTGCCTCGGCCAGCTGTTCCTGGTTGAAATAGGGGTCGCCAAAACCAGCATAAGCCACCCGCTCTGTTTCTACAGGAACAATAGATCGCAGGTTGACCAGGGCAGAAACCGACGGTAAGACTGTAACTGAGTGGGTTTTAATCAGCCACTTTACCTCTCGGTAGTTTGAAAATACCGGCTTGCCGGGTGCACTTACGGTCTGGAAATCTGAAGTGGTCGGAAGGATGGAAAGTGGAATTTGTCCCATGGGTCCCTGGGTGACCACCAACAAATTTTTAGCCTGTTTCCAACCGAGTTCAACTGGCTTTAAAATTTGCTCATAAAGATTGTAAGCCAACCCTAAATCAAAGGATGATAATTCCAGAATTCCAAATGCTTCACCAGGATCAAGGGCCTTTCTTAATCTATTGACAATTCCAGTCATTTCATTTTTTCCGACCCGAATCTTGCCCAAACGAACCGGCCCGGTCTTCGAGATGGCCCAGATGAATGTATACTTTTTGCCGGTGAATATGGAGATCAGGGCCTCTGTATCATCCAATGCATTGCGGACTTTAGCCACATCAATATTGTCAGGGTTGATGATATTCGCATAGTTGGGAAAAAGCATTTTGATTTCTTTTTCAAGGGATTCTGTGGCACGGTTGAGTGTTTCTATCTGGTTTCGCAACTCTGCAATAACCTCGGTATTGATCAACTCAGGAGGCGCATAAAGGGCGTTGGCTAAACGATTTTTAAAGGCGGAAAGTTTCTTTTCCAAATCCTGTTGCAGACGGATAAGGTCGGCAAGAGCAGGGTCTTTCACCGCGGTCCGGGCCGAACTCAGGGCCACTGCTCGGCCGATCTGCTTGTTCTGCAAAGCGCTTGCATATTGAAAGCTTTTTTCTGCGTCTCCGGGCTTACCGCTTTCGGCTAGGAGCGCAATGTAGGCTTCCAAAATCAATTTAAACTTAAAGAACCGGGCATTTTTAGAGTGAATACCCACCTCTGTACTCTTCCTTTTTTTAAACAGCTCGGGGACATGCTGCTCAAAAGCTTTCAATGCTGCATCTGGTTGCCCATACTGGGTTAACGCCATGGCGTGCAAAGCACGCAACTCAGATAGGGCATAGGTATTCGTACCCAAAATTTTTTCACTTTGCCAGGCAGCAAACTCCAATTTTTCTATGGCCGCCGGAGCATCACCGTTCATCAACAGGGCCAAGCCCCACTCCCCACTCCCCTTAAATCGACGGTTAAAAGTCTCTGGATCGGTCTTTAACTCCTGTTTTATAAGGTTAAACTGCTGCAAAGCTTCCTTGTATTGCCCCAGGGCTAACAGTGCGCGCGCATAATCTGCACGGATATTGGCCCGAATAAATGCATCTATGGGCGCTCGAAGTGACATCGTTATGTGTAAAGCCGTTCGGGCGCAGACCTTAGCATCTTCAAAGCGTCTCTGTGCAAAAAAAATTTTGCTCAAGGTAATAAAAGCAACTGGCATGATATTGGCATGTCCTGACTGAATGGCTTCACGCACATAGATTTCTGCCTCCTTTGCACGTCCTTGGGCCAGAAGGACCCGGGCAAGATTTACCATGGCTTCTGGTTGGTGAGTTGTCGGCTCAGCAACCAAACTTCCACTGCGCCGAAATATATCAATGTCCGATATAAGCTGCCGATATTCTTGCTCAGCTGCAGTCAAATCACCGCGGGCAAAATAAATTGCAGCTTTGGAGTGGGTAATATATACCTCAGCTAGTAGTTGTCTGCCTTTAGCGCCGCGATCCCCTCTGTTATTTTTATACTTTTGATAAAAACCTTTTGCTGAAGAAAGTGCTAACTCAGCTCCATTGTAGTCACCTGCCTCTGCCAGGATCAAAGCTTTATATGCGAACCCTTCTAAATTATTGACAAGATACATTGATTTAATGATCCCTAGATCAACTAACCGGAGTGAAAGGCTAAGGTTGCCCAGCAAAAACTCATCATAAGCCCAGGTGGCATAGAATCTTGGCTCCGCCCAAAGCGGAGTTTCCTTAACGCCTTTATACACGTTATTGAGTTCCTCATCTGTGTATTGCTTTCTCGGTACCCTAAATTCAATGGGTGTATTCGGCGGGTCTTTATAGTACTCAACATTGTTTTCAATCATCACCCCCAGACCCCTCGGAGGCACAGTTTTGTATGTTCCACTGAACTCGACAGCAACATCCTTGGCCTCCTTGACTGACATATTTGTAGTTTTGCAACCCGACAACAAGACAAGGAAGCAGCTTATAAATACTAATAATAAGATGAAGCCATATCTAATTTGGCATAAACTGGAGCTGCTCAAACTGCTATACTGCATGTTCACCTCAGCTTTTTGGGGTTTCTATATAAAATATATTTTTGGCAAAGGCTCAAACCTCTAATACAACTTTCCTACTTTACTTTCCACAGCATCGACAATACTGCCGTTTTCAAGCAATTGTTTTACTTTGGCAATATCATTTGAAAGAATACGGTCTTCTTTCATATACCCGACCTTGCTTCTGATCACTTCATAGGCAGCAAGGGTGCCCTCTCCTGCTTTGACATTCGTAAAAAGATCAATTCCCTGGGCTGCGCACAACAATTCAATGGCAATGACATCTTCTGTATTGGCTACAATATCTCTGCATTTTCTGGCAGCAATGGCCCCCATGGAGACATGGTCTTCTTTGTTTGCAGAGGTCGGTATGGAATCAACAGAAGCTGGATGGGCAAGGACCTTGTTTTCAGATACCAGTGAAGCTGCAGCATACTGGGCAATCATAAACCCGGAATTTAAACCACCATCTTCTACCAGAAATGCAGGCAGGCCTGAAAGTTGTGGATTTACAAGTCTTTCTATTCTGCGTTCAGAAATATTGGCAAGTTCTGCAATGGCAATCCCTAAAAAATCACAGGCAAGGGCCAATGGCTGACCATGGAAATTACCCCCGGAAAGAAATTCTTCTGATTCCGGAAAAATAAGTGGATTCTCAGTAGATGAGTTCATTTCCACCCTGATGACATTATCCACATAGGCAAAGGCATCCCAGGATGCACCATGAACCTGGGGTGAGCACCTTAAGGTGTAGGCATCCTGGACAGCTGAACAATCTCCATGAGAGGAAATAATTTCAGAATTTTCAGTGATCCTGAGCATGTTGTTGGCCGCTTTAATCTGACCTGTGTGGGGCCTTGCATTATGGATTCTGGGATCAAAAGCTGCTCTTGTGCCCATTAAAGTTTCTAGACTCATACTGGCAGCGATGTCGGCATGTTTGCAAAGGTTTAAGGCATCATGAAGGGCCAGACATCCTAGAGAAATCATAAACTGCGTCCCATTAATCAGTGCCAGCCCCTCTCCTGCTTCAAGCACCAGGGGTTTAATGGATTTTTTTCTCAGCGCCCTGGCACCAGACATCCTGATACCGTCAATAAAGGCTTCACCTTCCCCGATTAAAACAAGCGCAAGATGAGCCATAGGGACAAGATCACCGCTTGCGCCCACAGATCCTTTTTCAGGAACTAACGGGATAATGCCTGAATTTAAAATTTGAGCAAGTTTTTCTATTGTTTCTTGTCGCAAACCTGAATTGCCCCGGCAAAAATCATTTACTCTCAACGCTATCATGCCTCTGACCACATCATCTTCCATATGGCTGCCTAGTCCTGCCGCATGGCTGAGCAAAATTTTCTTTTGAAGTTTTTGGGTATCTTCATAGGAAATTGTCATGTCTGATAAAGCACCGAACCCTGTGGTGACACCATAAATCCTTTCACCCTCTTTTACCCATTTTTCAATGAGTTTTCTTGCTTTATTAATTCTGGCTTCTGACTTGGAAGATATTTTTATACCAACATTACTTCTTGCGATTTGGACCAGATCCTCAAGCAGAAAATCACTCCCATTTAAAATAATTTCTTGGTTCATTTTATTTATCCTCTTATAAATTTCCCAACCAGTTTATATCTTGATCCAGGAGAGATGATGATACTATAGGTTGCAACCATATCATATGACCAGGTGCGTCTTGTCAGTGATATACAAGGTTCATCCGGCTTTATATTCAAATGCTTCTGTATATTTTTCTTACAATTTACAGCCTCGATGATATGTTCTGCTTGTTGGACCTGGGCTATTTCTAAAAGATAATCACTGGGGGTAATCTTTTTAAAATCCTGGTTTAAATAATCAGGCGCTACCCTGGGATTAATAAATCGTTCAGAATATTGAACCGGAATACCTCTATCCTTGTGGACGATAATCGAATGAAAAATATCATCATCAACCTTAAGATCCATTTTGGAGGCGATTTGAGCACCTATATTTTCTTGTTTTAATACTATAATTTGTGAAGAATGTACGCCTCCCCAATCCGTGATTTCTTTGGCTATACTTTTTATTTCAAGTAATGCTGCTTCTGGTTTGGGTCTTGCTACAAATGTCCCGACACCTTGTACCCTTACAATCCGACCTTCTTCTGTTAATTCTTTAAGTGCGCGGTTTGCCGTCATTCTGGATGCATTAAACGCTCTTGCAAGTTGAGTTTCAGAAGGCACTCTGTCGTCTGGGATTAGCTTTCCCGAATCAATATCTTTGACAACACTTTTTTTTATTTTTTGATATAAGGCAAATGGTTGTTCTGATCTGGCCATAAATTTTCCAGTCCGCATCTTAGTCCTGGTGTTGAAATTAAAAATAACTTGACTTCATATCTATACTTGTATAGACAAGTACTATCGAATCCAAAAACATTTGTCAACACCCTATGAATATAAACAGGGAGAAAAATAGTGACTAACAAAGAAAAACTTTTAAAGACTCTTAAGATCGGATGCGGCGTTTCCCGCCCTGTTAAATCCCCCAGAGGGACACAGTTACACTGCAAAGGGTGGTACCAGGAAGCTGCTTTGCGCATGTTGTGCAACAATCTTGATCCGGATAATGGTGAAAATCCAGATGAATTAATTGTATATGGTGGTCTTGGCAAGGCTGCCAGGAACTGGAAATGTTTTGATGCTATTGTCACAACGCTTCTTGACCTTGAAAATGATGAAACCATGCTGGTTCAATCTGGAAAACCAGTGGGCGTATTAAAAACCCATGAAAGTGCGCCAAGAGTTTTAATTGCCAATGCCAATATTGTTCCCCAATGGGCCAATTGGGACTATTTTCACACGCTGGATAAAATGGGCCTGATTATGTACGGCCAAATGACAGCGGGTTCATGGATATACATTGGGACCCAGGGAATTCTTCAAGGAACATACGAAACCTTTGCATCTCTGGGACAAAAACATTATACCGCTGATTTGACAGGAAAAATTGTGGTTACAGCCGGTCTTGGTGGTATGGGAGGAGCGCAGCCACTTTCGGTTACCATGGCAAACGGTGTGGCCATTTGTATTGAAATTGATAAAACCCGCATTGAAAAAAGGCTTGAAAAACGATATCTGGATATTGAAGCCACAAGCCTTGATGATGCCATCTTAAAAGCCAAAAAAGCGGCAAAAGAGGGCACCCCTCTTTCCATAGGGCTTTGTGCCAATATTGTGGATATCCTGCCCGCAATGATTGAAAAAGGATTTATTCCAGATATTATTACAGACCAGACCAGTGCCCATGATGAGCTCAATGGTTATTTTCCCCAAGGACTGTCCTTTGAAGACGCATTGGCCCTTAGAAAAACCGATCCTCAAAAATATAAAGATCTGGCCCTGAACTCAATGGCAGATCATGTAAGAGCTATTCTTAAACTGAAAGAAAAAGGTGCGATTGCCTTTGATTATGGAAATAATTTAAGAGCCCAGGCAATGAAACGAGGGGTTGATAATGCCATGGATTATCCAGGATTTGTCCCTGCGTATATCAGAGAACTTTTTTGTCAGGGAGAAGGGCCATTCAGATGGGCCGCTCTTTCAGGCGACCCGGAAGATATAAAGGTGACAGACCAGGAACTGCTCAAACTTTTCCCTGAAAAAACAAAAATGGTGAACTGGCTGAAAATGGCCGGAGAAAAAATTGAACATATGGGACTTCCTTCACGAATCTGCTGGTTAGGCTATGGGGAAAGAGAAAAAGCAGGAAAACTTTTCAATGACCTCGTAAGAGATGGTAAAGTCAAAGCCCCTATCGTTATTGGAAGAGACCACCTGGATTGTGGCTCGGTTGCCTCCCCTTACAGGGAAACAGAAGCCATGAAAGACGGGTCTGATGCTGTGGCTGACTGGGCACTCTTAAATTGTATGACAAATGTAGCATCCGGTGCCACTTGGGTATCCTTTCATGATGGCGGCGGTGTCGGGATTGGCTATGCGCTTCATGCAGGTCAGGTGACGGTAGCAGATGGTACGCCTGAGGCTGAAAAACGCGTGACAACTGTTCTTCGGAATGATCCGGGAACCGGTATTATCCGCCATGCTGATGCGGGCTATGAAACCGCCATTGATGTGGCCAATACCAAGGGAGTTAAACTTCCCATGATTAACATGTGATAGGATCAATTATGACACTCATTGATTTAGATATAAAAAATTTTACAAATAAAGTGGCAGCATCTTCTCCTGCTCCAGGCGGCGGCAGTATTGCAGCTCTTTGCGGATCTATAGGCGCAGCCCTTTGCCACATGGTTGCAGGTCTTACGTTAGGCCAGAAAAAATATGCGGCTGCAAAACCCTTTATGCTTAACGTTAAAGGCGCATCAGAATCACTTCAAAAAACGCTGCTAAAACAAGTTGATGAAGACTCTATTGCTTATGATCATGTGATTAATGCATACAAGCTGCCCAAGGCAACCGATATAGAAAAAGATCTTAGAAAACGCTCAATACAAGATGCTTTAAAGGCTGCTACCCTTGTTCCATTCAATACACTTGAGACTGCTGCATCTGCCATGGCACTGGTTGAAACCGTTGTTGAAAAAGGAAATCCAAACTGCATAACAGATGCGGGTGTAGCAGCAGAACTGATCGCTGCTGCTGTTCAAGGTGCGGCGTATAACGTATGCATTAACCTGATGGATATTAAAGATGACGGTTTTTCGTCCCAATTAAAACACGCCGTACTTACCCTTAAAAAGGATATTGATACAAAAAGGGATCATATCCGAAAAATCATAGAACATGCCATCAACATGGAGCCATAAACATATGGGACCCATACTGCCCGATAAAATTGATACTTTCTTTACGCATTGTCATCTTGCCACAATGACAGATAATGCCATATCTGTTATTAATAATGGTGCTGTAGCTGTTACCGACAATAAAATATCCTGGGTGGGTAAAGAAAAAGACTTGGCTGGTAACATTAAAAAAGATACTAATATAGTCGACTGTCATGATGGATGGGTTTTACCCGGATTTGTGGACAGTCATACCCATCTGGTATGGGCTGGATCAAGATCCAATGAATTTGAAATGAGGCTCAATGGTGCGTCGTATGAAGAGATATCTAATACAGGTGGCGGCATCTTTTCCACTGTAAAGGCAACCCGGGCGGCATCAAAAGAAGACGTATACATCCAAGGTAAAAAACGAGTAGAAACATTATTAAGACAAGGCATTACAACGCTTGAAATTAAATCCGGATACGGACTTGACCTTGGAACCGAGCTGAAACTGCTTGAAGTTATCGAACAATTAAACAAGGATTCTGCCTTGCATATTGAGGCCACCTTTTTAGGGGCTCATACCCTGCCCCCAGAGTTTGCAAACAATCCTGATGGCTATATTGATCTTGTAACCGAAATCATGCTGCCAGAAGTCAAAGCACAGAACATTGCAACAGCTGTTGATGTGTTTTGCGAAAAAATCGGCTTTACTCGTAACCAGACAAAGAAAATATTTAAAAAAGCAAAAGATCTTGGCTTTAATATAAAGCTGCATGCAGAGCAATTATCTGATTCAAATGGTGCTTCACTGGCAGCAGAATTAGGCGCGCTTTCCTGTGATCATCTTGAATATGTATCCCAAAAAAGTGCCAAAAAAATGGCAAAACATAATGTAATTGCTGTTCTTTTACCGGGTGCATTTTACTATTTAAAACAGACACAAAAGCCACCCATTGATTTATTCAGGAATCTTAAGATTCCTATGGCAGTATCGACAGATCTCAACCCGGGTTCAAGCCCGGTTCATTCCATGACCCTGATAATGAATATGGCTTGCCTTCTCTTTGATATGACCTGTGAAGAGGCATTGCTTGGGGCAACCATCAATGGAGCAAAAGCCCTTGGTTTAGCCCCATCAAAAGGCAGTATTGAGATGGGTAAAGATGCCGATCTTGTTGTTTGGGATATTGATAGACCTGCCGATCTTTGCTATCTTTCTGGACTGGCACCTATTGAATTGATAATGATAAAAGGCAATATTGCATTTAAAATATAACCTAATGATTTTTTCAGACAACTCTCATAAATTGGTAAAAACTATATGATACAAACTTTGATACTCATCAACTGGATTTTTTTAATCGGCTCATCCATTTTCTTTCTGGTCTTAGGTCTATCTTCCTTTAAAGAAAAAGAATATAGGGCTGCCATCATCGTTTCTATCTCTTTAGTTCTGAATGGTTTTTTCTGGGGATGGTTTATTAAAGCCTCCCAGATTTATATAGGATTTAATATCATCATGGTCGTGTTACTCGGCCTTTTTTCATTTATCTCATTCATACAATACTTCCCTAATAAATCTGCAGCACGGGATACGTCAAACGCTCAACAATATGACGAAAGAGATAATATGTTTGCCCGGGATAATATCCAGTACTCTCCAGAATTGATGGAAGCGTATTATGCTATGCGCCCTGAAAACGAATCTTCTGATAAACAGATCCATCAAAAGCCTGAATTTGGAGAAAAAGACCAGACCTATCACGATGAATATACTGCACCCTGCTTTAATGCCGCATTTAAATATCTTCAAAAATCTATCCCCTTATCTAAAGGAGAACCAGCACCAGAAAAAAAATCTTTAGATCCTGCTTTATTTTGCAAAACCATTACTGAATTTGCTAAATTCTATGGTGCCTGTGATATCTCTTTTTTAACATTATTACCCCATCACTTTTACAGTCACAGAGGCAGGCATCGTTCAAACTGGGGGGATAAAACAGATCAATTTTATAAAACAGCCATTACCATTGTAATCCCCATGCGCCTTGAAATGATAAAAAAGGGGCCCACAAGTTGTGTGCTCCAGGAATCGGCTCAAAAATATGTAGAAGTGGCAAAAATTTCTAATATAGTGGCAGAATATATCAGAAACTTTGGCTATCAGGCAAGGGCACACAATGATGGTAATTATGATACATTATGTGTTCCCATTGCCGTAGAGTCTGGGCTTGGAGAACTGGGGAGGATGGGGATTTTAATGCATAAAACCCATGGTCCTTGTGTAAGGCTTGCCACTGTGACAACCGATCTTGAATTACCAAACACTTCTGCCCCACCCCCCTTATACATGGAAGAATTTTGTAAAATCTGTAAAAAATGTGCGGACAACTGCCCTTCGGGTTCCATTACTCAAGAAGATGAGCCTTCCAGCCGTAATATCAGGCATTGGTCAATTCAGCAGGAAAAATGTTTTTCTTATTGGAAGACAATTGGATCTGACTGTGGCCTCTGTATATCAGTTTGCCCATACACCAAGCCCAATACATTGATCCACAAATTTGTCCGATTTTATATTTCGCGGAACATATTGAACCAGAAGATAGCTCTTTTTATGGACGATCTACTCTATGGCAGATATAAAAAAATCCCAAAAACAAATCCTGAGAAGATATTTAAATAGTTTTTGATCAGACACTAAATAGTAGCTTATTCTTCATCAAACATGACTTTTACATCAAGTGCAATCCATTCGCCCTCACTGAAAACAATGGGGTTGATATCCAATTGACTGAGTTCGGGTCCCATGTCATCGGCAAGCTTAGACACTTGTGAAATCGTTATGGCAAATTTTTCTTTATCAAGTGTCATTCCCCTATAATTTTCAAATACAGGCGACAAGATAAGTTCATCAATCATATCTTTGGCTTCATTCACAGAGCAAGGCGCCAGCCTGAATGCTGTATCCTTATAAATTTCAGTTAAAACCCCACCAGCACCTACCATTACGGCATGTCCCAGAGCAGGATCTTTTATAATACCAATAATAAATTCCGGGCCAAAAAAATTAGTTTGATTTTCAACCAGAATATTCTCATTGGGAAACCGCTGGCGCATCAGTTTTAAATTATCTTGAACACATTCTTTGTCATTGTTTAATATCACACCCTGCAATTCTGTTTTGTGAAGGATATTTGAAGAGCAGACTTTTAATACAAAGGGTGGGTTTATATCATCAGCATTAAATTCTTCTTTTGGTTTTAGCCTTTTCCCTTTGGGCACCTTGATTGAATAAAGAGTTACCAGTTGTTTAGCGTCATATTCATCTGGATTTTTATTACCAAGACCTTCAAGCCAAAATTTTATTTTTTTTTCCATCCGATTATACCTCCTGGTCAAGACGCTGCTTTATTTTCGTTCGCTCTACAAGAAATCGAGCCGCCCTGACCGCTCTACCAATTGATGGGTAGGCCACCACGCCTGCATAAAATAAATTTTTAATACTATTGTCGGTAAATGGTCCATATTTCGTAAATACAATCACAGGTTTCTCAGATTTCTTTGTTTTCTCAGCAATAATATCAATTAAATTTTCAGTAATCCCTGGGGGCGCAAAAAAAGCAATGCAAATAATAACATCCACGCCTTTATCTTCGATCAATGCATCAAGGCTTTCTGAAAACATCCTGTCATCTGCACTGGCAGTTATATCCACGGGGTTTTCACAGGCTGTGAATGGAAATGTGGCATCTTTAATCTTCTTTTTAGTATTTTCTGAAAGCTTTGCCATGGTAAGCAGTGCCCGCATTTCTTTTTTTTCAATATAATCTGTGCACATCACACCATAACCACCAGCAGCTGTTAAAACAGCCACTCGATTCCCCGGAGCGCCTGACAGCATGGAAAGAACCTTGGTCGCATCACAGAACTCTTCATCATCGTAAACCCGCTGAATCCCAAATTGCTTTAAGGCCCCACTGATCACATTATCAGATCCGGCAAGCTTTCCTGTATGGGAGCTGACAGCGCTAACAGCTGTATGAGTTCTTCCCGCCTTTAAAATTACCACGGGTTTTTCTTTTGTGACTTCTTTTGCCGCAGCTAAAAACTGTCTGCCTTTTTCAATATTCTCAAGGTAAAACCCCAGGCAATTGGTATTCACATCTTTGGCAAAAAAATCAAGAAAATCGATTTCATCAAGGTCACATTTGTTTCCCAAACCGATAAAGGCACGCATCCCATAACCTGTATTGGATGCATATCCTAAGGCCTCAACTCCGACAGACCCGCTTTGGACAATAACGGCAACTTTTCCTTTTCTATCAAGCGCCTTATCTGCATGTTCAACAAAAATGGTATCAATATTTTCATCTGGAAGAAATATACCTAAGGAATTGGGGCCCAGGATATTGACATTGTTATCTTTTGCCAACTTTCTCAACCGTTCTTCCAACTCTTTTCCTTCTTCGCCCACTTCACCAAATCCACCGGCGACAATGATATAATTTGGAATTCCTTTTTTTATGCATGATTCTACAGATTTTACTGCAGCGGCTGCTGAAATTGTAATAACAGCCAGATCGATATCATCTGGAAGAGATTGGATGTTAGGGCTAACCTTATGCCCTTCAATAGCTGTCTCCTTTGGATTTACAGGAAACAAACGTCTTCTCGAATCTAAAAGGCGCTTAAATATTATTCCGCCAACCTTATCTTTTGACTTTGATGCGCCAATCACAGCGATCTTGTCAGGATTTAATAATGTTTTTAAAGATGCAGTCTTCTTCATGAATTTTATAATTCCTCCTCAAAAAAACGATCATTTTTTACCAACCAATAAATATATAGTCAAGCTAAATTGTAGCTAATCAAAGATAATCACAGCTTACTTTTTGAAGAAATATTGACACGGCTCATATTTATCTGTACCGGTAATTTATTGTATTTGTATGAAATTTGCAAATATGAAAATATTATTAACCATAAAAGAAATAAGATGAAACAACGTATAAGTTACACATATATAAAAAAAATTGAAGATTTTGAACCATCACAGATTAAAACCATCCACTCTGAGTGGTATGATGTATTCATTCCCACGAACAGAATGGATATTTTTTTTAAAATAATACAGGTAGTCAATTCCTTTCCATTAAAAATCATTTAAAAATCATAAAAAACATGGTATTTCTATAGGATAAATTTCAAAAAAACTACTGTTATCTCCCTATAATTTTCTTAAACTGAACCTTTAAATACATGAGGGATAAGATGACCAGAACACTTTCCGACCAATATTTTCATGGAATCATGGATGCTGTCCCTGATCCTATCGTTGTTTATAACACAGAAGGGCGAGTGATGTACTTGAATCGCCAGTTTAATGAAGTCTTTGGCTGGACACTTGATGAAATAATAGACCAAAGGCTGGATTTTGTTCCGCCCCATGAGGTTGAAAAAACACAAGATGCTGTTTTGAGGACCATAAATGGAGAGGTCGTCATGTTTGAAACCCAGCGTTACGACAAAAGCGGTAACATCCTTGATATCCAGATATCCGCTTCTATCTTTAATGAACAGAACGGCGAAAGAGGCGGAATGATAGTGGCCTTCAGAAATATCTCCGAGTTAAAAAGAGCTGAGGTAGAACTGATTAAAGCGCGAGAGGAAGCAGACCTGGCCAATCGTAGCAAGAGCGATTTTCTGGCCAAGATGAGTCATGAGATTAGAACACCTATGAATGCAATTATTGGGCTGACCGATCTTGCATTGAGAACCGAAATGACAGAAAAGCAAAATGATTACATTGAAAAAGTCAGCTGGTCAGCCCATTCACTTTTAGAAATTATCAACGATATCCTTGATTTTTCTAAAATAGAGGCGGGTAAAATGGCCTTGGAAAAGGTTAATTTTAGCCTTGAGAAAACATTATCCCATTTAGCAGATCTCGTCACAATTAAAGCGGGAGAAAAAGGTATTGAAATCAATTTCCAGATGGATAAAAAAATACCCATGGGTTTAAAAGGTGATCCTCTTCGTTTAGGGCAGATTCTCCTTAATTTACTGAACAATGCCGTAAAATTCACTGAAAATGGCGAAATTATCGTCTCTGCCCAGGTAGAAGAAGAAAATGATGATATTGTAAAACTCCTTTTCATAGTTGAAGATACAGGCATCGGCTTATCCCATAAACAGACAGACCATCTTTTTGAATCTTTTAACCAGGCAGATGAATCTACTACCCGGAAATATGGAGGGACAGGTCTGGGATTAACAATATGCAAAAAATTAGTTGAGATGATGGATGGAGAGATTTGGGTAAGAAGTCAACTTGATGTCGGCAGTAAATTTTATTTTACTGCCTACTTTGGCCGTCAATCTAAACAGACTTTGGTGAATTTTCCTCACCTGGATGAACTGAAAGGTCTTAATGTTCTTGTCGTAGATGACAGCAAAATTGCCAGGAAGATATTTGAAGACTATTTAACCGCTATGTATTTTAATGTTACCCTGGCATCTTCAGGCAAAGAAGGGGTAAAAAAAGTTTTTGAATCAGATTCAAAAAAACCATATGATCTGGTAATAATGGACTGGAAAATGCCAGTAATGGATGGACTCGAAGCAGCCAAGATGATTCTTGATAACAATTCATTAAAACATTGCCCAAAAATAATCATGGTCAGTGCATTTGTGCGGGAAGATATTAAACTCCAGGTTAAAAAATATAAACTTGATGGATTTTTATTAAAGCCCATTAATCCGTCTATTCTTTTTGATACGGTGGCAATGGTTTATGGAAAAGAAACGAATAGCCAAAGAAACTCTGATCTTTCTTTATCTAATGATAATGACAAAATTGAAAGCATAAAAGGCGCCCATATACTTTTGGTTGAGGATAATGCAATAAACCAACAAGTTGCTTTTGAAATAATGGCTCGCAGAGGCCTTTCTGTTACAATAGCCGGAAACGGGGAAGAAGCTGTCAATATGGTTAAAGAACGCTCTTTTGACCTTGTTCTTATGGATATTCAAATGCCGGTAATGGATGGATATACTGCAACAAAAAAAATTGAAAATTTATCTAAAAAAAAGAATTTGCCCATTGTAGCAATGACTGCGCATGCCATGGCCGGAGATTACGATAAATCCCTGAAAGCAGGGATGAAAGATCATATTACCAAGCCTATTAATTCACAGGAACTTTTTTCCACACTGCTCAAATGGATTGATCCAAAAGAAATCGTTAGGGATACGTTAGAAAAAAATCCAAAATTACAGAACGATATAAAAGCCCTTGGACTTTTGCCAGAATCACTTCCAGGATTTGATATTCAAAATGGTCTTCAGCGAGCGTGTAATGACGAAAGTCTTTATCTGCGGCTTCTAAAATTATTCAAACAAGATTACACAGATTGTATCAGCAAGCTGAATACCGCACTTATGGATGATGATATTGACGGTGCCCGCTCTCTTGCTCACCAAGTTAAAGGTGTTTCTGCTAATCTTGGAGCAATCCCACTATTTAATGCGGCTGAAAAATTGGAGGCATCTTTGAATTCAGATGCAGATAATTCTTACAAGGATTTGGTGATACTTTTTGAAGTTGAATTAAATAAAGCCATGGCATCGCTTGAACAAATAAAGGTTAAAAAAAGAGAAAAGCAGGATTTGATCAAAGATAAAACTAATGGTGATGGATCTGAAAAGTTACTTGAGATCATCAAGGAATACAAACCTTTTCTAAAAGCGTGCAAACCCAAAAAATGTAAAAACCTTATTGAAGAGATTAATAGTTTGAAATTTCCAAAAGAACTGACCCAAAAAATTGAAATTTTAGGAAACCACCTTTCCAGGTATGAATTCAAGGATGGGCTTAAAATCCTGAAAAAAATTGAACTTAAACTTGAAAATAAGGAGATACAATGAAATCTCTTTCAAAATGTACAATATTAATCGTTGATGATGCGGTTGTGAATATTGATATTTTGGTTTCAGCACTTGAAAATAATTATGATCTCAGTGTCGTTTTGGATGGGGCGTCTGCTCTGGAAACTATAAAAGAAGAAAAGCCTGATTTAATTCTTCTGGACATTGATATGCCGGGAATTGATGGCTATGAAGTCTGCCGCAGACTAAAAAAAGATAATAGGTACAAGTCTATTCCTATCATCTTTTTGACGGGCTTCACATCGATCAAAAATAAAACAAAAGGGTTTGAGCTGGGAGCAGTAGACTATGTAACAAAGCCTTTTGAGATAACAGAGGTAACGTCAAGAGTTAAAACA
Organism: Desulfobacteraceae bacterium; assembly: GCA_024227235.1. Lineage (GTDB taxonomy): Bacteria > Desulfobacterota > Desulfobacteria > Desulfobacterales > Desulfobacteraceae > Desulfobacula. The sequence goes on along the minus strand of JAAEKY010000769.1, from coordinate 28,525 downwards.
CACCTGGAGCTGGCAGTCATCCGGCATGAATTGAAAAACAATAATGATCTACTTGAAAAACGAGTACTGGAGCGTACAAGAGAACTTGCCGTCACTCAGGAAATAACAATACAATCGTTAGCATCATTGGCTGAAATCAGAGATGATGAAACTGGCGGTCATATTATGCGCACCCAGCACTATGTTAAATTGCTTGCACAATATTTGACAAAGGCTCCCCGGTTTGAAGACATGCTTACTCCCGATTATATTGAACTACTTTTTAAAACAGCGCCATTGCATGATATAGGAAAAGTAGGAATTCCGGATAAAGTCCTTTTAAAACCAGGCAAATTGACCGATAAAGAGTTTGAGTTAATGAAAACCCATACTTTCCTGGGAAAGGAAGCTTTGAATAAAGCTAAAAAATTCTGTGGAGTTACCCAAACTCCAGATTTTATAAAGATGGCACAAGATATTGTCTACTTCCATCACGAAAAATGGGATGGGACAGGCTATCCAAAGAACCTTTCTGGAAATGACATACCCCTGGCCAGCCGATTGATGGCTGTAGCAGATGTATATGATGCTCTTGTATCCAATAGGGTCTACCGCCCCGCTTTTCCCCATGATAAGGCTGTTGAAATAATAATGGATGGACATGGCAGCCATTTTGACCCGGATATTGCTGATGCATTTATTAAGATAAAGGAGCACTTTAAACAAATCTTAATTAAGTTCTCTGATATCTAACCCGGATATTTCATGTAAAATGAGTAATCCACTAAAACCTTTTTCCTGCATTCATATTATAGTCACTGTCAAAAAGATTTTTCAATTCTGCAGATATATGGAATCGAAAAGGAACGGTTTATGAAATTAACTATAGATCATATGGTTTGTATTTGAAAACCATCCATATAAATTGTATATTGATACACACCAATAGTAGAGACACTCTTAATATGGAACAATCATGCGAATCTATGCTGTAGCTGATATTCATGGAAATACAAAAAAAATTGATAAAATAAAGACTGTTATCTCCCATGAAAATCCTGATGTTCTTGTAATTTCTGGGGACATTACAAATTATTTTTCTCCAGAAAAAATCATCTGCCAATTAAAAGATATTCCAGTCCCCATTTTTGCTATTACAGGAAACTCAGATTTTAAAAATGTTGGAAAGCTTTTACAAAATCAGAAGAACGCCTGCCTTTTAAACCGCTCTCCTAAGACTTTTCAAGACTTTAAATTTATTGGATTAAATGGAACCATCCCTTTACCATTTCTTTCTATAATCCGTATAATGGAAGGCCGATACCTTGCGCCCATGAAGAGTATGATCACATCAAAAACAATTTTGGTTGTTCACCCCCCTCCCAGAGGGATTCAGGATAAGGTGATTGGAAAATTTTCTGCTGGAAGCTCAAATTTAAGAGCATTAATTAAAACGCATTCACCATTAATGGTCTTATGTGGCCATATCCACGAACAGGCCGGATATCAATTCTTCAAAAACACATTGATTGTCAATTGTGCAATGAATAAAAAATATAATGGTGCGATCATTGATTGTGGAAATGATATACCTTTGAGAGTAAAAATGTTATCAAGCAATAAAATAAATTAATAAAGGAATATAATTATGTGTGAATCCAATGTATATTTAAAAAAAGATGATGATGAAAAACTAATCATGGAAAATGTAGCTGCTGTAACACCTGTTGACAAAGATACCTTTCTTTTAAAAGGCCTTTTAGGAGAAAGTATGGAAGTTAAGGCGATTATTGAAGATATTAATCTTATGGGACATAAAATCACCTTAAAAGCCTTGTAATGAGCAAATTCTCCAACTATCTGAACACCATTTCCAAAGCCAATGATTTAGGAGATGGATCTGATATTCAATGGCTGTTTCATTGCGGGATGCTCTTTTCAACCAGGGATAAATGGTGGGGAGATTTTAAATTCAGGCATTCTTCCCACGAAGGTATCGACATTACCTATTATAGGACACAGCCATATAAGACACATCTAAGCATGATAGATCATTTTGACAATTCAATAAAGGTCCCGGCCATGGATGATGGTGTTATTTTAAATATATGTGATGATTTTTTGGGTCAAACGATTGTAGTGGAACAAAAAAAACAATTAATTCCTAAAAAACGAATTCTTTTTGTATATGCTCATATCATCCCTGAAGTAAATCTAAAAATTGGCGATAGTATTAACAGCAAAGATATTATTGCAAAAGTATGTGACACTTATAAAAACCCACAATTACCGCCGCATCTTCATTTTTCCTGTTTTGAAATTTCAAATAAAACGCCATCTGATCATTTAAATTGGAACCTGTTTTCAAAAAGTGATGAAGTTAATCTGATTAACCCTGTTTTTATCTAAGCTTATGGTTTGAAAATACCATCCCATAAATGCAGTATTTAAGCCCATGTAATATTAAAAAGAAGAATTGAAAAAAAATAAAATTTGATCTATGATCATCTAAACTAAACCATTTACAATACTAACTTGGATTATGGAGCGGATAAATGAAAATAATTAAAACCCTTTTCTTGCTGATTATCTTAGGTTTGCTTGGAACTTTGATTTATCAAAATTTAGAATATTTCATGACGACTGTCGCCCTGAATTTAGATCTTAAATTCAACTCATGGGCCTGGACAGTGCCGGAATTGCAGAATATTGCTTACTTTGGAATCTGCTTTTTATTAGGCTTGTTTCTGGCCGGTGGAAAAGGGTTATTATCAAAGTTTAAATTAAAAAAACAAATCAAAATAAAAGATGCCGCTATCGCTTCTCTCAATGACCAGGTAAATACCTTAAAAACAAAGTTAGAAGTATTTCAGCATGATCCATATATTAAAAAAGACATAGAGGAAAAACAAAAAATTGAGCCGCCTGAATCTGAGAAAACGGATCTGCCTGTGCAACCTGAAGATGAAGAAGGCGTTAAATCAAATACAACCGATTGATTCTGCAAAATAAAACCAGCGCATGAGCAAGAAAAAAAATACTCCCATGATGGAACAATACTTTTCCATCAAAGAATCTCATAAAGATGCAATTTTATTTTACCGAATGGGCGATTTTTATGAAATGTTCCATTCAGATGCAAAAAAAGCAGCCTCTATCCTGGACATTGCCCTAACCTCTCGAAATAAAAATGATGACGCCCCGATTCCCATGTGCGGAATACCCCACAAAGCGGCCGACAACTATATTGCAAAGCTGATTGATAATGGATGCAAAGTCGCAGTATGTGAACAAGTAGAAGATGCTGCATTCGCAAAAGGTTTGGTTAAAAGACAAGTGGTTCGTGTCATCACCCCGGGCATGATTTTAAATGAAAAATTACTGGATAAAAAATCCAATAACTTTATTTTGGCCATTTCAAAGATAAAAGATTTTGCCGGTATTGCATATCTTGACATTTCTACTGGAACATTTAAAACCACACAACTTGAAAGCAAACAGTCAAAAATTCCTTTGCAGCTCATTGATGAAGCCTTAAAAGTTGATCCCAAAGAAATTCTTTTGCCTTCCAATTTTGAAAAAGATCCCGGGTTTAAAAATCTTCGGCAGGCATTTAATGGAAGACAAATCACCTATCTTGACAAATCTGACTTTTATCTTGAAGATGCAAAAGAACGTTTGCTAAACAAATTCAAAACCAGAAGTCTTGAAGGATTTGGTGCCCAAAATCTTCATGCATCAATTTGTGCGGCGGGTGCAATCCTTTCGTATGTACAAGATACCCAGATGCAGGACACTGAGCATATATTTCAAATCATGCCCTATGATCTGAAAAACTTTTTAGTGATAGATGACCGATCTTGTAAAAATCTTGAACTGCTTGCCAATATCCAAACCTTGGATAAAAAAGGCACCCTGATTCATATATTGGATCGAACGATTACGGCCATGGGATCAAGATTAATCAAAAACTGGGTCAGATATCCGCTAATTGATAAAGAGAAGATATGTCAGCGCCTGGATTGTATTGAAGAAATCACCAAAGCATCCCACATTCATCAATTAATTATTAATCATTTGAAATCTGTTTATGATCTTGAACGTCTTGGCAGTAAGATTTCTATGGGCCAGGGAAATGCCAAGGATCTCATTGCGCTTAAAAACTCTTTAAAAAAACTTCCGTTTCTTTTTAAGGAGCTCTCCCTATTTAGTAGTCCTCTACTGAATGGAAGGTATCTTGAAAATCAGGAAACGATTTTAGAGCAGCTTGATACCCTGGCCGATTTAATTAAAAATGCCATCAGAGAAGACGCCCCTCATGTTCTTAACGAAGGGGGGTTAATAAATGATGGTTACAGTTCTGAATTGGACGAGCTGCTATTGATTTCACGGGATGGTAAATCATGGATTGCAAAAGCCGAAGCTACAGAAAAAGAGAAGACAAAACTTTCTTCACTTAAAATCAAATACAATAAGGTATTCGGCTATTTTATAGAGGTATCAAAAGCCCAATCAATCGAGGTCCCGGATAACTATATCCGAAAGCAGACCCTTGTGAATGCCGAAAGATTTATTACAGATGAGATGAAACAGGTCGAATCTACGATATTAAATGCACAAGACAAACGAAGTGCACTGGAATATACAATTTTTTGCAGTATCAGAGACCAGGTTGTTTCAAAAGCATCACTCATTCTGAGAATAGCAAATTTCATTGCGAATGTTGATGTGCTCCAGGGCCTTGCAACTATAGCATCAGAAAATGGATATACCAAACCAGACATTAACGATCAAAATACGATTTTAATTGACGACGGACGACATCCTGTTGTAGAAAAATTGATTACCGGAGAGCGATATGTTCCCAACTCCATTGAAATGGATAATACTCAAAACCAGATCCTGTTGATTACCGGTCCGAATATGGCAGGAAAATCAACTGTTTTAAGGCAAGTTGCTTTAATCGTTTTAATGGCCCAAATGGGATCATTTATTCCGGCTAAAAGCGCATCCCTTTGCATTGTAGACAGAATTTTTACTCGGGTTGGGGCATTGGATAATTTGTCTTCAGGCCAGAGTACGTTTATGGTAGAAATGGAAGAAACTGCTAATATTGTTAATAACGCCACCCATAAAAGCCTTGTAATACTCGATGAAATAGGAAGGGGAACCAGCACATATGATGGTATGAGCATTGCCTGGGCAGTTACTGAATACTTACATGATCTAAATCATAAAGGTGTAAAAACCCTTTTTGCCACCCATTACCATGAATTAATCACACTTGAAGATACAAAACCCAGAATCAAAAACTTTAATATAGCAGTCAAGGAATTTAATGATAATATCGTTTTTTTAAGGCGTCTGGTTAAAGGGGGGACAAATAAGAGTTATGGTATACAAGTGGCACGGCTTGCCGGTATACCTGACAGTGTGATTCTTTCTGCAAAATCTGTATTATCAGGGATAGAGCAGAAAAACACAGCAGATCTTCCAAAGCTTGAACCTAAAAAAACCCCAAAAAAGAAGAAAAAGAAAAAGAACAGGGATGATAATCAATTGGAATTATTTAATAGCAATGAACAATCTATAAAAAAAATGTTGGAAAAGATTGATATTTCCAGTATTACTCCCATTGAAGCACTTAACTTGTTAAACGATTTAAAACAAAAAAGCATTCAATAGGATATGGTCAAACTTAAAACATCTATACTGCCATTATATGTCATTACCATTTTTATTATCGGACTTTTTGTTTTAACATCCACGGGGGTTGCCTCCACTGCAAAACAGAAATATTTGACTGCAGACTCCTGCTATAAAAAACTTCGGCATTCATCTTATAAACAGAATAAAGCCTCTGAATGGATAAAATGCATTAGCAAATATGAAATCATCTACAGGCATCATCCCAAAAGTTCATGGGCACCAGCAGGAATGTACAAAGCTGCGCAGCTTTATGTTAACCTGTCTAAACTATCCGACAAAAAAACATATAAAATTAAGGCGGTAGATCTTCTCGTAAGGATAAGGAACAGATATCCCAGGAGTGCTTATGCCAGTCGTGCCAAGTCGTTCCTTAAATCCATCAATACCAGACCAACAGCTTATACCAAGCAAGTAAAACATATAAAGGCTAAAAAACGACTGACAAAAAATACTCGTCTCATAAGGCTGTTTAATGCAAAACATGAAGAATCTATTACAAAAGAACCGAAAACATCTCCTCCAATATATCCAAAAAATGTTGTAAGTGGAACAAGTTCCAAAAAAAAAATTGGCAAAGGAGATGCAAGGATTACTGATCTCCGGTTCTGGTCCAATCCGGAATACACAAGAATTGTTGTCAATGCCGAAGGCGAAAGAGATTATTCTCACAGGCTTTTAAAAAAAGACCCTGACATTGATAAGCCCTTTCAGCGACTGTATATTGATATTGAACAAACAAAACTTGGAAAAGGGGTTGCAGAACACACCCCGATCAATGACAATCTCTTAAAACAAGCCCGTGCCGGACAATACCTACCACACACAGTAAGGGTTGTGGTCGATATTAAGTCCTTTGAAAACTATAAAATATTCTCTTTAAAAGACCCCTTTAGAATTGTAATTGATGTCTGGGGTAAAGGAGCCAATGGAGGGTATTCACAATCAGATCAAAAAACTGCTGCTACAAAGGAAACCACACCACCTGAAAAAACGAAACAATTCACAACAGACAATTTAAAATCGTCTGACATTGCCCGCCAGCTTGCATTAGGGGTGAGAAGAATTGTTATTGATCCGGGGCATGGCGGTTCTGATCCTGGTGCACCAGGGTGGTATAAAAATGTCTGGGAAAAAGATATTGTTCTTAAAATTGCCAAAAAACTTGCTGTGACTTTACGAGACCGACTAAAGTGTACAGTGTTGTTGACGCGCTCATCTGATAGAAAGCTAAGCCTTGAAGAACGAACGGCAATAGCCAATACAAAGCGGGCAGATCTTTTTATTTCCCTTCATTGCAATGCAGCTAAAAACAAACGTCTTAACGGTATTGAAACCTATATCTTAAACCTTGCCACCGACGACCAGGCTATTGCAGTAGCAGCAAGAGAAAACGCAACCTCTGAAAAAAATATTTCAGATCTTGAATATATTTTAAGTGACTTAATGAAACACGCAAAAATAGAAGAATCCACACGGCTTGCCAATTTGGTTCATGGGTCTTATGTGAACGGAATGAAAAAAAAATATTCGGGTATCAACAATTTAGGCGTTAAACAGGCACCTTTTTATGTCTTACTGGGTGCCAGGATGCCGTCTATTCTAATAGAAACGAACTTCCTTAGTAATAAAACAGAATGCAAACGTCTCATGAGTGATTCATATCAAAACCAGATTTGTACCACCATTACCAATGGAGTTGAAAAGTATATAAATGCAACAAATCCCAGACAATTATAATCAATGATAAAGGAGAACATTATGTCTTTTGAAAACATAATTCTTGAGGTTGAGGGCCATATAGCGACTATATTCTTTAACAGGCCAAAAGCGTTAAATGCATTAAACAATGCACTTTTTGATGAGCTGGATATCGCGTTAGACCAAGTACAAGATAATACGGATGTCAAAGTTCTGATTCTGACGGGTTCAGGTGATAAGGCATTTGTTGCAGGAGCGGACATTGCCGAGCTTGTAAAGATGAATCCTTTGCAAGGTAAATATTTCTCCCGAAAAGGACAAAAAGTTTTCTCTAAAATTGAAAGTCTTCCCATTCCAGCTATTGCTGCTGTGAACGGTTTTGCTTTGGGAGGAGGATCAGAAGCAGCCTTAGCCTGTGATTTTATATATGCTTCAGAAAAAGCAATATTCGGTCTACCAGAAATCAACCTGGGGTTGATCCCCGGATTTGGTGGAACCCAGAGGCTTGCAAGACTTGTTGGCCCTAATCGTGCGAAAGAAATGGTTTTCACTGGAAAAAATATTAATGCAAAACAAGCATTAGAATATGGTATTGTCAACAAAGTCTGTGAGCATGAAAAGCTGATGGAAGATGTCTTAAAGACAGCTAATCTTATTGCCTCCAAAGGAAAGGTGGCCTTAAGATCTGGTAAAGAAGTTATTCAAAATGGACTGGCAGCCGATCTTGAAACCGGATGCAGAATTGAAAATGATGTCTTTGGTCTCACAATGAGCAGTGATGATGCAAAAGAAGGAACGGGTGCTTTCCTTGAAAAAAGGAAACCCTTATTTAAAGGCGAACTCTTTTAGAAATCATCTCAAAATAATGTTTCAATTTCAAAATATTTAGAATGATTATCGGAGGGATTTACATCATACTTTTGACATAATTATTATAAATGATTGAGGTAAAATCAGAAATATTTTATATAGTTTAAAATATTATGAATTATAATTAGTGCCTGACCGAAAACCCGGTATTTGGACGATAAGTTGCCCATATGCAAGGCACAAAGAATCTTGAAACCGGAGTGTACTTCTATACATGAGGCCACTCTTATAATTTGGCAGGATTCTGTAGCAACGCAGCAGATGGGTGAGTTTGTGAGCTTTGCTCCTCTACGAGCCGTTCAAATACTAATTATTTTAAGAGGTGAAATGCTATGTTTGCTGAACAGATATCTATATTTATTGAAAACAAGGAGGGTCGGCTTGCAGAAGTGACTGCAATCTTAAGGGATGCCAATGTCAATATCAGGGCATTATCTCTTGCGGATACAACCGATTTTGGTGTATTGCGCTTAATTGTGGATGATAATGAAAAAGCAGAAAAAGTATTGAAAAAAGAAGGCTTTACTGTAGGAAAGACTCAAGTCCTTGCCGTTGAAGTAAAAGATAAGCCTGGTGGACTGAATAGTGTTTTAGACCCTTTATATGAAAATGAGGTCAACGTTGAATATATGTATGCATTTGCCAATCCTCAATGCAAAAATGCCATTATGATTTTCCGATTTGATGATCATGACAAAGCATTAAAAATTTTTGCTGAAAAAAATATTAAGGCTTTTAGTAAAGAGGATATCTGTAATTTATAATTTTAAAAATTGAACACTATTCAAACGTCTCTATTAAAGTGTGGGTTCACCTTCAGCAATGGGAAGTTTAATGATGAAGTTTGACCCCTTTAAATGTTTTGCGTTGACTTCTATACTGCCCTTATGAGTCTCAGTAATGATAAAATAAGAAACCGCAAGACCTAAGCCTGTACCCTCGCCCACATTTTTAGTTGTAAAAAATGGTTCAAATACTCGCTTCCTGGCATTCTCTTTCATACCCGGTCCATTATCCTTGATTTCGATTCTTACCATATTTTCCTGTTTAAATACCCTTAGCGTAAAACACGGTTCGTTATTGGATTCTTTCCATGATATCATCGCCTGGGCACCATTGGACAAAATATTAAAAAATACTTGTTGAATTTCACTTGATTTGCACGCTATCCTTGGAATTTGCTTCCCATACTCCCTGACTATTTTTATCCTTTTAAAATCGAATTTCTTTTTCAAATTATAATCATTTTTCGCCAGTTCCAGTGTCTTATCCAAAAGCTCAGAAGCACTTTCAGGAAAGAGCCCTGATTCGCTTTTTCTGGAAAATGATAACATATTTGCCACAATGGCGGCAGCTCTTTTTCCGGCATCCATGACTGAATCCATCATCGAATAGATTTCCCTTTTTTCCATGTATGCCTGCATATCTTCAAGCTCAAGGTTAAACTCCCTGGCAGCAGACTCATTTGCAGGAAATTTATTTTTTAATCTGTTCTGAATAACCTGGGAATTTTGCAAAATCCCTGCTAGCGGATTATTAATTTCATGGGCCATTCCAGCGGCAAGACCGCCAATAGAAATCATTTTTTCTGAATGAATCACCATTTCTTCAAGCCTGGTTTTTTCATCTTCTCTTTTTCTCAGGCTTAGTGCCTCAACAAGGGCAATAGACAACATTTCGCAGGCTTCCTGGTCATCAAAATCATATCCTCCTTTTTTACCTGCTAATGCAACAATTCCTTTGATTTCATGACCTAACTTCATTGGGATACCTAAAAACGAATCAATGGGAAGATGGTTCTTGGGTAATTGTAAAAAATCAGGATGATTTTTAGGGTCATTTGAAATGACCGCTTTATCCTGATGAATAACACTTGAACGGATCCCTCTGATTTTCTGACCATTGAGGCGAATTTTCTTATCCATCTGAATAAGACTACATTCATTCAAAGCCTGATCTGAAATAGCCAGAATATCCATTAGATTTTCATCATCTTTTGAAACTTCACCAATAAAACAATACTTGCTAGGAATTACTTCAAGGGCGATAGGAATAAAAATTTGTGCGATTTCATCGTATGTTTCAGCCATCATGGATTTTTGAAAAAAATCATTCACCGAAGCGATAACCATACTTTGTCTTAGTATCTTCTTTTCATTTATTTCCTTGAGAAATATTTGTTTTTCTAAATTTTTATTGGTCTCAGCGAGATCATTGATCTTGTCTTTGACTGCATCTCTCATCGCGGCAAAATTGCGAGAAAGCTCACCCACTTCTCCAACGGCTTCTTGCGCCTCTATCTGCCTATCAAGATTTCCTGCCGCGATATCAGAAGCGGCCCGGGTTAACTGGCTTACCGGATGCATTAACTTATTCACTATAAGGATGAGGATTAAAACCAATAAAGCAATAACCCCAAAGGTAAAAGACAACATCTGATTTCTGAATTTTGTCAGCTTTCGTTCAATTAGACTGGTTGAATAAACAACTTCCATCTCGCCTAAACTCAACCCTTTATAACTAATTGAAAACTTTTTATGAATATCGATACCTTTTGGAAATTCAAACTTTCTTTCAAGCAAGATATCAATGTCTATATCACCCTCCCGAAGCGAAATACTTTTCATGTTTTCATCATCAAAAAAAGTCTCCATGTTCACCAGAAGGGTTTCTTTGTCTACATTATAAATCGGCTTTGCATTCACAAGTTTCATCATATAAGTAGCTTTATCTATTCTGGTTTGAAGGCTTTTAAGTTCAGAATCTCTGATTTCCCCTGTAAAATAAAAGCACAAGAATAAATTTATAATACTACAGGCAATTACAACAGCTATGATTATTCTCGTCCGAAGTCTCACAAATTGTTTCCTGTTATTAAACTTAAGTATAAAAACAATAAAGGTTACAGAAGTGCTGAATCATCAAACGTAACTTTTCTTATAAGTTCTCTATAATCAGCAGTTGCTGTACAACCAGGAGCGAACTCAAAAATAGATTTTCCATAGGATGGGGCCTCAGAAAGATTTTCACTGTAGCGGATAGGCGTACATATATATTCAGGATATAATTTCTTAAGCTGTGCATATATTGCTTCAGGTCCTTTTATCCTGCTATCTAAAAATGTGGGAACAATATATTTTAAGGCGATTTCCTTTCGGTATTTCTGAATTGATCCAAGGCTTTTCATAAATTCTGACAACCCCTGAAGAGGCATTACCTCCAATGCAACAGGCACGAGAACTTCTGTGGCATAAAACAAAACATTAACAATGAGTTGATCCCACCCCGGCGCTGTATCGATAATTACAAAATCATATCTGGAATCCACTTCTTTCATGGCTGCAGACAGGGTCCATTCAGCACCAAAACTTTTCCGGTCAATAATTCTTTTAACACCCGCCAGTGATTTGCCGCCGGAAAGAAGCCAAAGATTTTTCCTAGCTCTGACGATACATTCCTCAGGGGCGAGTTCTTTAGTTAGTAATTCAGTTAAACCGGCTCTTGGCTTTGTCCCAAGGATATAAGATGATTGGCCCTGGGTATCCGTATCCACAAGCAGGACCTTGTACCCGGCAAGTGCCAACCCTGCACTTAAATTTACAGAGGTTGTGGTTTTCCCGACACCGCCTTTGCTTAAAGAAACACATATTTTTCGAACATTTTTTCCCGATTCCTGAACGGGTTCCTGTTCTTTAGATAATCCTTGAACTGATTCCTGAACTGATTCCTGAACCTGTTCCTGAACCTGTTCTTCTTCTTGATTAATAAGCGCATCTATCTGCACCGGGAATTTGTGACCACAGGATTTACATCGAGCAGATATTTTTTTTCCTAAATGTGCGTTCCCTCTAATAGAATCGATATTGACTTTATGTTTTTTTTCACACTTAGGGCAGACGATTATAGCCACTAATCCTCCTTTTTTAGTTCCTCGAGAATAGCATGTACCGCGACGTTGGCTATTCGTTTCATGGAGATGTTTCTTTTTCCTTTAGGAGAAACCTTAACTTTAATTTTCGCTTTGCCTTCCCAAACCTGAACAGACACATTCTCTTTTGAAGTTTGCCAGACCCTTTTGCCCTTATCTTCTAAAAGTTCATTTTTTACTTGAGGATCATTCTTATAGATCAGGCAATCTAACTCGTCAATACGCGTTGAAAGTTCATTTTCCTGGCCACCAAGAATGTTATCCATTATGTCTTTTTTAATTCCCATAATGTAGTTTATTCAAAATCAATTAAAATATTATCATCTTTTAATAATTTTACTTTCATGCTTGTGACAATATTAGAAATTTCTTTTGCTGTATTTTCTTCCATTTCGATCCAATTGATACCATACTGCCAAATATTTCCTTTTCTTGCTGTCAAATGAATAATTTGACCGTTAAGATTTTTAAATATTGAGTTAAAAATATAAAGTTCGCAATTTGGTAGTGATTGGTCAACAGTAAATTCTAGCTTGCTTTCAATGGTAATGCTAATACCATCAAAACAAATATCCGATACGGGATATTGTTGTTTATTAATCACAACCCAAACATCTCCTTTATCCTCCACAGGAACACGAAATTCTTTGCGTACAATTTCGGGTAAAGATGGATCTTTTTTTGATTTTTGAAAATCTAAGGGTGTATCATTCATTGGACCACCTTGCAAAACAGCATGAAAATTTTATTTATCTATTTGTTCATTTACTAAATCGTCCGTTTTTCTTAAAAAGGATAACAATAATGTCAGAGTCAGGCAAGAAAAATCATTAAGAATAAATATAAAAAGGGTGTAAAACAAAATGTTTTACACCCTTTTTAGTTAAAAATATCTGTCTAATCTATTCTGTATGGCTTAATGTCCACCAAGCGCTTTAACTGCTGGAGCAATAGCAGGATGAACAAAAAGAAGAATCATTGCAACAACAAGGGCATAAATACAAAGAGACTCAATCAATGCCAAACCAATCAGCATGTTCACCTGAATTTTACCGGCTGCTTCAGGGTTTCTTGCGATACCAGCCATTGCGCCGTTTAAACCTAGACCCTGACCAATGCCACAACCAAATGCCGCGATACCAATTGCAATACCTGCTGCCCATACACTACCAACTAGAAATTCCATGTTTTACTCCTTAATATAATTAAAATATAATAATATAAAATAACGGGCTTCTTCCCAGTTCCCGTAAAACTCGTATTAATGTGCTTCCTCGATTGCCCCAGCAATATACATGGTAGGCAACAAGAAAAATACAATTGCCTGAATCAAAGAAACTAATATACCCATTGCCATGATCGGAAGCGGTACTAAGAATGGACCAGCCAGCATAAGCAGAATCCCCACAACAAGCTCATGACCCATCATGTTTCCGAAAAGACGTAAGGTCAGGGACAAGACGCGTGCCAGATGACCGATAATTTCTATAATTAGAAACAATGGCATCAAGGCAGGTACTGGCCCCAAAAAATGTTTAACATATTTAATTCCGTGCATTTTGATACCGATCACATGGCTCCATGTTACCGCTATAAGGGCCAACGCCACAGTAGTATTAATCGCAGCCGTTGGCGGATAAAATCCAGGAATCAATCCAAACAGATTGCCCAAAAGGACAAATAAAAAGATGGTTAATAATAAAGGAAAAGATTTTCTGCCTTCTTCACCAGTGATGGACACCATGAATTCTTCGAGACCGGATATTATTACTTCAAATACATTCTGTACTGTTTTGGGGACCATGGAAATACTTTTTCCACCCAGCCAACCAAAAAATATCAAAACGATCATAGCCAACCACATATAAGTAACATGTGGATGAGCAGCAGCCCATTCTTCCATTCCAATTATTCCGAATAATGATGTCATAAACAAATACGGATGTTCCACTTTATATTGCCTCCTTGAAAAATATTCTTTTTAATTCAAGCGCCGTAGCTAAAAACACACTTGCAACAACGACCGAAAGGCCTGCCAGAAGGCCTACCGGATGAACGATATGTTTCGATATCAGCAGGGCAATCAACCCCCCGCTTATGGCAAATCGAATATAATATTTAGCCAGAACATTGCCAACAATAGACCGTCCTTTTTCTGATACAGTATCAGGATGAAACATCTTTTTTAATGTCCGTTTCAAAAGATGGAAATTGGTAGCAACAATCAAACCGCCTAAAATGATGCCCATAGCAAATTTAACAGGGGTCATCGCAAGCCCGATCATTCCTCCCACCAGAAGGATCAGCCAGTTAGACGTTGTTATAAAATCAACTAATTTTTGTACATCCTGCATTAAAACTTTTTTCCTTTTTGCCCTGCTCTGTAAATGTTGCTGAATCCGGCAGCAATACCAAATGCCAGTCCAACAAGCAACAAAACAGGCTGAGTATCAAACTGCTTATCCAGCCAATATCCAAATCCAAGGCCGATGAAAATAGCAAGTGCCACTGATATCCCGAGGCTGGCAAAATACCCGAGTTCCCTAATGTTTTTGCCGGTTTCCTTTTTCATCTTTTGCCTATCAACAACCTTTCAAATGGCCTTCAAAGATCAATTTATCTTGAGAGCAAATACCATATGCTGAATCTCAAGTCAATGTGAAAATTCATTAATTTATATTTAAAAAACCTTGATATTTTTTTCCATTATTAAACCAACATCCTGCTTTCATTTCATAGATATGACGCAGGCGAATCTGCCGGTTGTTTTTTCTCCCCGATAGGAATAGAACATATCGGTATTACATTTTGTACAAATTTTCATATTTTCAATATGTTCTTTAATAATCCCCTTGTCCATAAGCTGATCTGTACTCATTCTCCAAAAATCAAAATAATCCTTATCCTTTATCTTATACTTCCATAAATCTTTTGGGATCTCATCTTTATAATTTACAAACTCAGCGCAGCATGGTCCTAGAGAAGGAGAAATGCCCGCCAGAATATCTTGCGCGTTACAGCCAAATTCTGAAACCATATTATCTACAGTGCTGCCAATAATATTTTTAGTGCTTCCTCTCCATCCGGAATGAACATTTGCGATAATTTTTTTTTGGGGATCATAAAGCATGACTGCCTGGCAATCAGCTATTTGAATAACAAGAAACATATCTGTTATATCAGTAATAGTACTATCTGCCGTATACGTTTCCTTTCCAGGCTCAAAATTTTCAGACAAATCATTGTCATCTTTTTTTAAAATCTTGATATCACTTCCGTGGACCTGGTTTAAAAACAATAGCGGTTTCATGCCCATTTTCAGGCTAATGAGCTTTCGATTACTTGCAATGGCTGAGTACTCATCTCCTGAATTAATACCAATATTCAAGGAATCAAACTGCCCGATACTGGTTCCGCCTTCTCTTGCAAAAACGCCATGAATAATATCGGTTTCTTTTTTAAAAAGCTCAAACTCATAGACTTTGATATCAGGTTTTTCCATAATATAGTTCACCTATTCGTTCAATGATTTTGGTTGTAGAAATATCCGGTTCCAGGGTAACCCTTTCCAACCGGCCCCCATTGCTTTTTACAAAGTTGGCACCAATGATCTGATCTTCTGGCCAGTCTGCCCCTTTAACCAATACATCTGGGTTGATAGCTTCAATCAACGTTCCCGGATCAGGTTCATCAAACAACACAACATGATCAATAAACTCCAAAGCTGTAATAACCAGAGATCTATGGTCCTGCCCAATTACCGGTCGCTTTTCTCCTTTTATGGTTTTTACGGATTGATCAGAATTCAATCCTAAAATAAGGATATCCCCAAAGTTTGATGCCTGTTTTAAATATTTCACATGGCCAGCATGAATAATATCAAAACACCCGTTAGTAAAAACGATTGTCTTTCCTTGTTCCTTATATTGCCTTGCTAGTGTTCCTATCTCAGAGAAAGTGGCAATTTTATTCATGAGTGTTTTTTATTCCTTATCTACATGGTCAAGCCATGGAATTAACCTTTCTAAACATATAGTTTCGCGATAGTATCGTCAATCTTTTTATCCACAGCAGTTCTCAGCCTTAATACTTCCATTTTTCGTTAGCACAAGTAGACACGTCTTCCCTTATTTAATCAGTTTAAGAATTGCTTTTGAGCAATACTCCCCCACATCAGCAAGACCATCTATGGGTAGAAACAACTGTGCATTATTTGAGTATAAACAGGTTACTGAAGCAGGGAAATCATCATCAGCTTCATAAAAAATATAGCACAGCGCAACTTTCGGTAAAGGATAAACAATAAAAGAAAAATCTCCTCCTGTCCCATCAGGGGTTCCCTCCCCAGCAAGGGTATTAATAAGCATTTGAGCAGACTTTTTAATTTTATCTACATGAGGGACAAGCAATTGTTCAGTATGTGTTGTGAAAGCGCCTGCATAAGGCATACTGTCTGGAAACTCCTTAAACGCTTTTAGCGGTTTAGAAACACAAACATCAGGACAGGCATTCAAAGCATAAAGAGAGATTAAAATTCCAAGAATCGAAGAGCATTCTTCATCACCCAGTGTAATACCTTGGGGTTGAATCCTACATTTTTCCCCAAAGGCATCAAAACTAAACGTTTCTTCATCCTGCTCGCCTGGAAGGTTCTGGGCAAGGTCTTTAGGAAAAGTATTGTAAAGTTGCTTCAAATTGTCTTGAACAATTTTTGCATAATTATCTATCATTTCTTGCCTCTTATTTGTTTGAATTGAGTTAGGCACCCATTTTCTCTCGAATCCGCTCGACGCGTTTTCTATTCGCGCCAAGGTCGGAATACCCGATGCGGGAAGCGGACCGGATATGAATGACCACCTTGCCGGCTTGTTCTTTTGGGAAATAAAACTCCACATCATCAACAAATCGGAACAAAGCTGACATGAACTCTGCTCGAATATAATTCCCCTGAGTTGTTAGGATCTTTGTTCGATTTTCAGACTCAAGTATCTGCAAAAGATGGGCTCGCGCCTCCTGCTGTGTTCCTGTGTAACGGATTGACTCGATATAATGTTTTTCACCAACGGCCTGACTGTTCACACAGTTGGGTGTTTTCGGGCACGGCGTTAGTTCGCCATTATTTATCCCCAGGTCGGGCATAGTCCCCGCACACCCAGCAAATAATATTAGGCCTACTATAACCATACATTTATTCTTCATTGGTCTTCCGCCCATTGTTTATCCTGTATAAGTTTGAACATCCACGGTTTATCTGTCAGTATTTTAATTGCTGGCCTTTATTTCTATCTCCGTTTTTTTCTTTTTCTCCTTTTTGGGTGCTCTTTTGAACATTTGAAGGATTTAGTCTTTAGCGATAAGTCTCTATCTTTACCCTGAATCTCAAAACAACTTGAAAAATAATCTGGTATTTTTGTTTCAAATACCATTTCTTCATTATTAAACGGGTGCTTGAACTTGATCGAGAGTGCATGCAAGGCCAAACGCCCATGAGGATTTTTATTATATTTTAAATCGCCGAGAATTGGGTGGCCTCTTTCAGACATGTGAACACGAATTTGATTTTTTTTACCTGTCAAAAGATCTATTTCCAACAAACTATAGTCCTTGGATTCTTTTATTACTCGATATCTGGTTCGGGCCAGCTTTCCTTCTTCCGGGGTCTTCACAGATTGCATTATATAATCGTCTTTCTCAGCAAGATACGATTCAATAACACCGCTTTTTTCTGCTAACTTACCATGGACGACCGCCAGGTATTTTTTTTCCACTTCTTTCCATTGTGCCGCAAATTTCTCACGAAGTTTGTGGCTTTTTGTAAAAACCATAACACCAGATGTCTCACGATCCAGACGGTGAACAACAAACAGGTTGGCCCGTGCCTTTGGGTTCCCTTTTCTTACATAGTTTATCAATAACTGATGCGCCGTTTTTTCTTTTTCGTATGTGGCTTTAACACTCAAAAGACCAGAGCTTTTGTCAATTACAATAATGTCCCGGTCTTCATATAGAATCTTAATACCTTCGGGTACATATTTGGATCTTATTTTTATTTTCGATTTTATCATTATCATCTCCTGATTTTTCTTATATTTACCACATGTATTGAAAGTCTAAAAGGATTGATTCTTTATGCATCCTCTACCAATATTTCTTGGTTAACTTAGAAAGAAATGGTCACACCCAATTCATTTTTTTATTGAAATTCCAAACTCATTCATCACAGGTTAATCAATTTTTTAAAAGATACCTTTAATTTTTGTTTCGAAAAATTTTTGGCTATTAATATAAATCCTATTGATTCGATTAAAAAAAAAGTCACTGAAAATTGCTGATTTATCCAACACACACAAATTTCATATAAATCAAAGTAAAAATGATATACAAACAATTATCGGGCTGGTATAGTCAATAAAAAAACTAATTCAGGATGTAATTATTAATTTTATAACTAAATGTTAAGCAGGACGTTTCATTCACAAATGGAAACTGTTCATACTCTTTTTTTCCAAAATTCAAACGATCTAAATATCATCCCATCCAATAGCATTGACCTTATTGTAACATCCCCACCCTATCCCATGATTGAAATGTGGGATACTATTTTCTCAAATCAAAACGCTATGATCGCAAATGCTCTTAAAAAAAAAGACGGTCTTAAAGCCTTTGAACTTATGCACCAAATACTTGATTCAACGTGGGACGAAGCATTCAGGGTCCTGAAACCAGGGGGATTCGCATGTATCAACATCGGAGATGCCACTAGAACATTGGATTCAAACTTTGCGATTTATCCAAATCATTCAAGGATTCTTCAATACCTTATTCAAACCGGTTTTACAATTTTGCCAGAAATTATCTGGAGAAAACAAACAAATGCACCCAATAAATTCATGGGCTCTGGCATGTTGCCGGCAGGCGCATATGTCACCCTGGAACACGAATATATTCTAATAGCCAGAAAAGGCGGCAAGCGCATTTTTAAAACCGATTTGGAAAAGCAAAATAGGCGACAAAGCGCCATGTTTTGGGAAGAACGAAATACATTTTTCTCAGACATCTGGTTTGATATTAAAGGAACTTCTCAAAAATTGCTTGATAAAACTTCTCGAAACAGAAGTGCAGCATTCCCTTTTGATCTGGCTTACCGACTGGTTAATATGTATTCTGTAAAAAATGATATCATTCTTGATCCATTCCTTGGAACCGGAACAGTTATGGCTGCTGCCATGGCTGCGGCAAGAAACAGTATTGGATGTGAAATCGATAAGCAATTTTACCACCCTGTTATAAATTTAAAAGACAGTATCGTTAATTTTTCCAACGCCCTTATAGAACAAAGGTTAAAGCAGCATCTTCTTTTTGTTGATACAAGATTGAAATCAGGCAAGCCCTTAAAGCATAAAAACGGACCTTATGATTTTCCTGTCATCACAGCCCAGGAAAAAGATCTATTTTTGAACAAACTAAAAAATATAGAGCTAAAACAGATCAATTCACTGAAGATAGACTATCAATAACAACCAAAAAGCAATTTTAAATAACACGGCTATCCAATTCAGACATATTATTGGACTAATTTACATTTCAAAATACAAGTTGTCACCGGAAAATTTTAAGTTTCCTCTTTCAGGCAAGTTGACTTCACTTCATCTGCTACGCTACAGACCGCTTGCAGTAAATGATTATAGCTACGCGTTCTGCAATTTGCTCCTAAAGCAAATTCAACACGTGAAATATCCGGGCTAACCGTATGTCATAAAAAATTAATAGGTGCAAATAGGGTATGGCATTCCTTTTTTAATGCAAATAAATTGTAAGTAACTTATGCTCAAATACTTGGAATAGGTTGACTTTTGGCGTAGTTTTGATTACTTTATTTAAATAAGGAAAAATTAAAAAACAATTCATTTTTCCGTGTCAATTCAGAAAATTGACAAAGTTTTCATATGAGAGACTATACTGATATATATTTTTTATAAGGAGAAAGTAAATGACACAATCGAATTCTTTTCTCAAAGATAAACATATACTGGCCGTTGACGATGAGCCTGATGTAATTGAGACGATTCAAGAAATTCTTGAACAAGCAAATGTCGATGTGGCCCAAGATTATGAAACTGCATCACAAAAAATCGCTCAGACTCAATATGACCTTGCTATTCTCGATATTATGGGAGTCAATGGGATTAAACTTCTTGAAGAATGCGTTAAGAAAAATATTCCTGCTATCATGTTGACAGCTAATTCTATGAATCCTGAATCATTAGTTGAGTCCATTAAAAAAGGCGCTATTTCTTATCTTTCTAAAGAGCATTTAAGTGCTCTTGACTCATTAATTAATGAACTGTTGTCAGCAAAAGACCAAGGCACCCCCCCCTGGAAATTTTTATTCGATAAACTTGGAGATTTTTTTGATACACGCTTTGGAAGTGATTGGAAAAATGATGACAAGGACTTTTGGGATAAATTTGATAAAAATTATTATATTTAATCTCCATATCTGTTATTAAGAACTAAAAAGGGCTTAGCTATATATTTAGCTGAGCCCTTTGTTTTTTTAATTAAGAAGCCGGAATTCAACGCGGTCAAGCTTTTTAAATTCCGGCTTCGATTTTCAGACTATTGGCATAAACTTTCGATTTTATTTTCCTCAAAAGACCTGAACAAAATGAGTACAGCTTTTTTATAAAAACAAAAATTCATAGTTTATTTAATTCGTTCTCCTTAGACCATCATATTCGCAAGAAAAAGTGAAATTGGCGGAAACGTTACAATAAGCGTTAACCGAATAATGTCAGCTATCCAAAAAGGTGTTACCCCTTTAAAGATCGTGCTGACTTTCACATCAGGTAAAACAGCCTTTAGGACAAATACATTCAATCCAACCGGAGGAGTAATCAAACTGATTTCAGTAACAACAACGACTACAATGCCGAACCAGATAAGATCAAAACCCAGTGCCTGTATCATGGGATAAAAAACAGGAACGGTTAATACAATCATTGACATGCTTTCCAAAATACATCCCAAAAGGACATAAACAAGCATCAAAATAAGAATGACAACAAAAGGTGAAACATCCCACCCCAATACAAAATCAGCGAGTGCATCCGGCATTCCCACTACATTTACAAAGTTGGCAAAAATCATTGAGCCAATCAACAGAAAAAAGATCATGGCGGTTGTACTGGCAGAATCAACTAAAACTTTCTTTAATATTCCCCAGGTAAGTTTTTTACGAAATAAAGTAAAAAAGAATGCGCCCGTCGCCCCAATGCCGGCAGCTTCGGTGGGTGTAAAAATTCCTGCGTAAATACCGCCCATTACAATAAAAAATAGCAGTAACACGCCCCAAACCCCTTTGAGACTTTTGAATCTTTCAGCCCAGGAAACCTTTTCCCCTCTGGGACCAATTTTCGGGTTAATTTTCGTTGCCGCAGCGACAGCGCATAAGTAGCAGAAAACTCCTAGAAGGCCTGGTAAAACGCCTGCAGCAAACAGCTGTCCAATATCAGTTTCAGTCATAAGTCCGTAAATGACTAAAATCACACTGGGAGGAATGAGGATACCTAAAGTTCCCCCTGCTGCAATAGACCCTGTTGCCAGACTGTCTGCATAGCCGAACTTTCTCATTGAGGGCATGGCGACCTTGCTCATGGTTGCCGCGGTTGCAAGAGAACTTCCGCAAACCGCACTGAACCCGCCGCATGCTACGATGGTTGCCATGGCAAGTCCACCCTTCTTATGCCCCAAAAAGGCATATGAAGACTTATAAAGCTCATGGGAAAGTCCTGACTGGGTGACGAAATTACCCATTAAAATAAAAAGTGGTACGACGGACAACCCATAATTCATTCCCTCTTCAGAGGCGACCTGAGCAACCATGGCTAAAGAAGCGTGGTAGTTAATAGCCTCTCCGAATCCTACAAATCCAACCACGGCCATGGCCATGGGAATGGGCACTTTTGCAAGAATAAAAATGAGAAGAAATGCAAATCCTATAAGCGATGCTTCCATTAATTTATTTTTCCATTTTTAGCGAATTGATCATAATAAAAAACAAAATTAGGCCTGAAATACCGACCATGATTGACATGAAATATATCAATGGCGACAGCGGCATAAACAAATACTCCGTTCTATCTCCATATTCGGCAGCATCTTCTGCTTTTATCCACAGCTGCCAGCTGATAACAACCATAATAACTAAATTAATCAGGTTAATGATAACCTTTTGAATTGCTTTAATTTTTTCAGGTATAAAGCTATCTAAAAGATCAACTGTCACATGGCCTTCTTGAGCGGTAAGAAGAACCAGACCCAAAAATATCACAATTGCCATTGAAAACTCGGTCAATTCAAGTGCGCCTACAATTGGTGAATTGAAGAGATACCGGCTGATGACGTCAACAAAGGTTAACGCCATCATGAAAAACAATGCAATTGATACACAAGGTTCGAAAAGCCGGTGCAAAAAATTTAAACATAAATTCCATGCACCGACTTGAGTGTTATTTTTTTCAGATTCTATCATTGTCTATTATTTACTGTGTTTTACATTAAATCTAAAAAATTCTAATGCGGCTGCACCATCTACACCCTTAGCATTAGCTTGTTTTATCCAGTTTTCCTCTAAATGTTGGGTGGCTTTTTTAATCTGCGCGATGAATGCAGGAGTGGCAGTTTCAATCTTGTTGCCGTTTGCTTTCATGGCTGATAGACCGACTTGATCTGCTGCATCCCATGCTTTACCTGCAAGTCTTGCAAATGCTTCACCAGATTCTGCCATAACCGCTTTTTGATCAGCTGCAGAAAAACGAGAAAAAGTTTTTTTATTCATAACCAGATAAAAAGAAACATTGTAAAGTCCATCAGGTACCAGTGTGGTGTATGGAACCACCTTGATAATTTTAAAAGATTTAATTGATTCCAGCGGAAGAACAACGCCATCTGCAACGCCACGGGAAAGAAGCTCATACGCCTGGCTGGCTGGTTTTTGAATTCCAACAATGCCTAAGGATTTGGCAACTTGTGCTGCAATTCCACCGGGCACCCTAAACTTCATACCTTTAAGGTCAGCCATAGACTGGGCTACTTTTTTCGAATTATGAATCTGACCTGGACCATGGGTCATAAGGCCAAGAAGTTTTACGCCTTTATATTCATTGCCTTTTTCAAAATATTTTTTATAGGTTCTCCAATAAGCGACACTATTTGCCTCTGCACTGTTTCCTAAGAAGGGGAGTTCCACACCTTCGGACAGTTTAAATCGACCCGGTGAATACGCGTTACATGTATAGCCAGCATCAGCCATACCGTTTTTTACAATGTCAAAGTAAGCTTTTGGATGGCCCAGTCCTTTTGCCAGAAGCTTGATATCAACTCTTCCATCTGTTGCTTTTTTAACATTTTCCATCCAAGGGACCATCATATCCGCAACGATGGGATGTCCCGGAGGCAGCCAAGAAGAAAAGTTTAACTGCTTAGCCATTAACCCTGATGAAAGCACTGATGCTAACAAATAAATACTGATTACAATTAAAGCAACTTTACATTTTTTCATGGGACACCCTCCTAAGATTATAAATTATATTCATAACGAGATTCTTTATCAGCAATCTCTATTAACACGGCAAAATTAATAATTATCTTAAAACAGCACAGCTATAAATCGATCGTTATGTAGCGTATGTCATAGTTCAACAAGAAGTCAAGTTCAACAGAAAACTTTTTTTAATCTAATTTAATAAATGCCTCCTTGCGGCCTGTAAATTTTTCCCTAAGCTGGGGTTTCATCAACTTCCCAGTAGGATTTCTGGGAACTTGATCAAAAATAACCTTACGCGGAACTTTATAAAGTGACAGCTTTGATTTTGCAAATTCGATCACTTCTTCCTCAGTTAGCGTTTTTCCTTCTTTTAACTGAACGACTGCAAGAACAATCTCAACCAGTCTTTCATCTGGAAACCCGATACATGCAATATCATCAATATCAGGATGATCCATCAGAGCATCTTCAATTTCAACCGGGAAGATATTCTCACCGCCACTGGTTACCATATCTTTCATTCGATCAACAATATAGAAAAACCCGTCAGAATCTTTCTTTAATAAATCTCCAGTATAAAGCCAACCATTTTTTAAGGTTTCTTCAGTTTTTTCAGGATTTGAATAATATTCTCTCATCATTCTGTTTGTCCTGAAAACAAGTTCCCCAACCTCTCCATCAGGCAATTCTTTTCCAATTGGATCAACAATCTTTGCTTCAACGCCAAATGTTGGTTTACCAATAGACCCTGGTCGTTCAAGCACATCTTCGGGGTACAAGTTGAATAAGCCGCCACCACCACCTTCGGTGATGCCATATATATTGGATACTTTACACGGCAATTTTTCTACAAGGAGTTTCATAATATCAAACGGAACTGGCTGTGCGCCTATTTCCATATATTTCCATGAAGACAAATCATAATCATCCAGCTTAAAAGTACCTTTATCCAGGGCATTTAACAGGGCAATTGCTATGGGTACAACAAATAGAACATCCGTAACCTTTTCTTCGGCAACAGCTTCTATAATCCATTTAGGGTCCCTAAAATCTCTGATGATCGTTCCTGTAGCGCCTGTTGCATAAAAAGGTGCCCACAAAAACATGGTGCCACTATGGTATAAGGGTAAAAAGAATAAATAATTATCATCCTTTTGAACGAAATAAGACATTCCGTTACCAACAGCAGTATTGTTAAGAGAATAATGGGTATGAAGAACAGGTTTGGGCTTTCCTGTTGTGCCTGAGGTGAACATCATGGCAAGGCTGTGTTCTTTTTCTACGTCCACAAGCGCGTCTGATGTATCTTGATATTCTTTAATTTCATTAAATGAAATCATATCATCAGGGACTTCATCACCCACACAGATATATTTTTTAATTGTTTTAAGATCTTTTTGTGCAGGCTGGACAACACCTAGAAATTCAGTACCAAGAATAAAAACATCCGGATCAGAGACTTCTGCTGCATAGAGGACATCAGAAGTTTCAAACCTGAAATTTAGTGGTACAACCACGGCGCCTAAGCGTATAATGGCAAAATATGTAACTAGCCATTCCAATGAATCTTTCTGAAGGTGCATGACAAAATCTCCATGCTTAACCCCCAGTTCTTTTGCCAAATAATTCGCTGTTCGATTAATCTCGTCATTAAATTCCTTCCAGGTAAAAGATCGTCTTTCCCCAGTTTCAGGGGTTCGTTCGATCAAGCAAACCTTATTAGGAATATGGCGAGCATGAATTGAAGCGTAACCTGAATAATTCAACGATGCCCTCCTTTGTTTATATATTATATTTTTAGACCAATACTCTCCTTGTAAAAAACATTTGTATATCTATTAGACACCAAAGAAAACTAAAAATTCACTTTATCTAAACCTTTTAGTCCAAGAATCTGTCTTGCCTCATCAGAGGTTGCAGGTTCAAGGCTCATTTCTTTGGCTATTCTTTTAATCATTCCAACCTGATCTGCACTGGCTTTGGCCATGATACCCTTACCCGCATAAATTGAATCCTCAAGTCCAACTCTTACATTTTGAGCTCCCAGGGCTATAGCAGTTGTTGTAATCGGTATCTGAAATCTTCCTCCAGCAGCTGTTGACCAGGTAAAATTACCTTCGCCAAGGACTTCTTTTGCCTCATCATGAATCAATACCAGATGTTTTACTGAAGGCGTCATCCAACCGACCATTGGTCCAAAAACAAATTGTAAATGAACCGGCGGTTTTAAAAGATTTTCTTCCAGTAACCATTTAACATAGGACACATGACCCAACTCATAAATTTCAATTTCAGGTTTTGTATCTATTTCTAGAAAAGTTTCTCCATATATTTCATCATCCCTGAATGTGGGTCTGAACGTTACATTTTTGCATAGGTCAAGATATTCTTTTTCCCAATCATGTTTATATTCTTTAAACCGGCCAGCAATTTGAAAAATCCCAAAATTAAATGGTGCCGGATCAAAAGAACACATTTCCGGTCGAAGCTTTTTAATAGGAATCAGTTTCTCTTCAGTGGTTTGATTCATTCCCCCACCAGTGGTGGGAAGCAGTACCATATTACATCTGGCCTTGATTTTTTTATGGACTTCCATAAAAAGTTCCGGGTCTGATACCGGTAGTCCATTTTCAGGATTTCTTACATGAATATGAGCGATGGCAGCACCTGCTTCATGAGCTTTTACTGCATCTTCCACAATCTCATCAGGAGTTATGGGGAGGTAATCACTCATGGTTGGAATATGAACAGACCCTGTGATGGCTGCTGTGATGATTAGTTTATTATCCATTTTCTTAATTCTCCTGTTAAAAACCGTTATTATGTGATCTTAAACCTTGTACTCCTCATTCGGATTAAGAACAAACATCTTCTTTTCTTTAACATTATCTATTACAAAAGAAGATTTAATGACCTGTATACCTTCTATCTGGGTAAGTTTTTTATTCATAAACCCCCCGTAAGCTTTAATATCTTTGGCAACAACCTTTAAAAAAAAATCATGGGCACCGGCTATTTGATAACATTCAACTACTTCATCAAGCTCAGTAAATTTTTCTTTTATGGCAGCCACAGACGAAAGACTGCTCAAACTCAAACTGATGCTGACCAAACCTGTAATTGAAAACCCGATCTTTTCAGGATCAATGACAGCTGTAAAATGAGAAATCACTCCTGCCAATTCTAATCTTTTAACCCTTTCAAGAGTTGCAGGAGCCGAAATCCCAACCATTTTAGACAACTTAGAATTGGTTGTTTTTCCATATTCTTGAAGCGTATTTAAAATCAGCTTATCAATTTTATCTAGAACCATTCATTTCCTTTTCTGAAGGAATTATTTTATAACCTATTATAAAAGTAAATGGTTATATTTTTCTTCAATTAATGGCAACAATTCTTTTAATGTCTCATCTATTTTTTCTACCAGGAAATCAATTTCTTGTGTTGTTATAGCCAACGACAAAATAAATAACCCCCTTGGTATGGTAAATACACCTTTATTCAGCAAGGACAAATGCATCAACCCGTGGAGTTTCTCCTCTGATTTCAACACCTGCTCCGCTGTTGTGATGGGCTCATTATAAAAATGCATATTTATTAATGATCCAATCTGATTGGACTGTATATTCAATCCATTGGACTTGAAACTTGCCAACAACCCTTTCTGAAATTGTTCCCCTAAGGCATTAATTTTAGCGACAGCTGCTTCATCATATTTGGACAATGCTGCATATCCTGCCTGCATGAGCGTTTCATAGCCATTAAATGTTCCAGAATGATATAGTGGCGTTGCAGAGTTTTCATGGCAGAAGATATTCATAATCTCTTCTTTACCACCAAACACACCAATGGGAAGTCCTCCACCCACCACTTTTCCAACAGTAGTTAGATCCGGTGTTACATTATAAAGTTTCTGGCATCCACCTGTATTGACTCTGAAAGAAAAAATCTCATCAAAAATCAATAAAACATTATTATCAGATGTCAGTTTCCTGGCATGCTCAAGATACCCTTCTTTAGGCAATACAACTCCACCAGCACCTAAAAAAGGCTCCATGATGATGGCAGCCAATTCAGAGGCATTGTCAGTCACTGCTTTTTCTAAAGCCTCAAAATCATTAAAAGGTACTTCCAGCATATCCTCGGTCATGCCTTTGGGGATACCTGCCGTAATTACATTCTTTTTGGTAGACGCTGCGACACTATCATGAGTCCCATGGAATCCACCCGTCATTTTAATAATTTTGTCTTTTCCTGTGTATGCTCTTGCTGTTCTCATGGCAAACATAGTTGATTCAGTTCCGGAATTCAAAAACCTGACCCTGTCAAATCCCGGCACTCTTTCACACAAAAGTTTTGCCAGTTTATACTGCCCGTCAGTAGGCGTAGAATACTGAGATCCTTTTGCAATCCCTTCCTGGACTGCTTTGGCAATATCCGGATCGCCATGCCCATGGACAATAGCGCCATAGGCATTGGTGACATCAAGGAGCTTATGCCCTTCGTGCGTATAGACATAGGCCCCTTGTCCATAATCAATATGAATGGGATAGGGTTTAAAATAACTTAAGCTTCTGGTTGCACCACCGGGAATATAATTGATCAGTTTTTCATGACGCTCTTTTGATATGGGAAACTTTTCCCTGTAAGCATCTGCAATTTTCTTTTCAATCTGTGCTTCTATATCTATTTGTGTTCCAGGCATGGCGTTATCCCTCTTATATTTAATTATTCTTTTTCATGAACGATCAACAATTCGCCAACTTCTGCTTCAACTTTTTCAACAAATTCAC
>JAAEKY010000768.1 GCA_024227235.1 Desulfobacteraceae bacterium | reverse complement strand
GTAGCACTTCCGCCGACGATTCGTGAAATAACATGAGAGCCCAATGTCCTCAAACAGGTTCCGGTAGTGCCAAGAGCAAAAGGTGGTCTTGTATTGCCTTGTTATTGCAGGATATTCAAAAAACTGCTGTCAAAGATCAGTATGGAAATAAATTTGGTCAAATTGCCCTTTGGAGGTGCGGAAAGTGCGTTTTAAGAAGATATTTAATAGTAATAAAAGTCATAAGGCCCCAGAAAGAGGTTGCAGCGAAATATAGTCCTGGCATTTGTTCTTTTTTGACCTTTAGCACTTTTGTTGGAGCCTTGCCGGTAACTACAGAACAAATAAAAATGCTCAAAAAAACGGCATAATTGTCAATACGCCTAAAAATGTCGAAATCAACCAGTGGACACACTACCTATATCTAAACACAACTTTTGATTATATCCATAGGAATTGGCTCCGCACCTCAATTAGGGAATTGTTAAAAAGTTAAGAGCGAGAGCGCTCTGCTTGTCCACCAGGTTTATTTAAATTCTCCAAGTATGCTAAAAAAGTCATCCGATGTACCTTAAGAGATTGAGAAATTGATTTTTTCTGATTAGCGTATTTCCTATAAAACCCAATCACATCATCACGTTGCATAACAGTACCTTCTAATAGCAAACGCAAGCAAATGTATTCAATCCTAAAACCTCCAGACCAGGATGGATGCAGTCTAGCGGATTGAATATAATTAAACCTGTCAACAACTTCCTCCACGGAGGGCTCATGAACAAGGGGTAATGATTTATACTCTTTTTCCCAGAACACTTGGTTGGGAAATATATGCTTTGCTACATACAAATAATCCCTCAATTTATCTAAATCATTTTTATAAACCTTCTTATACCAGAGGTAAGTCTTTCTACTTCTGGGTGATTGCAGCCATAAATTGTCAACAGGACTATACCAGGCTGCACGTCTCTTATTCGGAGAATGAATCCAGAAAGGATCTTTCTTATATCTTTTGCATTGTAAATCCGACTTACACCTAAATTCGATCAGTGCTGTTTCCAGAAAGCGACGGTAATAACCATTGCGATTTTTTAATTTACCTTTGGCATCAGAAAGTAACCTTCGCGCTTTAGTAAGTTCACCCTTATTAGTATAAAAGCGACCTTTAAAAACCAACTGAAGTTCATCTGACAAAGTATGCCATTCTTTATTCTTTGTTAGTTCCTGGACCTCGCTGTGCATTCCGGCATCTAAGTAAGCATTAATGAGAAATTGTAAGGCGGTATTTTTGTTTTCACCAATTCTCAATGAATATTTATATAATTCAGTGGCCATCCTGTAATTCAGTGCTTCATCCAATGTATAGCCCGTATAAAGTGAAGCTGTTTCTTTATGTTTTGAATTCTTAAACATTGGGCTAATTAAAGCGGCAGCATCACGTAAATAGCCGCTCAACTGAAAAGAAAAAACAAGTCTTCCATACTCATTACGCCAGCCTTCACCTGGATTAAACTTGCTATTGATGATAGAGAGCATTAAGGGAACTGAAAATTGATAGTCTTCATTATAGTAGCATTCTCTGGCAGCCTTACTAGCAAAAAAATATGCATATGGCAATTCGTTAGCTTCTTTGCTTAAATTAATTACTTCGGATCTTTCCATTTGATCCCATTTGTCATAATAAGCCTTAGTCTTTATTACCCAGTGATTTTGAATTATTGTTTTTGCCTTTAATAATTCTTGCACATATTGTTTTGCATGCCATGGTGTGTGTTTATGCTCAACTTCCCGAAGTGCGCGCACAACTATATGTGATTCTAGTGCGGTTAGGTTCATAGAATTGGACCAATCCCAGTCCCGATTTTGCCACCATTTCTGATTTGCATACCACCATCTCAATTCTGCAAAATCTGGATCCAGCTTTAAAATATTTTCATACAACTCCCATTGGGAGTTGCTTCTCATCTTATGCTTGAATAACTCGCCAACCTTCTCTATCGCTCGTTTAGAGGTTGTCATTGGGCGGACTAATTCAGTCATCAATTCGTCTGAAATTGTACCGCCAGAAAAATCTATCCAAGCCGAAACCATTTTTCCCATGAGTTCAAAATAGCTTGAATCTTTAAAGTTTTTCTCTAAAAAAACTTGATTTTCATTTAATATCTTTATTGAGCCACTATATAAATCACCTCTTTGTATAAGCGTTCCTCCAATCGCAACATTCTTGCCCCATTCCTTCATTTTTTTTACGACAAGGAGAGTGTTGTCAATTTTGAGTTTTTGGACACTTTCATCTCGTTGGAATATAAATGCAGGGCAACGCATACAAATATTGTTATCCACGAAATCGAATTTAAACGATAATAAGAATGGGAAAGCCAGCTCTTGGTTTTTTTCTGGCGGACAGTCTCGGCATTGGTAATCGAATGGTACAAAAAAAGGATTAAATCCTTGATCGTGCTTCACAGGAAAAGCATACCATGGTTTAGC
This sequence comes from Desulfobacteraceae bacterium, assembly GCA_024227235.1. Taxonomy (GTDB): domain Bacteria; phylum Desulfobacterota; class Desulfobacteria; order Desulfobacterales; family Desulfobacteraceae; genus Desulfobacula. The sequence continues at coordinate 3,532 of JAAEKY010000768.1, read as the reverse complement.
GGTGGCTTCTGAATAGCTATAATTTGACTGACCAGATCCTATTGCAGCATTGAAATAGTCGATCGATACTCTATATCTATTAGATCCTTGGGGATTTGTTTTATCAAATGAGACCAAACTAAAAACATCTGGTTTAAAATTCGCTGCTTTAGTGTAATATAAATCTTTTCTTATTTTCGAACGACGTAATAAGGAAAACTCCGTTTGGTCTCCAAGTACAATGGTAGGCTTTTCTTGAAACAGTCTGGACTTATTGGAATCTAATTCCAACACAAAACAATAATAATATCCACTCGGTTTAATTATAAAACTAAAAGGGGCGGTATAGAATAGCCTTTTTCTTAATTCTATCCACGATTCCTTAATTTGATATTTCTTTCCCTTCCAAAATATTAAATTTGTATCAGTAATGAGTTTTGCTATAAACCTATCATTGTTAACTGAATGCTGAATCGATATAGATGGGTTTTCAGGATAGAATTTTGCAATTATTATATCTTTAAAATAGATTACTATCAACATCTCCGAAAGAAACGCTAAAACGCATATGGCAATAAAAAGTATCTTTTTCATAGCTATTTATTTTCGCAGTTCAATTTAACTGGTCTAAGGCCTAACTTTAGTTATTCTGAAAAAATCTCGAATTGCTCACGGTTTTAGCCTAATTCATAATTGATTTCAGGCTCTTTGCCTTTAATATCAAGAATGCTTGCGTTTAAATGTAATCCGGTTCCCTAAAAAGCTCAAGTTGAGGCTTCCAGCTGGGCAAAGTCCATAAACATGTAGGGTGCGTTTTACGCACCAGGTTTTTCCCAAATCAGGGTGAGGTTCTATGTTTGTGTATCCTTTTCAATCGCAGGATTTGGTGCATGGAATGCACCCTACCGCTAACACCTTGAGCTTTATGGAGAACCGCGTTAATTTTTTATGGTCGATATCTTGTCATTTCTGGATGGGTATTAGGCAGGCATAATGAATGGACACTTGGCAGGCACAATCTGGATGACAAGCTTGATGATGGTCAGATGATCCGATGTTTGCAATATTACCGAAGGTGTATTATTTACATAGCTTATTATGCACCATTTCATCTCTTTTTTGGTATTTGAAAACAATCCGCGTGTAAACACTGGTCGAAAGGATAGCAACATGTCAGATAAGCCGGTTAAAATTTACTCATTGAGTACGTGTAGTCATTGCAAGTCCACAAAGAAGTTTCTTTCAGAGTGCACCATCCAATATGAATTCGTCGACGTGGACCTGCTCGAGGGTGATGAGCGCAAGGCTATTTTGGAAGATATCAAGAAACTGAATCCGAAATGCTCTTTTCCCACTATTATCATAGGTGAAAGTGTGATCGTGGGCTATAAAGAAGACAAAATCAAGGAGGCCCTGGGATTGTGATGGATTCCGCTCAACTTTACGAGACATTAAAAAAAATACAAGAGGCCAAAGGGTATTTCTTCAGCAATGACAAAGACCATGTTTTTGAACTCCTGGAGGCATTATTAACCAACAAAGAGCGATACGGCTATATGGTCTGTCCCTGCCGTCTTTCCGCAGGTAATCGTGTGGCGGACAAAGACATTATCTGTCCATGCGAGTATCGGGCACCTGATGTGGAAGAGTTTGGCAGTTGCTACTGCAATTTGTATGTCTCAAAAGAATGGAATGATGAGACAATTCCTCATGACTATGTTCCTGAGCGCCGTCCATTCGAAAAGATGGGGTTTTAGCTCACCGGCCATATTTTCTTAACCTGGCCGTTTGGGGTGAGCAGGTGTTGAAGTTTTGAATTCTTTATCATGATATCTGATGCCGGGGAGGGCACTAAGTGCCCCTCCCCGGATTAATCCTCCTGCAAGTAATCAAGGCCTAATTACCTAATTTGGACGCCACAGACTTACCATAGTCCTGGCAAGCTTTGTTGCCCTCCTGAGTACCGATGACATGCTCTTTCAAGTTAAGAGCGCCCAGGTCGACCATGTCCATTTTAAACACAAACTGCATGGTATCGAAAATCATCGGTCCGGACTCACCACTATGGGTATAGGAGCAAAATGAGCCGCCTATTTTTCCCACCAGGTTGGCTTTTTGGGCCAGGAAGAGAAAATTCTTCATACCGCTTGTCATATCGCGGTGATAGGTGGGACATCCCAGAACATAGCCATCATAGCCACCCAGATCAGTCTCGTTTTTAATCTCTGTGGTTTTAAGGACATCAACCTGATGACCGGAGATGCGAATACCTTCTGCGATGAAATTGGCCATTTTTTCGGTCATGCCAGTCCTGCTGATATAGGCCACCAATACTTTGTGCATGCGTTTTCCTCCTTTTTATTATAGGCAATTTGAGTATCTCATTCTTTTTTTCCAAGACCTTGAGGCTTATTCGCCTTCTACAGCAAATCGCGCCAGGTTTGTCTTTTGAGGAACATACTCTCCAATGGGCACAAGCTTGCGGTTGAACTTGACGCAATCGACAATGGTGTTCCAAAGGATTTGTAATTGGGCTGTCTCCTGGTCGTTGTCCGGGACAAATTCGACCACATTTTTTTCTACGGTGATTTTCATAGGACTTCCTTTCTTTGGTTAGTTTTCAAACCTGTTCGGCGTGATGTTCGGATTGGTGCTATACTTATATTCTATAAAAATCAGTGCCGGGCGCTTGTTTTCATGGAATAAATTATGTTTTCTGGTTATGCACTTCACTCCAGTGCGTTTCATAATAGGCGCTTCTCGTACCACGTAGGGTGCATTCCATGCACCATTTGCAATGATTGGTGCGTAAAACGCACCCTACTGGAACCAAGTGCATAACCAGATTATGTTTTTCTTATGCGATTGCAATCTTCAAAAAGCATGCCATGATTCTTGTTTTGGTTCATGTGTGACTATTTACTTTAATTACGGCAAGTTGAATATTTGGTTGTCTGCAGTGCGGAGTTGGTGTTCTCAATTGTTGAGACACTGGTGTCTCATGAATTCGGGGCAGATTGAATTCAGGGCGATGGTGGGGATTGTTCAGGGTGAAAGCAGGTTCCCTAATCGTGGTCGCAAGTCCTTATCCGAATTTGTCGTAGGCGATCATGTCGGTATCTACTCCTAGATCGTACAGCATCTTTTCCACAGCTGCAACCATGGGTGGCGGTCCGCACAGATAATATTCAATTTCAGTGGGGTCTTCGTGATCGGACAAGTACGTGTCACTGGCCACTTGATGAATGAAACCAACACTTCCTTGCCAGTTGTCTTCGGGTTGTGGATCGGATAGGGCCACGCAATAGGTAAAATTGGCGAATCTATCCTCCAAGGCTTTAAACTCATCGTCGTAGAACATTTCATTGCAGGATCGGGCGCCATACCAGAAGGTGATACGGCGCTTGCTATCCAATGCCAGCAACTGTTGGCGGATGTGGCTGCGTAAAGGCGCCATACCTGCCCCACCACCAATAAAACACATCTCTCGTTCTGTGGGTTTGGCGAAAAAATCACCGTAAGGACCGCTGATGGTGACAGGGTCTCCCGGTTT
>JAAEKY010000767.1 GCA_024227235.1 Desulfobacteraceae bacterium | reverse complement strand
CGGGCAATGTTGTAACCCTGCCCAGATGCTTGTTGTAGGTAAAATATCAGATAAAACCATTGTGGAGATTGGCATTTGCCTTAGATTGCTGGTTATGTTGCCAGGCAAGCTTCCTAAAAACGCCTCTGCGGTATTGATATCTTCGATGCATGAAGTAAAGCCTGTTTCAGACAAAATGCGTTGAACCATTGTTGCATTTTGAAAAAGAGTTTGACTGTCCTCACCGATCAAGACGATGGTACATGTGTGAAGACCGTAAGATACAAGCCCTGATTCTATTTCTGAATAGGCTTGACTTGCTTCTTGTGCCATCTCTACTGCATCTTGATTAATCGGCCCCTTGGCAGTGTCCGCAAACTGGTCCCGCATTCCTCTTATTTTTTGCTGCCATTTTTTTTGCTGCTTTTTTGCAACTGAAATAGCAGTTTCTCTTGGCAGGATAATGAACCGATGAGAAAGTCTGTATTCGCATGGCAGCTTATCAAGAGCTGATAAAATGGCTGGGGTGCTTTCTATGGGGTAACCATTAACACAGACGCAAACAACATTCTTATTTCCCAGAACAGAAATTAAACCTGGGTCAAAATTTTGTACGCCAAACAATGATGTAATGTGCATAGGAGTTGGCGGGACATTAATATTTATATACTGCCCTGTCAGGCAATAATTAATGTAATTTACTAATTCATCGTTATGAATTGTTTGATTGAATTCGTTTTCCGTAAAAATTGAACGCATTTTATCCAGCTTGAGAACACTTTTTAGATTTTCTTCCAGGACGTACATTTTTTCTTTAAAGATATTGAGGTTTTTTGTAAAAGTGCTTTCTTGTATTTGCCCTTCAGGGTTGTCATACATTAAATCAGTCAGTTTTTTTTCACGAATTTTTGGGGGAACATAGGTAATAAAAAAAGCATATGTGGTTTCTGAATGAACCCCATTTTCAAACATTTTTCTTCTTATGTTATCTATGTTCCTGGTGATTTGATCAGGGAAAAATCGTTTTTTGGTTGGTGGGTACTGGGTTGATGGCGTTCTTATCGCATCCACTTGAACAACACAATTTTCACCAAGATTTTTAATCGTGTCGTTTAAAATAGCGCTTCGCCCTTCTAGCTCAGCCCCAGTAAACGCCTGAATATCATCACCCTGGAAAAAAAACCCTGCCAACAGCGTTCCTTCATTTGTTAAAATTATACCGTTTTCAACCAGGGCATCATAATTTAACAGCTCAGAAAAACTTTGATTCTTGTCTTTCTTTTTAAGTGAAATATACTCTTTTTCAGTATAATTAAAAAAGAAATTCACCAACACGATTACGCTAGCAGCAAATAAAAAAATATAGAAAATATCCATTTTATAAAAACCTATATATTGAAGGTTTTGACATATATCGTTTTCTTAATTTTATATGTCTTAAGTAAATTGTGATCATGATGGGATCGTTTTTTGCCATACGTCTCAAGATCCCAACACCGATAAAGGCCACACCAATTGCACAAAAAATCAGGTAAATATTTATAGTGATTGCCATTATCGTGCAGATCATTCCTAATGCGATTAAAGGGATGCGCTCACTGCCGGCAATTAAAGTCGGTCGTGTCAGCGCTCTGGCAATTTTAATTGCGCGCATCAGATAATTGCCCCTGCCCCTGCTATACCAGGAAAGAATATGGTAAATGCATTTTGTGCCGCTACCAGCAGGCCTATTACAATGACAATATACGATCCCCTTTTAGCGAATTCATTGATCTCTCCACCCCAAATTAGCATTGCACCTGTAATCATAATGGCGATTATGGCAACGCCAAAAGCAACCGGTCCGGTAAGGGATGTTCTAAGAGTTGTGATTGGCGCTTCCCAGGGCAAACCAGTTGCGGCAAATGCTGAGGTAGCTGCAAGCAAGGCCAAAAGGTTTAATCCCAAAATTAATAAAACTTGTTTTTTCATGTTTATCTCCTATGTAAAATGGTGTTAGAATTTAACCTCCTGATTGTTGATCAGGTCAGTCAGGTTATATTTGTTGTTTGAAAAACCTTGGAGTTCATAAAACTCCTGGATTTTTCTTTTATTATTCACTTTTTTAATGAATAAAATTTTATCTATAGTTCTTGAAATAAGCCTTTGGCACTTATCACCAAATGCCACTTGGCATAAATCTTCAAGCCTTTGAACTGCATCAAGACCAGAGTTGGCGTGAAGTGAAAATATGCCGCCTTTATGCCCTGTGTTCCATCCTTGAAAGGCTTCTTTTGCCTGGGCCGCCTCACGGATCTCACCAATAATGATTCTTTTAGGGGATAATCTGAGTGTAGTTTTGATGCAATCACCTAGCGGATTGTTCTTATTGGCGATCATTTTAAATGTGTTGGATGCGCTTGACTGTATTTCGTCTACATCTTCACAGATTACTAATCGATCATTAGGAAACTGTGCTGAGATATGATCGACGTAGGCGTTGATAAAGGTTGTCTTACCGGTACCTGTTCCACCTGCCACAAGAACGTTATCATAATTTTGAATGGCATCTTGTAAAAGCGTGAGCATTTTAAAATCTAAAATTTGAGCATTGATATAATCTTTGAAGGTCAATATCTTTGTGGCTTTTTTCCTGATCGAAAAGCCAGGACCCGGTTTTGCTACTGGTGGTAAAACACCCTCAAACCTTGCGCCTAAAATGGG
>JAAEKY010000766.1 GCA_024227235.1 Desulfobacteraceae bacterium | reverse complement strand
GACCGCCACAGGAACATAAGATAAACCCAAGAGAAATAATCATTAACCCATAAAATTTTCGCATTTTCACCTCCTGAAAAGTTTGGTTCCATTCATTCGCCATTCGGCGGGAATTCGGGGTCGGGTCAATTGCAAAGCCACGCATTTGTATTTTAACAGCCTCGACAATCGACCGGCTTCCAGCTAATAGGCCGGGTTGAGGAACAAAACCCGACAACAGACAATATCCTTTTAAAAAAAGCAATTCCGAATGCGGTAAAATCCGCCGTAATGAATCACAATTTAAGATGTGACATCGTATCCGTTTGTTATTATATTTTATTTAGTAATTTTTGTTAATGAATTTTGCTCGAAAACCTTTTTGACAACTTTTTCACTGTATTTCTCTTTAAAAGCTTTTTTCGAGAAATCAATTGCAGTTTCGTATTCTTTTATAGCTCTATTTTCAATGCCAAGCTCTTTGTAAACCTCACTTAATTGATAATGTGTAATAGCCATATCCATTAATTGACCAATTTCTGAAAACGGTTGAATAAAATCACACGTGTGTTCTGAGGTGATAGCTTTCTCAAACATTTTTGCAGATTCAGTTTTCATACCGCTTGCATAATAGCCTTTTGCAAGCATTTGGTGAACGAATCTGTCGGAGTCATATCCATTTTCTTTCAAAAATTCAGCAAGCTTTACAAGTGAATCGAAGTCACCATTCTTTGCAAAAAATTCCAAGGAATCTAAAGTATTTTTGCATGCCATGCTATCTAAAACTTCATTCATGCTTTCTAAATTATCGTAATAAGACCCTACAAATAATTTATATATTATAATTGATTGGAAAATTATAATTATTATCATAATGCATTCGAGTATTGTTCGTTTTTGTATTTGCATATTTTGAAATATGACGCTGCGGTTCACAGCTGGTAATCGGAATAATCGGGGGCAGCATACTTAATTCCGACAAATATCAATAATTGAGCATACTGTCCCCCGATATCACATTAAATTTGGTTACCCAAAGAGTATCTCGAAAAAACCTAAAATTGATATAAACAAAAACATCAGGGCAATTATTGTAATATGCGATGGCTTAACTTTAAATGACACATTCATTGCCTTTACTCCATCCTCATATTTTGGAAAGCGTTCAAATGCCTTTTGGATAAGTTCGCTAACTTTTTTTCTAAATATGATTAAAACGAAGGCCGTAACTAACCCTTGAAGAGGTCCAAGATACTCCATAGTTACACCTTAATAGATAAAATTTGTGATTTATAAATCATGTTTTTCCAACAATTTGTGGTCAGGTTAAACTTATTAGATAGTAGGTCGGGTTGAGGAACGAAACCCGACAACAGACTGGATCTGACAAAAATTGATTATATTGGTAAGTGGTATATACCCAAAGCTTAACGGGGAAGTCAACGGGTTTCATATTGCCGTCCATATGCTGGAATGATCTGGGGATGTCTCATGCACCTTTGGGCATTCGCTGGGATTCGGCCAGGTTTGTTAAAAAGTGGTTGCCATCAGTAAAGAATCCTGTCCCAAAGGACCCGACTTTGGTCATCCCCAACAGGGGATTGGCTTTGTTGGAAGTTGAAATTTCAAATATCAGACAATTTCCAATGACCCAAATTCGAAATTCCTAACCATGTCCCGCCATAGAAGGTTTGGGTCATTGAATATTGGAATTTGTGATTTATTTGCCTAAATTTAAGATCAGGTGGTGCTTGGACTTTGTGATTTTAACACAAAAAAGCCCATACCCGAAATTGACCCGGGTATGGGCGGACAAGCTGGATGCTGGATCAAGTGCTGTTATTCATTCATCTGGTAGCTTCCCTTAAGGACGGCAACATGGTTTTCCCAGATCCGGTTGAAGCGGTCCGTGTCGACCACCGGTTTTCTGATCATCTTCATGGAAAGATCCATCTGCTGCTGGGTGCTGCTGGTTTTGGAGTAAAGCTGCAAGGCGAATTTTGAAAAATCACGAACCATGAAATCAAAGATCTGATCCAGAAGGTCATCTTCAACCTTGTCCATGGCTGCCTTTTCAATGAGAAGCTGCCCATAGGCCACAAGGGTGAACAGCTCGCCTAAAATCAGCAGAAAATCGATATCCTTGATCTGGGCCTTG
>JAAEKY010000765.1 GCA_024227235.1 Desulfobacteraceae bacterium | reverse complement strand
GAATAAAAAAAACAAAGCTTTTTGATCTTAAAAGAACCTCATAACGGATTTACCTTAAATGTTTAAAAGACAGGTTAATTCTTTTGATTATAAACTTTTGGCATTCCTGTTACATAATAATTGATGTCATTATTTTCAGTATCAACAACAGTGATGTTCACCATTTCATCTTCTTTGACAGTGTCTTGGTCTGATTTTGTTGACATATAAAGCTTCCAGGCATATCGCCAAGCAACGATGTCTGAATCAAGCGGGCCATCGTCCAGACCCGGTGTATATTCAATTGTCAAGTCAGGATGTCTTTGATATTTAACCCTGAACCCCTTTGGCTTCTGAACCCAGCCTTTCCCTATTATTTTCATACCTTGTGAAATTTTCATGGGTTTCTCCTTGGTTTAATCCTGATCGTTGGCCATCAGTTCATCTTCCAGGTCGGTACTATAAATCTCAGAATCTTTTTTGGGGTCACGATGGTTCACATCCAATTGTGGATAAGCAAATATAAGACCTCGACTGTCAAATTCATACTTAATTTTTTCAGTAAGATCACATTTTGTTAACCAAAATTTTTTATTGTCCACCCAGCAGCGGGCGCCGAGTTCAACACCATGTGCACCAAGATTCAGGGTATAAACTACAGGGCTGGGTTTTTCATTTACCCTGGCATCTTCTATCATAACGGTTTCTAAGGCACGTTTGGCCTCAAGTAAATCCTGATCATATCGGATGACTACATTGATCATTATTTTTCGAGTTTTAGTAAAATGATAGTTTATAACAATATCATCAAGGATTTTTCTATTGGGCACAAAAAAAGTTTTCCCATCAAAAGTTCTAAGGCGAGTATTCAAGACCGTAGTGGCTTCAACTTTTCCAAGGATGTTGCCTGCTTTTACCGTATTACCGACTTTAAAAGGAAGGGTCGGAATAAGGGGTCGAAAAATCACAATGATACCAATGGATATCAGGCAGATAATCATTAAACCAAAGATTAAAGGGCCTCGGCCTTGTTCAAGGCCAATCTCTTCAGCAGCACTTACAATGATCAGTGCAAGAGAAATAACACCTACGCTATTAACAATAATGGATACGGTCTGGGTATTGTTAATTAATTTTTGTATCCCTGCCCGTAATTTTCTTAAACCCCATTTAAGAAGGTAAATCCCAATTATTAAAATAAGAAGTGCATAGATCAATTCAGGGCCGTGATCTTTTAACAGCAATCCGATTTTCTGAAATCTTGCTAATGGGTTTTCCATAAGCATTCCTTTTTATTCGAATAGATTTTTAATTTTATTGGCAACAAAGGATTTGGCTTTTTCATGGCTTTCATTTCGCACATCTGCCTTTGCAATGGCATATTGCTTTGCAAGATCCTTATTGTTGGTAAAAATGTAACACCACATCAATCCTGACAAAGCACCAAGGCCATCTTTATTATAAGATATCGCTTTTAAAAAGGCTTTTTCAGCCTCTTTATAAGATTTGTTTTTATAGAGGCCCCAGCCCTTCATATCCCAGGCAAGATAAGAATCAGGCGCTGCTGTAACCCCTTTTTCAAAAAAAACTAGTTCGATGGGATCTTCAGGTTTGGTTTTGTCTACATAATTTATATAGGTTGACTCCATTGAGCGGCCCAGAAAATCTAATCCCTCTACTGAAATATATTCCGGCCACATGATTTTTTTAATCTGAGTTTTTTCAAATACCAGAGAAAAGGTACCCAGCCAGGAAATAAATTCATTGCGAAACCCAATCAAATTATCAGATAAAGCTATTATGAATTTTTTTGAAATTTCTTTTTTTTCTCCATTAAAACTGGAAAGGGTAAGCCAGAGAATTATTTTGCTGCGATCCTGAATATAGGTTCCGGTCAGCCAGTATTTTATTTCCTGTTCTTTTGCATGTTGTTCAAGATGATCTATATATTTTTCCCCTTTACAAAATGCTGTCAGTTCCAGTGGGGTCTTAAAAAGTTTATTCACACGCCATCCAAACCAGAATTCCTTAAGATTTGTCTGGACAGCCATCACATTTCCCAGTAGAAAATGGAGGCCAAGTCCTATCCCGTTATATGGCTGTTTGGGCTTTGGTTGAAAAGGCATCACGATAAATCGGTGTTTGTCTTTTTTTTGATCCGTATTATTAGGATCTATAGATTGCGGTATCTTCATTAAAAGGTCCTTTGATTTATTCCCATGGGGATAATAATCATCAATAATGATGAATATCATGTATTTTTTTTGATAGACACCGTTTTTTTAATATCAGTCCCTTTATAAAGAGAGTTTCAGAGTGAAAAGCATTACCTCTATAACCATCGGTTGAATTGAAAATTTTTTAGCAACTGCTATAGAATATGTGCGACAGATACAATAAGAGTAAACGGTGCTTTTTAAAAAAGGCATCGACTCTAAATTTCATAGAAAGTCTATTTTTTTATCATTCCCTTGATTAAAAAAGCGCTATTATGGTTCTATTCTATTAGAAAATGAACCCCAATTCCCTCACGGTCTTTACGGACAATATGACCTTTATATTTTTTGGGCTGGCCTGATGTATCCTGAAACGCTAAAGTAAGCGAATCATTAATATTGTATTTTTCAAGGCGGCTGGATTTTAAAAATATTCCTGAGTAACTTAAATCTTTGGCCTTTTCTTTAATAAGGTTTCCACCTTTCACAAAATCAATCAAGGAATCAAATTTTTTTCTTGGATGTCTTCTTCTATCATCCAGATCTTTGTTTAAGATGTCAATTTCCGGGTTTGTTGGAGTTTGAGTTTCAACAGGAAAATTGTTGTCCAATCCATTTTCTTGGTAATTAATTGATGACATGCTCACCAGTCCCTTTGGCATTTCTTTAAGTATTATTTAAAAAAATCTAACGCCTTTATCTTCAGAATAGTATTGCAAATTTCATACCTCACATCCAACAGTCCAATATCCCCGATTGATAGTATTTACAGTGATTTTGTGTAATTTTCTTCTGAGAAAATAAAGAGACAATGGGAAAAGTTTTACATAATATTATGTAAAAAAATTCATAATATCATGAATAATTGGGATCAACTTTGTCACAAAATTAATCGTTCATTAAATTTTAAATACTTAAGTTGAGTTGTAATTTATAATTTTTGGATAGGATATGGTAAATATCGGGACTTATTTTAAATGAAAAAGGTGCTTTCCTAGAGAATTGAAAAACACCTTTTTCGTTATATTCTTTATTCTTCTATTTTGGATATTCTAATCGCAAGTTCCTGAAGTTGTCTTGTTGAAGTTTTTGAAGGTGCCTCAGTCAAAAGACAGGTGGCTTTCTGCGTTTTTGGAAATGCAATAACGTTTCTAATGGAGTCTTCTTTGCACAGAAGCATGATTAAGCGATCTAATCCAAAAGCAATTCCGCCATGTGGCGGTGCACCGGATTCAAGGGCATTTAAGAGGAATCCAAATTTTTCATTGGCCTCTTCTTTATCAATACCAAGACAGTTTAAGACGTTTTCTTGAAGTTCGGATGAATGAATACGAATACTTCCGCCACCAATCTCAATACCATTCAATACCAAGTCGTAGGCTCTTGATTTAATCGAAAGGGGATCAGAAGAAAGTTTGTCAATATCCTCTTCAATGGGAGAGGTAAATGGATGATGAAGGGCTTGATATCTTTTTTCGGTTTCATCATATTCAACCAAAGGAAAGTGGGTTACCCAGATAAATTCATAGGTATCTTCACTAATCAGTTCAAGTCTTCTGGCCAATTCGTTTCTCAGCTGACCTAAGGCCTCATTTACAATTTTTGGCTGATCAGCTACAAAGAAAACAATATCTCCAGGTTCAAGGTCAAGACGCGTTCTTAAGTCATCTGTTTCTTTGTCTGTAAAGAATTTAGCGATGGGAGACTGCCATGATGCATCCTCTTTAATCTTTATCCATGCAAGACCTTTTGCTTTGTAAACCGCTGCAAAATCTGTGAGTTCATCAATTTGTTTTCTGGTAAAAGAGGCACACCCTTTTGCATTGATGGCTTTAACAAGGCCTCCATTTTTTATAACATTTGCAAACACCTTTAATTTGGCATCTTTTACGATATCAGAGACATCACAAAGCTCCAGACCAAATCTTAAGTCTGGTCTGTCCAGGCCGAATCGTGAGATGGCTTCATCATAGGTAATTTGCGGGAAAGGTGTAACAAGATCCAGATTCAGCACTTTTTTGAAAATAGCAACAATCATACCCTCAGCCACAGCCATGATCTGTTTTTCATCAACAAAAGACAACTCCATATCAATCTGGGTAAACTCAGGCTGGCGGTCTGCTCTTAAATCTTCATCCCTGAAACATCTGACAATCTGGTAATACTTGTCAAACCCTGAGATCATCAATAATTGTTTGAAAAGCTGCGGGGACTGAGGTAACGCATAAAATTCCCCCTGGTTAACCCTTGATGGAACCAGATAATCTCTTGCGCCTTCTGGAGTGCTTTTAGTTAAAAAGGGTGTTTCAATATCAATAAAGCCTTTATTGTCTAGATAATTTCTGATCGCCATTGTGGCCTGATGTCTTGCCAGAATATTATTTTTTAACTTTGGCCGTCTTAAATCCAAATATCTGTATTGCAAACGAATGGATTCTGAAGCCTCGACACGGTCGTCGATTTGAAATGCTGGAGTTTTGGCTCTTGAGAAAATACGAAGCTCATCTATCAAAACTTCTATGGCCCCGGTTTCCATATTCGGATTCAGCATATCATCTGGGCGGGCCGTCACTTTACCTTTTACACCTAAAACATATTCATTCCTGATTTCCTGAGCTTTTTCATGAACCTGTTTAGACACTTCCGGGTTAAAAACAATCTGAGTAATGCCTTCTTTGTCTCTCAAATCAATAAAGATAACACCGCCGTGGTCACGACGATTCTGAACCCAGCCCATTAAAACAACTTCTTTATCAATATCGGTGTCTTTTAGCTCACAACAATGATGTGTCCTTTTTAGATCCTCTAGTAAATCAGTCACGTAGTATTTCCTCTATTTTGTTAATTTTAATTTTTTGATTAGTTCTGGAACCAGTGTTTCAATAGATAGGGAAACCTGATCTTTGGTATTCATATCTCTTAAGATAACACTATTATCTGCCAGTTCATTCTCTCCTGCAATTAATACATATTTTGCATTGAGTTTGTTTGCTCTTTTCATAAGGGCTTTCAGGCTTTTGCCTCTAAAATCTATTTCAGTACGGATACCGGCCTGGTTTAGCTCGCAAGACCAAAGATATCCTTTTTCCATGGCAGGTTCACCCAAGGATATGATAAACAAATCAAGCCCTTCTTTTTCAGGTGTTTTTTCAATCTGCTCCATTACTTCAACCAAACGGTCAAATCCAATGGCAAATCCAATCCCAGGTGTTTGAGGGCCACCCAATTCTTTGACCAGGCCATCATATCGGCCACCGCCGGCAACAGCACTCTGAGCACCAAGGGTTGTTGTCTGGATTTCCCAGGCTGTCCTTGTGTAGTAGTCCAGTCCGCGAACCAAAGATTTGTCTACAATGAAATCAACGCCTTGAGCTTTTAGAGAGGTTTTGACAGTCTTAAAATGAGTTTCACAATCATCACACAAGTGATCCAGGGTTGCAGGGGCGTCTTGAACCGCTTCTTTACAAGCCTGTACTTTGCAGTCAAGAATTCTTAAGGGATTTTTCTCCATTCTTCTTAAGCAGTTTTTGCAAAGCGACTCTTTTTTTGATGTTACAAAATCTAAAAGTGCTTTTTGAAAAGAGGGTCTGCATTCAGGGCAACCCAGCGAGTTAATATGTGCTGAAAGCCCAGTTAAACCCAGGCGTTTAAATAATTCGTTTAAAAGAAAAATCAATTGCGTGTCAATAAGGGCTGATTCAATACCAAACACTTCTGCATCTATTTGATAGAATTGACGGTATCTGCCTTTTTGGGGGCGCTCTCTTCTGAACATCGGGCCTATTGTGAAAAATTTTCTGACAGGATCAGTTGCATACATCTTGTGCTGTATATAGGATCTGACAATTGAAGCCGTGGCTTCTGGTCTTAAGGTCAGTTTATCGCCTTTACGATCAGCAAAGGTGTACATTTCTTTTTCAACAATATCGGTTACTTCCCCAATGCTTCTTGAAAAAAGTTGTGTCTTTTCAAGAATGGGAACCCGGATTTCTTGAAATCCAAAAGCTTTAAATAAACCTGACGCTTCTTTTTCTACTTTTTGCCACAGACGAATATGCTCTGGCAGTATATCTCTAAACCCTCGTATGGTCTGCATTATTCTTCTTTATACCTATAATTATTACCAAAATTTAACCAACCGTTATTTATATATTAAAATCAGAGTGTTAGTCAATATTTAAAATACTGTTTCAAAAAATTGTTAATAATTATAGACTTTAAAAGATAAAAAACTTGAAAACAGGTCCTTAAATGAATTAAATTAACCCCAACATTGGGATTATATAAAATAACTTAAGAGACCATCCTTTTTTGGCGAATATCAATGAATAAAAAGCTCAGTTATGACCAATTGGAATCGTACGTAAAAATACTTGAAGATAAAGTTTATAAATCATTACGTACTGAACAGATCAACAAAACCTTATTTAATATTGCAACGTCACTGAGTTCTTCGTCATCCCTCCAGGACTTATATACCTCCATTCATAAAATTCTTGCAGATTTGATGGATATGACAAATTTTTATATTGCTATTTATTATAAAAATAAAAATGCCATACGATTTGTTTACTATGTTGATACAGAAGATATAGACATACACGGATGGATTGAAAATTTTACACAGGACAGGTCTTTAACGGGTGATGTAATATTGGCAAAGGCACCACTGTTTTTAAGAGAGGATCAATTAATTGAACTCAGTAAAAAGGGAAGAATTAAAGGACTGACACCAAAGATATGGATTGGCGTTCCTTTAATGATCAAGGGGGATGTTCTGGGTGTTATGGCCGTACAAAGTTACACCAACCCCAAACAATTTAATGAGTCTGATGCAGAAGTCTTAAGTTTTGTATCTGACCAAATTGCGGTGTCTATTGAAAAGAAAAAATCTGAGGAATTATTAAAAAAGACACAGGAACAATTGATTCAGTCAGAAAAGCTTGAAGCAATCGGAACTCTTGCCGGTGGGATTGCACATGACTTTAATAATACCTTGGCAATTACCCTTGGTAGCATTAATCTTGCACAAATGTTATCAAATAATTCTGAATTAGATGATACTCTTTCTGATGCAGAGACTTCTGTGATGCAGGCCAAAGCCCTTGCATCAAAATTTATTGTATTTTCAAAAGGGGGAATAAGTTTAAAAAAACAGATTTTTTGCAAAGAATTTATTCAAACTGCATTAGAGTCTATTTCCGAAGAAAAAAAAATTAAGTATCATCTGCAAATAGGGAATGTTCCTGAAAAGATAGAAGCAGATCCCCAGCAGCTTAAAGAAGCGCTTAAAAATGTTGTTTTGAATGCCCATGAAGCTATGGGAAAAAAAGAAGCAGTCTCTATTGTTTTTAGACCCCATCAAACCAAGAACGACTACGTTGTTATTTCTGTGGTTGACAAAGGAAAAGGCATAGAAAATAAAGTTTTAGAAAAAGTGTTTGAACCATATTATTCAACAAAATCTTTAGGGAAAGACAAAGGTATCGGGCTGGGTATGTCCATTGCCTATTCAATTATTCAAAACCATAAGGGAGATATACATATTACCTCAACGCCTCAAAAAGGTACTAAAGTAGATATTATTTTACCGATTAGTCAAAAAGAAGACGCACAAAAAACTGCTCATAACATTGTTGAAAATGAAGCATCATCCCAAAAAGCAAATGAGAATAATCTCAATATGGTTCTGGTCATGGATGATGATAAAATGATTAGGGGTATTTATGCAAAAATTTTAAAAAAACTCGGATATGAAGCGATTCTTTCAAAAAATGGAGAGCAAGCGATTCAGGTTTACAAAAAGCATTTAGAGGCAGGTGAAAAAATCAATACAGCCATCCTTGATCTCGAAGTAAAACAGGGAATGGGTGGGGCCGAAACTATTAAAAAACTATTAAAAATGAATCCAGAGATTAAAGCCATCATTGCCAGTGGATATTCAAGTGATATGGTTATGGAAAATTGTCAGGACTATGGATTTTCTCTGGCACTTAACAAACCCTTTAGTATAGAAACCTTGAAAGTCGCATTAGAGAAGTTGCAATAGCTTTTGTAGAATAGATGCTTAATAAAATTAAGGTTTAAACATCTATTCTTACATCTAAGTCTTCGACCTGCTATTTTTTTCTTTTAATCCCAGCAAGACCTAACAGGCCAGATGCCATTAGCAACAGCGCTCCCGGCACCGGTGTGGTGGTAGCCACTTGTCTGATAATCAAAAACGGTTGATCAGGTATTTCGATTTCGTAGAAAACATCAAAAAAGCTGTCTGCCGATGTCCCACCCGATTCAGTCCAAAAATCGATAATATTTATTGCAGTAGATGAACCAACAGAAATATTTGATTTGTCAAAATTCGGAGATCCCCCGGTAACACCCAGAGTTAAACGCTCATATTGAGGGGTTAGAAATTCAAAATGATAATCCGTAATGGTACGACCACTTTTGTTTTCAATATTAAACTTAAACATAAAAGATTTCCCTATTTCGATAGAATCATAAGTGACCGTTTTATCAAAATAGGTACCATTAGAATTTACAATCGCCCACCCGTTACCATTGGTGGCTGGATATGGTATTACTTCAAGATTACTTCCGCCATATATTTCATCAACCGTTATCACATTGTCACTCTGGTTGCTGATAAGCCTCATGCCATCGCCATCATCCATATCTACTACAGTTACTGCACTACTAGCGTATATAGGGAACAAAATTACAACTAAAAATACTAAAAAACTCTGTTTCATGGCTTTTCCTTTCTTGCATAGATTAAAATTCGTTAAACTACTTAAATTAATAGATAATTCCTGCAAGATTTGTTCCACAACACAAAGAAAATTGACAACTATGGTAAAACCCTTATGAACAATAGGTTTTGCGATAAGCAAAGAAAATTTTGGAAAAAAGAATGGGAAAAATTTGTTACAAATTGAGAAAATTATGTTCGTTTTT
>JAAEKY010000764.1 GCA_024227235.1 Desulfobacteraceae bacterium | reverse complement strand
TTTTTTCTTCAGCACAATCGGCCGTGATGGTATGGTAAGCGGCTGGTTTTTGCCGGACTCATCCGGCACCAGGCCATTTTGATTTTCACGGAAAGTAAAGAGCAGCAACGGTTTATGGCGGCCGAACGAATTGAACTGTTCTTCAAATACCCGGCCTTTGGCATTTAAATCCATATCCTGCTTTGAAAATGCTTTTCCATAGATGGCCAAACCATAAATTTCACCAATCCAGCTGGCTTTATTGTATATGGAATTGCCCAAAACAAGCAGATGCTGATCTCGTTTGTCCTGAACGGTTAATTGTAAATTCTTTTTTTGTCCTGACAGCATCCCGTCGATATAAATTTTCGTCCCTTTTTCACTGGACGTAATGGTGATTAGATGTTTCTTTGTGATTGAGAAAGCATCTTTTACAAAAATCCTTGGCAACCTTCTCCGATTATTATAATCATCACCATTCATTACAACCAGAGATGTCCCCCATTGGCCCAGCACCAGTTGATGACGATCACTTCCACCATGCAGCATCAAAAGAATGTTAAAACCATTTTTATCAACACTCCCCGCCCTCATCATGATTTCGATGGTGATCTGTCCGTTCTTATTAATATCCTCAAAACCTTTAAACTTTTGCATGAAGGCTATACTATTTTTATTAAATTCAAGGGCTTTTCTGGCAGGAAGCCACTTGACATTGTTTTCAATCCCCAATCCCTTTGGCCTTAACCCCAAAAACAGAATCACCACCACCATAACAAGAAACATGATACGCCACATATGGGGTCTTGCCCCTGTTTCACTTTTAATTCCCATCAATAGCTTTCAAGATAACCGGAGTGCTTTAAATAAAAATTCCACCAATATGGTGGAATTTTTAACCTAATCTGAACGACTATGGGCGAAGAGATGTGCCGAGATCTTGATGCAACAAGGTTTGCAAAAACCATATGCACAATTTGGATATGTTGATGATTGTTATTTATCGTGCAACCCAACCGTCAAGCAATATGGTCATTTGGGGATAGACACTCAATAACATTGTCCTGAAAAAAGAGCAATTCCCGTTTAAATCAGTACGGATCTCATCTAAAATCACCCAGTTAAGTCAAATATACTTTCAGTTTCATGTTGGAGCGGCTTCCAGCCGCGAATATATGGCATAAATTGTGTAAATCTCAGGGATAGAGGCACTTTCTTCCGATCTTAATGCGCACCCTTTTTTTCAATAACAACAAATAGGGTTTCAAATAAAATGCTGAAGTCCAGGGAAAAACTTCTATTGTATATGTAATACAAATCCAGCAGAATCATATCTTCGAAGGAGACTTCGCTTCTCCCTGTAACCTGCCACAATCCAGATATACCTGGACGAACAGCAGTTCTTTTCTTGTGCCAGTCTTCATAGGCTTCATATTCATAGGGCAGGCAGGGCCTGGGGCCAACGAGGCTCATGTCCCCTTTTAGCACATTGATCAACTGGGGGATCTCATCAAGACTGTATTTTCTGATAATCCTGCCGATAGATGTGACCCGCTTGTCATTCGTAATTTTCAAAGGCGTTTTATTATTTTGATCATTAACGATTTCACCTTTGATCAGTTTTGTAACGTATTGCTTGTGTATTGTATTGTCACTGTTGTTGGCCATGGAACGGAACTTGAGCATGGAAAAAGGCCCGCCGCCTTTTCCGATTGCTTTGGCCTTATAAAAAACCGGCCCCTTTGAAGTGAATTTAATAGCCGTTGAAATGAGCAGGAAAAGCGGCAATTGCATCAGAAAAACCGGCAAGGTAAACAAAGCGTCAAAACTGTACTTTAGTTTATTAAACACCCAGGAATTTTTCTGTGTGCACAGTCGAATCATGGGTATCCCGCAGAAGCTGTCAATATAAAGTTTCACAGCAATAACCGGCATATAGTCCGGTGGGAACCACACATTGATGCCCATTGAAGTGCAATAGTCCAGTAAAGAAATAAGCGACCGCTTGTCGATATTTTCATTGGTCAGGATAATTTCGCTGATATTGTGGTTTTCAATAATTTTCGGCAGGCTGTTGAGTTCTCCGAGATTTTTTTTATCTGCAGATACATTTAAACGAAAATCAGAACTCATCCCAACGACACCGCAGATCCAGAAGGGCGCATTATTCTTAATGACATATTCGGCGATGTGTTCAGCCTGCTTGCCAGACCCGATTAGAACCACTTGCCGTCTGAAGCTTTTGCGCATCAATCGGCTGAATAAATGGTGAACGATAAAATACCGGCTAAGGCTTATGGATACGGCTGTTAGCAAAAATGCAAAAACAACAGCAGTAAAATTATTTAGAAATATCGTTATGGGTTCCGGTTTAAGCAACCCCATTATGCCGACAACGATAAAACTGATGCCCAACGCCATCAGCATGTCCAGTATGTAATCGTTAATGAATTTCCTTAAAAACAGCAGCATTAAAGAAGCCGTTAACGTGAACACCACGAGATAAAGATCTTGAACTGAATGTGACCCACCATACAATAGCAATGATGCACTCAGAATCAGCACTCCCCATGTAAACGCCTTAAACAGCCGGTTGATATGGGTTTTTGCATTGTAGATGATGTGGTAGTTATACA
>JAAEKY010000763.1 GCA_024227235.1 Desulfobacteraceae bacterium | reverse complement strand
AATGCTTTTCAATGGAAGGGCTTACTTCTAAAATGGTTCCATCAAGGGCTGCTTCATAATAAACATCTAAAATATTATTAAAGATTTGACGGAACTTTTGCTCACTGTCCAGCAACTTCTTCTCTGCTCGCTTGTGCTCAAAATCTGTTTGTTCTAATTCCTGAACCTTTTTTTCTAATTCTTCATAAGTTGGTTTTGCCGCCATCTATGATTCCTTTTGAGTGAAAAATGAATACTTGTTAGTCTTGGATGCTTGCATTTTGATTCAGCCCCGTCATGGTTAACAATATATAATTGTATTCATAAAATGCGGGAGCATTTCAAAAAAATAGCCTTGCAGAAGCAATCAATGGCCCAAAAGTATACGATAAATCATTTAAAAATGCATTTTCCATCATCATCGAAATAGAATAGAGCGGACATTAACATGTTGCGGTCTGGTTTTAGCGTGAAAGAGGCAGATAAATTAAGAGTATCTTAAGAAAACCGTGATTGTCAAAGCCTGATTTTTCTATCCTTTATATGGAACCAAAACCGTGTGATCGGTAATCGCATTTACTTGGTTCCATTTTTTCTTGGACAACTACGCCATTAGCGCTCCGGTGGAAGCGGCATTGCCCAGAGTGACCCCCACAGTTGCATAAAAAAGATGGCAAAAGGGTTGAAAAGCCTTATGAGCGTTGAGCAAATATCGTGTTTAGGCCATATATCAGGAATTGACCAGCGGTTAACTTGTGGATCGGGTCGATTTTATGCCATCTTTTCTACCGCTCCGGGAAAGCCGGAGGACTCCAAATCCCTCGTT
>JAAEKY010000762.1 GCA_024227235.1 Desulfobacteraceae bacterium | reverse complement strand
GGTTTTTTTGATTCGGATTTTAATTTTTATAAACTATTTTGTGATTTTAAACAAGACATGTGTTTGAAAATTTTCATAGTAATTTGGTGCTTGATCTCTGCCATTTTAGGCTGCACATAAACAAACCGCTTACATTAACTTCTATTTTATTATTTTAATTGCCCTGTTCAATTACCAACAGATCTTGAAATTATTAGGTTTTAGTGATAATTCATGCCTTTATAGGATCAATAATATTTTTAAAAGAGAATTAAGATTGGAAAAAAATAAAGCTACATTTGAAAAAGATATTATTCCATTAAGGAACACTATTGATAAAATTGATTCAAAGATACTTTCCCTTCTTGCCCAACGCCACGCTCAAGTTGAAAAAGTCGTTAAATTAAAGAAAGAACACCATATCCCTGTGTATCATCCAGCAAGGGAAGAAGACCTTATCTCAAAACTCAGAATTCAAGCGGGTAAGGCAAACCTTGATCCTGATTTTATGGAAGACCTATACCGAGTGATTTTAAGACAGTCCCGTGTTAAGCAGACCGATCAGATGGCGCATAAAGGGGTCAGGCCAGGCGCCAGAATTCTCATCATTGGCGGGGCTGGAGAAATGGGACGGTTTTTTACCACATTGTTTCAAAAATCAGAGTATGACGTCACGATTCTTACCCGGCAAGACTGGAACAATGCAAAACAACTTTGCATTGGAATTGATCTTGTTATTGTATCCGTTCCCATTGAAAAAACCGAAGATATTATTGAACAGATTGCTCCATTCTTAGAATCAAATACCATTCTTGCAGATTTGACCAGTATAAAACAAAAACCTTTAAAGAAAATGATAGAATGTCATAAAGGCCCTGTAATAGGGCTTCACCCTTTATTTGGGGGCACCTCAACCTCCCTTGATAAGCAAATTATTGTCGTTACACCCGGGCGAAATTCACAAAGCTGCCAATGGATAGTGGAGCAGTTTACGCTATGGGGGGCTATCGTTGTTGAGGCGACTGCCAAGGAGCATGATCATATTATGGAATTGGTTCAGGCGCTTCGCCATTTTGCTACATTTGGATTTGGACAGTTTTTACATGAAAAAGAAGCCCGTATTGAAAGGACCCTTGAATTTTCAAGTCCAATTTACCGTCTTGAACTGGGAATGGTGGGAAGATTATTTGCCCAGGATGCATCTTTATATTCTGAAATCATTTTTGCGACCAAAGAACGCAGGCAGCTTTTAAGAGACTATATTGAATCCTTAAACACCCATCTTGAGATGCTGGAAAAAAATGACAAACAGCTTTTTATTGAAAAATTCAACCATATCTCTCAATGGTTCGGCCCATTTAGTGAACAGGCTATGCGGGAAAGTACCTTTCTGATCAACAAGTTGATTGAAAGATTCTAGTTTTCCTGTCTTTCAAGCAAAACAAAATCCAAAATTTCCTTTAAAACAAAATACTTGGACAAGGCATTGGCTATCTCTTTTTGTTCAGGTCTTATCCCGGATGTCTGGAAAATATAATTATCTCTGTTGGCAATGGCCTCTTTCATGCAATTTTCAATGATATACTCTTTATTCATCTTTTACTTTTTCCCATATAATTTTAATTTCTTTAACAGGGTTTTTCGGGTAATACCCAGCCTTCTTGCTGTTTCACTTTTATTGCCTTTTGCTGATTCAAACGTTGAAAGAATGGCTTTTTCTTCAACCTTTGACAGACTAATGTTCCCAAAGTCAGCATCTGTTTCCATATTTGCACCATTTTTATCTGTCATAAAAGAAAGATCTTCAAGACAGATATAATCCGATCGGGCGAGAACCACCCCCCTTTCTATGCAGTTCATTAATTCTCTGACATTTCCCTCCCAGTAATATCGAATCATTGCGTCCATGGCATCAGGCGAGAACCCTTTAATTTCCCGTTTATTTCTCTTTGAGAATGTTTCTAAAAAATGATGAGCGAGCGTGGGGATATCTTCTGCTCTCTGCCTCAAAGGAGGGACCTCAATACTTACAACATTCAGCCTGTAGTATAAATCCTGGCGAAAACCGCCTTGTTCAGATATTTTTTTTAAATCCTTATTGGTTGCAGCAATAATTCGAACATCTGTTTTTATATTCTCATCGCTTCCTACTGGCATGAATTCTTTTTCCTGAATCACTCTTAAAAGCTTTGCCTGCATGGAAAAACTCATTTCACCGATTTCATCTAAAAGAATACTGCCCTTATCTGCCAGCAAAAATTTTCCTTTTCTTTTCTTGTCTGCACCGGTAAACGATCCTTTTTCATGGCCAAAAAGTTCTGACTCCAAAAGGGTTTCGGTAATAGCAGCACAATTAATCCGTATAAAAGAATGGTCTTTTCTTAAAGAATTAAAATGGATGGCGGATGAAACCAATTCCTTACCAGTGCCAGATTCCCCCATTACCAAAACATTGGCATCCGTGGGTGCCACCATATGAATGGTATCCAGCAACGCAAGCAATGCAGGACTTTTCCCTATAATATCATGGGTAAATGATTGCTCAATTAACCGGGTTTTTAAATGTTTGTTTTCTGTTTTTAAAAAAATGCTTTCAAATATACGGTCAATAGTTAATTTGAGTTTGTCAAAATCCAACGGTTTGGTCAGATAATCATACGCACCGATCTTCAAGGCTTTTACAGCGGTATTAACGGATGAATAGGCTGTCATGATAATCACAGGGATTGAAGAATTATACGATTTAATCAGCTGCAACGCTTCCATGCCGGACATTTTGACCATCTTCATGTCCATCAGTACCATATCAAACGCCTGCATTTTGACCATTTCCACAGCAAGTGTTCCATCGTCTGCCAGATGAATCTCATATCCCCAGTCTTGCATCAAGGTTTTGAGCATTCTGGCATGGGCGCCATCATCATCAACCACAAGTATCTTTTTCATATTTTCTTATACCCTTTTATTTAGTGCCTGACCAAAAACCAGTGTTTGGACGAAAAGTTGCCCATATGCAAGGCGCAAGAAATTCTGAAACCGGAGTGTACTACTGTACATGAGGCCCGATTTATAATTTGGCAGAATTTTATAGCAACGCAGCAGATGGGTGAGTTTGTGAGCTTTGCTCCTCTACGAGCCGTTCAAAAACTATTAAACCGGCAAACTGATAATAAAGCAGGTCCCCTCACCTTTTGTGCTTTCCACATGAATATGGCCCTCAAGATTTTCAATAATGCGGTGAACAATGGAAAGTCCAAGCCCTGTTCCTGTGGATCGTGTCGTAAAATAAGGATCAAAAATCTGATCCAGCATATC
Source organism: Desulfobacteraceae bacterium (assembly GCA_024227235.1). Lineage (GTDB taxonomy): Bacteria > Desulfobacterota > Desulfobacteria > Desulfobacterales > Desulfobacteraceae > Desulfobacula. The sequence continues at coordinate 21,859 of JAAEKY010000762.1, read as the reverse complement.
CTGATCAATGCCGATACCATTATCTTTTACCCGTATTTCAATCTGCTCTGAATTTTCACTATCTCGCACATTGATTTGAAGTGTCCCTTCATTTTCCAAAGCCTCAATAGCGTTAATATATAAGTTTAAAAGCACTTGGTTGATACGGTCGCCATCTGATGAAATCAATTTATTGGTGGTATCAATGTCAACCATTACCCGGATTTTTTTCTTGTTTAAGTCTTGATGAACAAGCTTTAAGGAATGCGTAATAATATCTTCAATATCCACTTGTTTTTTCTCAACTGTCATGGGTTTTGCAAATTCAAGCAGCGCAGTGATGGATCGATTAATGCGTTCCACTTCTTTGACCATAATTTGGGCGGTTTCTTTATCCGCCTCATTGTCTTCATATCGTTTGCCAAAATAGGTGGCAAACCCTTTAATGGAACTCAATGGATTTCTGATCTCATGGGCAACACCTGCGGCAAGTTTACCGATAGCAGCCAGTCGCTTATTTGTTTCCACTTGTTTTTTTAATTCTCTTATCTGAGTCAAATCTCTGAAAAGAAATAAAAACCCTATGACTTTATTTTCATTGTCTTTGATAGGAGAAGCTGTGATATAAATACGAATATTATGCTCAGGTGCAACTGTTACGCTGATTTCTGTGTTGAGGACATCCAAAGATGTTTCCATTTGTTTTATCAATTCAATTATTTCTGGAAATGGTGTGCTGATATCCTTATGAAACATCTCTTTTGCTGCCTGATTCAATGATGTAACTCGATATTGCGTATCTATTGTTAATAGCCCGGAAGGCATATTTTCAATTATAGTATCAGAAAAGGCTTTCACGCTGGTTAAAGATGCCCTGGCAGATCGATATGCCTGAAACATAAACAAAGCAACCATACCAATACACCCGAGAATAAAAAAAGAAACCCCTCGCCAGATCGTCTCCTTTACCAGTCTTTTCCTCGCGTGCCTCACTTTTTCCATGGAAAGCCCTGCTAAAATATAATGCTCTGCCATTTCAGGCAGTTTGTCTGTCTGGTTTTGAATATAGAGACTGATCCAATCCTTAGTTTTTTGTTGGCTGTTTTGTTGAACATTTTTTTGACCAGGCGCACTTTCAAGCGGATACGGCCCCATTTGATGCCTCCGCATATGCCTTCGCATAAATTTAGCCCTTGCCGGAATAAAGCGTTTGTATATTTCAAAAATCTCAACACCTTCATTGTATTTTTGAATTCGATATTCCACCAGGTTTGAGTCTTTCTTTGTTTTTATAATGTCTGGCATTGAATTATACATCTGCCCCACTAAAGACGCATCTGAGTGTGCTAAAATCCGTCCCTCCTTAGAAGCGATCATCATATAAACAACTTCGGGCTGTAATGCAGTTTCTGACAGCATTGTCTGAATTCGTTTGGCCCCCCATCGCATAGTGAACATTCCAGTTCTTGTTCCTGCCTCAAAGGTCCGAATCAATGAAACGCCTTTTTCAAACAGCCGTTGAGTGAAAAATTCCTTTTGTCTTTCGAGCCTGTCCAATGTCATCAGTGTAAAAATCGGTAGAAGGATGACCAAGACACCTGCCAGCAAAATGGGTGAAACAAGTTGAAGCCTCTTTTTTTTCATGAGCTTAGCCCAAGTCCTATTTTTTGATTAGTCTCCGGCAGTGTATGCGGCAAAAATTTTCATTCAGTCTCAAAAATCATCCATGATTTTTTCCGAGGACAATTCCTTCTCCTGCGGCGTCCTGCCGCCCGAAGGAATTAAATCCGTAAAAATCTTTACCACACACACTACCTCTGCCTTACGCCTTTATACATTTCAGGATAAAGAATATATTTACGTGTGACCTTTAGGTTATGATAACTGCTATATTTTGCCGCTACCTTAAAATAGTGTAAGCAAAATTAGTACCACGCCTAACAATCAATGTTTACGGCTGTCCTAAAATTTTCTTTACTCACACTATGGGTATTTTGTACACACCTGGGTACATCAAACTGTGTAAAAAGTATACAACATCCTAAAATTCAAATCAAGTTTCTATTTCAAATATTCATTCAATATTTATTGTAATTTCAATATATTAAAAATTATTTTAATTATTTGGCACGCCCTTTGCTCTATTATGCATTAACACTTGATCAAAACGATCAATTTAATAAACCAATAACGTGGAGGTTATTATGAAAAAATCAGCAATTATCATCAGTACAGTCCTTTTGGTTGCTTTTATTGCAGGAATCGGGTTCGCATATGGAACAGGCAGAGGAGGAGGCGCAGGGTATGGTTATGGGGGGCAAAATGCCTGGAGCGACCTGTCTCAGGAGCAAAAGGACAGCCTCACAGCGCTTCGTCAAAAATTCATTGATGAGTCATATGAGTTCAGATCTGCAAAACTCCAAAAAAAGCAGGAAATAAAAATGCTCATGGAAACATCTGAACCAGACAGAGAAAAGCTTTATCAATTATCGCAGGAGATGGCTGATCTTCAAAAACAGGTCAGAGATAAACAAATCGACTATAAATTGGCGGCAAAAAAAATTGCGCCGGGACTTAATATGGGTTCAAGAGGCAAGCACAGCCGTGGCAAATGGCAAAACAACAGGGGCCGGGGCAATCAATACGGTCAAGGTGGATGCCAGGGACCCGGAAGTAGTGGTGGCTATAACAACAACACGAATTAATCCCTGATTATTTCACACCAAACCGCCGGGAAGGATACCCTCCCCCTCTTTCCCAGCGGTTATTTTTATTCTTTCTCCAGTGTTACCTGATTTTTTAACCCCCCTATTTTCTCTATTTTGGTTTCAAGCACATCTCCTGAGCTGAGATAGACGGGAGGTTCCCTTGTAAATCCTACCCCACTCGGTGTGCCGGTTAAAATAAGTGTCCCGGGAACTATTGTGGTTGATTGGGATAGATAAGAAATAATCTGGGCCACTGAAAAAATCATATCACTGGTATTACTTTTTTGCATGGTATCACCATTCAGCCGGCACTCGATATCCAGGCTATTCGGATCTTCAATTTCATCGGGTGTTACAATCCATGGCCCAAACGGACAGAAGGTATCAAAGCTTTTCCCTTTTACCCATTGACCTCCGCCACCATGCTTTTGCCACCTTCTGGCAGATACGTCATTGGCACAGGTATATCCTAAGACAGTATCAAGTGCATCTTCCAAAGCAACATTCTTAACCGGCTTTTTTATAATTATAGCAAGTTCAGCTTCATAATCCACCTCAGGAGTCTTGATACAGGATGTTGGAATTTGGATATCATCCAGAGGACCTGTTGCCGCGCTTATATTTTTCATAAACACTACAGGATTTTTGGGCAATTGGGCGCCGGTTTCTTTGGCATGAAGTCTATAGTTTAGACCGATACAGAAAATAGCTGTGGGTAAAATGGGCGGTAAAAGTTTTTTAATTGATTTTCTTTTTGAAGAAATAGAAAAATCAGAATAGATGTCTCCCTTGATCACTGACGCTTTTTGATCATCAATGTCACACCCGGTATAAATTTTATTGTCATCACTTTCAAACCGTATGATTTGCATGTTTCTTTTCCCTTAAGTTTCATATATACATTAATTCAAGCATTGACACTTTTTATTAGTGTTTGAACAAAAACTCACCCAGCTGCTGCGTTGCTGCGGAATCTTGCCAAATTATAAGAGTGGCCTCATGTACAGTAGTACACTCCGGTTTCAAGATTTCTTGCGCCTTGCATATGGACAATTTTTTGTCCAAACACGGGTTTTCGATCAGACACTAATTGTATTAAAATCATCGTCTTAACAAAAGATCAAGGTTCATTCGACAGTGGATGAAAATTTAATAAAAATTTATACCCATCTTCCTGCTAAAAAAGCAGATTTAATTATCTTGATCTTAACATCTCAACACATTGAAAACCGCGTTGAAAAAGAAAACAACTTATTTCATATCCTGGTAAATGAAAAAGATGCAAATAAAGCTGTGGCAACAATAGAAACCTATTATAAAGAAAATAAGTTTTTCAGGCTCAAGCAAAAGTTACAAGAATTTCCCATCTCCTCATTCAAATCCCTTACTGCTTTTATAATTATGGGACTCTTATGTGGTATTCATGCCACATGCATTCACACCCTTAGTCATGAAAACATGATATTAAAGTATGGCGCGTCTGCCCTTTTTATTCTTCAGGGAGAAACATACAGAGCGATTACGGCTTTATTTTTACATTCTAATGCACAGCACCTTATCGGAAATATGGCAGGCATGTTAATTTTTGGAGCGCCATTAATCAGTCTTGCAGGATTTGGTATGGGCCCCTTCATGCTGCTGTTTGCCGGAACACTTGGGAACTTGCTCAATGCCTACCTTTATCAAAGTGCTCATTTATCCATTGGTGCTTCAACGTCTATCATGGGAGCGGCAGGTCTGCTTGCCGCCTATCAGATCACACAAAAGGGCAAACCCCTTCAATTGAACAACTTTATGCCGTTAATTGCAGGTGCTGTGCTTGTTGGCATGTTCAGTCATGGAGAAAATACAGATGTCTGGGCCCATGTGCTTGGATTTTTATGCGGGCTTTTTCCCGGCATCATATTTTTCCCTTTAAACCGGACCATTCAATTTCCTCAAAAAGAAGGCCTTGCACTATTTACTACCCTTGGCATCCTTGCTTTAGCCCTGTTATCAACGCCGTGACATTAAGCCTTGACTTGGGATTCAAGTTTGAATACAAATATCTTGACTACTATGGTAGAGATTATCTTATAACTTTAAGAATTAATCAAACATATACAAAAAAGAAGGACCCGGGTCTTTCTTTAAATTTTCAATATTAAAAGGATGGAAAAATTGGATTTTTATGAATTTGTACGCGGGCCGTTAGCCATGATTTCATTTGCCATTTTAATTTTGGGCACTTGTTTCAGGCTGGTCAGCTTTTATCTTAAGGGAACAAACCCGAAAATGCTCAATCCAAAAGAGAATTTAGCCAATGGATTTAAGGGTATCATGTTTGGACTTATCCCTTTTGCCACACGATCTATGAGAGGAAAGCCTTTATCCACTATTATTATTTTCTTCTTTCACATCAGTGTACTTTTAGTGCCTATATTCTTCATGGCCCATATTGTGTCATGGTTTGAATCCTACGGAGTCTTGTGGAGGGGTATCTCAAACGGTTTAGCTGATATAATGACCCTTTTTGTTTTATTTGCCTGCATCTTCTTTTTTGTGAGAAGACTTGTGGTCCCTGAAATTAAAATGGTCAGCCAGACATCTGATTTTATACTTCTGATCCTTATTTTTGCTTCTTTTTTAACCGGGTTTTTAGCGTTTCATCAAATGGGTCCGTATCGGCCATTTATTATCTTGCATCTTCTATCAAGTGAAATCCTCATTGCCATGATTCCTTTTTCAAGACTGTGGCATATGATTATTTATCCCTTTTCACGATACTACATGGGAGCTGATTTTGGTGGATCCCTAAAATCAAACGACTGGTAAAGTTCAATTGTATAGACTCAAAGGAAACCCTAATGAAAGATAATATAAACATCTCTGGCATCATTATAATATGCAGTATTTTTATCTGTATGTTAAGCACCACCCTTTTTGCCCAAAATGACAAATCCGACAATAAAACCCAAGATCCAATGCTTGCTATCTTTTCAAACCAAAAAAGGCCGGCAGCTGATTTTGACCATTCTTTGCATGAAGACAGTTTAGGAGAGACAGGATGCGCCAAGTGCCACCATATTCTGGATGCAGACAAGAATACACTGGTTTACTCGGAAGGTGAAGAAGCTGCCTGTTATGACTGCCACTCTTCTAAGCCAGATGGAAATGTTCTGGCATTAAGAGAGGCGAATCACGCAAGTTGTACTCAGTGCCATAGAACATTAAAAAAAGAAAGAAAACCTGCCGGCCCGACAACCTGTGGTGAATGTCACAAGAAATAACTTTTTAAGGATAATTTAGATATGACTGCACCAAATTCAACAACGACGCCAACAGATGCTGATAACCGATTAAGTTCTAAAGAATATATTGAAAAATTAAGAGGCATCTTTGATAAATATACCAGTACCAAGTTTTTCTCCATGATCAATGCCTGCATCAACTGTGGTGCCTGCGCCAAGGCTTGCCATTATTATTGTTCAGAAAAAGAGCCTGAACATATCCCTGCCAATAGAATTAAAATACTAAAAAAAATTATTTCTCAGTATTTTCATCCCATCAAATCAAAAATAGGTCTATCCAGCACTAAAGATCCCATAACAAACCCGGATTTTGACCTTCTTTATAAAGCAGCTTTTGAAAACTGTACCATTTGTGGGAATTGTGCATTGGCCTGCCCAATGGGGATTAATACCGGAGAAATCATGTACATGGCAAGGGCTCTTTTATTCGGGCTTGGGAAGCTGCCATCAGGACTTATCGGTCCTGTAAATACGGCCCTTGAAATCGGCAATTATCTGGGACTTTCCAAAGAAGATTTCATTGATACCATTGAATGGCTTGCAGAAGAAATGGAAGATGATATGGGAGAAGGATTTGAACTTCCCATTGATAAAAAAGACGTTGAAACCCTATATGTTCCTCATCCATTAACACTCAGAGATCTTCCTTTTTTACTCATGGATGAGCTCAAGATTCTGGAGGCAGCCAAAGAAAGCTATACACTTTCCACCCACGGATTTGATGTTGCCAACTATGCCTTTTACCAAGGCAGTAAGGAAAATGCATATCATGTAGCCACTAGACCACTTGAGGCCAGGAAAATTGCCAACGCCAACTCCATTACGCTGGCGCCTTGCGGCCATGGATATCGGGTATTAAAACATGAGATAGAAAAAATTCAGGGTCAACGGTTTGACTTTGAAATTTATACATTTGTTGAACTCATTGACCAATATGTGCAATCTGGAAGAATAAAACTTAAAAAAGATTTATTTGAAGGCCCTGTTACCTATCATGATCCTTGCAATATTGGTCGTCGAGGGGGTGTAATTGAGCCCCCCAGACGTGTGATCAGAGAATTGACCACCAATTTTGTAGAAATGACACCCACAGGCGTCCACAATTATTGCTGCGGTGGTGGCGGCGGACTGGCATCCACAGGTGATTTGGGCCATATCCGTCAACGAATGGGTAAAATAAAAGCTGAGCAAATCAAAAGAACAGGTGCAAAGACTGTTATTACAGGCTGTTTTAATTGTAAAAATCAAATCCGGGATATTGCCGAAAATTATAATATAGATTTTCAGGTTAAAAGCATTGTTGAGGTTGTCGCCAACTCCATTAAATTTTAGGTGGCCGCTTAGGGATTGATGGCAGAACTGTTTACCCCGATGTCTGTAATCTTGGGATGTTTATCATCTCGGATATTTAGCATATATCAGATATTCAACTTGTATACAATGTTGAGCTAACCTATATATTTCAGGCAATATCCAGGTTAATCCGGCCTTTAAACACCAGGTTTGCCGGGCCGGTTTTAAAAATGTGGTTGGTATCTTTATCCCAAAAAATTTCCAGGTCACCACCATCAAGTTGAACAACAGCCTTTGGCCCGGTTCTTTTGGTTAAATAAGCGGCAACAAGAGCCGCACAAGCCCCAGTACCACAAGCCAAGGTGATTCCAGCCCCTCTTTCCCAGATCTTCATTTTTAATTGCGTCTTGCTTACCACTTCAATAAACTCAACATTGGTTTTTTCCGGAAACCTGTCATGGGTTTCAATTAATGGACCGATTGATTTGACATCAATCTTTTGCACATCATCCACAAAAACAACCGCATGAGGGTTTCCCATTGAGACGGTTGTAATTTTATACACAATATCTCCAACCATCAGTTTTTCTTCAATGGCCTTTTCATTATCACTTATAAATGGAATATTTTGGCAGTTTAGAATAGGCTTTCCCATATTCACCTGAACGGATTGGACCTTATCATTATCATCCACTATCACTTCTGGAATAACGGTTCCCGCTTTTGTATCCACCCGTATCTTTTTTTGAGACAACGTCTTGGTTTCATACAGATGTTTTGCAAAACATCGCATACCATTACCGCACATCTGGGCCTGTGATCCATCAGAATTATATATCCGAAATTTAATATCATGATCTTGGGAGTTAAGAATCAGTATAATACCATCTGCACCAATACCAAAATGCCGTGAACAAAGTTTTTTCGAAAGCAATGGATAGCCTGTCTTTTGTTCAATCTCTCCCTTTGTGTCATCAAGCAGGATGAAATCATTGCCAAGGCCTTCCATTTTAATAAATTCAAGTTCCATGGTTTCCTTTGTCATGCCATTCAAAACCCAAGGGTTTTAAGAATATCTTCACCAATGGCCTGAACCTGCCAAAGTCTTACCTGTTCGACTTCTCCAAGTTCTTTGGGTGTTGAAGGATTCTGATGTGCTATGGATCCGATCATTGCATTATTCAATAAAAATCCAGGGTCCATCTGCATCTTACTGCTGAGTTTTTCTCTCATCTTTTTCAGGAGCTTGATCCGTTTTTGAGCGCTTTCATCCTTTTTAAATCTTTTGGTTTTTGGGTATGACGGCAGATCTTTATGTTCCAATTGCATCGCATTTACAACAGATTCTACACATTTTTTCCCAAACATACCCACCTGCTTTTTGGTTAACGCCCTTTCTTTTAGCATTTGATCAATTGTCACAGGCTTTTTATACGCCATGGTCATTAACGCAGGATTTGACAAAACTTTATACAATGGTTTGTCTTTCTTTTTTGCAATATCAAGGCGAACCTGTAATAAATTTTCAAGTACAGCCAGACTTCGATTGTCCATTTTACCGGCGCCTTTAAATTTTTTAAATAACGGCAAACCATGATTATTTTCGTACCGAACCTGTGCTTGTATTTCAAACTCTTCATTCGCCCAGTCAAGTCGGCCTATTTTATAAAGTTTTTCTTTGATAATATCATGCAATTCGACCAGATAGGCCACATCTCCAACTGAATATTCAATCATCTCAGGTTTAAGCGGGCGTTTTGCCCAGTCTACTTTTTGAAATTTTTTATCAACATCCACATTAAAATTCTGTTTTAAAAGTGCTGCAAGCCCCCGTTCCTGGATCCCTAAAAATCGACAGGCAATTTCTGTATCAAACAGGTTTTTCACCCGTACCTGATAATCTCTGTCAAGACTTCTGATATCAAAATCAGACCCATGAAATACTTTTATAACATCTTGATTTTCAAGAACATTAACAAAATTAGAAATGTCTTTAATCACAAAAGGATCAACCAGAAAAGCCTGGCTTTGGGTCGCAATCTGGATCAAGCAGATTTTTTCTTTAAAACAATGCATGGAATCTGCTTCCAGGTCCACACTGATAATTTTTTCTTCTAAAAGAGCATCACAGACATTTTTAAGTTCAGCATTTGATTCAATAAACTTGTATTTCAATATTTTTTCCCTTGATTGTTTACACTACTTCTTCTAAAATTCATGTCTTATTTAACAAATAACATAACACATTGGAAAACAAGATGATCAACATAACATTTCCGGACAATAGTATAAAGAGCTTTGAAAACATTCCAACGGGCATGGATGTTGCCAAAAGTATTTCTGAAGGATTTGCCAGAAATTGTGTGGCAATGAAAATCGATGATACCCTCAAAGATTTAAGCAATCTCATCGAGCAAGACACGGCCATAAGCTTTATTACAGCCAAAGATGATGAAGGTCTTGAGATCTTAAGACATTCTTCTGCTCATGTCATGGCTGAGGCTGTGTTAAATATATATACGGATGCCAAATTAACCATCGGGCCTGTTGTAGAAGATGGATTTTACTATGACATAGACATGGACCCGATTTCAAAAGGCGACCTTGGTGCCATTGAATCGGAAATGAAAAAAATCATCAAGGCCAAGAATACATTTGAACGAAAAGTGGTGTCTAAAGAACAAGCCCTTGAAATTTTCAAAGACAACCCATTTAAACTTGAACTGATTAATGAGCTTGTAGATCAGGAAATATCCTTATATCAAAACGGTAAATTTATTGATCTTTGCCGCGGCCCTCACATTCCACATACCGGTATGATTAAAGGATTCAAACTTTTAAAAATTTCCGGAGCCTATTGGAGAGCGGATCAAACAAGAGAACAGCTCCAGCGCCTTTACGGGATCTCCTTTTTTGACAAAAAGAAACTCAATAAATATATCAATATGATTGAAGAAGCCAAAAAAAGAGACCACAGAAAACTTGGCACTAAATTGGATCTATATTCATTTCATGATGAAGCTGCCGGTATGCCCTTTTTCCATGCCAAAGGGATTGAAGTCTGGAATGCACTTTTAGACTATTGGCGTGAAGAACATAAAACTGCCGGGTATGTAGAAACTAAAACCCCTGTCATGCTAAACAAAAAACTCTGGGAACAAAGCGGCCACTGGGAAAACTATCGTGAAAACATGTACACCTCTGTTATCGATGATGAAGAATATGCCATAAAACCCATGAACTGCCCCGGCGGCATGCTGCTTTACAAAACAAAAGCCTACTCATACAGGGATCTTCCCCTAAGAGCCGGTGAAGTCGGCCTTGTACACAGACATGAACTGTCTGGTGCCTTGTCAGGACTTTTCAGGGTCAGGGCCTTTCACCAGGACGATGCCCATATCTTCATGACGCCTGACCAGATCGGAACTGAAGTTCGCGGCGTTCTTGAACTTGCCAAAAGAATATACGGACGATTCGGCCTCAATTTTCACCTTGAACTTTCCACTCGACCTAAAAAATCTATTGGAACGGATGAGCAGTGGGAACAAGCAACCAACGGCCTTGAAGCTGCCTTAAAACTCTATGGCCAGGAATACTTTATCAATGAAGGAGACGGCGCCTTTTACGGTCCTAAAATAGATATTCACATCAAAGATGCCTTAGGCAGAACCTGGCAATGCGGTACTGTCCAATTGGACATGTCTCTGCCAGAAAGATTTGACCTGACTTATAAAGGCAAAGACAATGAAAAACATCGCCCCATAATGATCCACCGGGTTATTTACGGATCTCTGGAACGATTTTTCGGTATCCTCGTGGAGCACTTTGCAGGAAAATTCCCGTTATGGCTGGCACCTGTCCAGGCCATCCTTTTACCCATAAACCAGGATCTTTCAGATCATGCGGGTACCATAAAATCAGAATTAGAATCCCATAAGATCAGATGTGAAGTGGATAAAAGAAGTGAAACTTTAAAAAGAAAAGTCCGGGATGCCCAGCTAAATTATATCCCCTTAATCATCACCATTGGAGATAAAGAAAAAGATAACAAGACCCTGTCTGTCAGGACCCTTGACGGAAAAGTAAAAATGGGCCTTTCCATGAAAGAATTTTTAGACCCGGTATTGCATCATATTAAACAAAGAACATTAGATGCAGAAATCTTCTAATGCCCTGATTCTGAATGTATCCTACAGACTGCCGGTTATTGCATTATGCGTGCTAATTTTCTGGCAGTCTTGTTATCCAGGTATCATTTCTGAACCCTTATTTCCTTATGATGATAAGGTGTTTCACTTTATAGCATACGCTCTTGTATCTCTTCTTTGTGCCAGGGACCTTAAAAAAGAAAAAACCTCATGGTCCCCCTTAAAAATTAAAATCATCTCCATTGCATTTGCCTGTCTTTATGGACTATCAGATGAGACCCATCAGGCTTTTGTTCCCCAAAGGTTTGCCTCTTCTTTTGATATACTTGCCAATTGCGCAGGGAGCATATGCGGCAGCTTTTTATACCTGAATTTTCTATCACAAAAAAAATAATCCCTTATATTTTGCAAATGAATGGGTTACCCGAATTGCACTTTGGATTAGAATCTCCTATAAGATATCAAAAGACCACCACCCATTGGAAGTGACAGAGCGGAGCTATATCCTGTCTAAATACAAATGTTCAGTATAGAAACTATGAGACCTTTGAAGACCGTTCAATTTTGTTTTATAGCAAGGAAGATTAAAATTATAACTGGATGAATATTTTTGAGGATTATCATTTTCATATTCCGTGGCAATTGGGCAAAAGGGGGCATTATTCAAAGGTCTCCATAAGAGGGCTGCTTCGCGCTCCACTTGTCGGGCAAGACTGAAACGAAATTGAGCGTTTATATCATGACAAAAAAACATCAAAAAAAGGCAACTACAATTCCTACAAATTTGATTGCGCCGTGTGGAATGAACTGCCGTCTTTGTTGGGGATACATTCGAGAAAAGAATACATGTCCAGGTTGTCTTAGAATCGATAGTCAAGAAAGTCAAAAATCGAAATATCGGACTACATGTAAAATCAGAAACTGCGAGCAACTCACCAAAGGTAAAACTATCTATTGTTCCAATAGTTGTGATAATTTCCCCTGCATCAGCTTGAAACAATTGGATAAGCGATATAGGGTCCGGTATAAAATGAGCATGATTGATAATCTCAATATGATAAATGACCTTGGGATCAGACATTTCATTCGCAATGAGAAACTGAAATGGATTTGTCCCGAATGTGGTGAAATTATTTGTGTTCATAAGCCAGCGTGTCTCTCGTGTGGATACAAATGGCTTTAATTGAGTCAAAATTTATTCTACAGTCTCGTTCTGTCTGCAAAAGGATAAAATGCAAATTATATCAATTGCCCTGACAATCGCGTTTGCAATTATTGCAGTCTTTCATGTCCTCTGGGCAGTAGGTTACAAATTGGATATTCGGAATATGGTTCCCGTTGTGAATGGCGAGCCTGTTTTTACACCAGGGCCTGTTGGGACGGTTCTTGTTTCGATTGTCTTGTGTGGTTTTGCGGGTGTTTCTCTGGGTCTTGGTTTCCCAGACAGCGTACCTGTTAATTATTTGCCTTTCTTAAAAATTGTCGGCATTGCTATCGGAGTTATACTTCTTATAAGAGCAATTGGTGATTTTAAATATGCTGGTTTTTTCAAACGAATTAAAGGAAGCAATTTTGCTAAATATGACAGTTTGTTGTACTCTCCATTTTGTTTAATTAGTGGAGGGGCTCTTTTATACTTGGCAACAAACCTGACATAACAAATGCTTACAACAGACCGCAGGGAGAGGATTTCGTCCTCAAACCCCAGTCCCTTCCGGCTTTGCCTCGGCGGCTCGTGAGCTTCAACGTTCTGTATTTAAAGGAATCAACATAATGGAAAGCATTGATCGAAAAAAGACTATCATTTGGAAAGATCCCAAAAATAATACCAGAGATATCACCAATGTTTCAGGCTTGGATTACCTTAGATCAATTCAAAATAAGATAATTGCGCCCCCTCCAGTAGCAATGCTCATTGGATACAAAATATTAAATGTGAAAAATGGCTATGCGGTTTACGAGTTAGACCCCAAAGAATATCACTACAATCCTTTTTCTTCTGTTCATGGGGGAGTCATCTCAACCTTACTTGATACTGCCATGACCGCCTCTGTTCTTTCAACTCTTACTAAAGGAACAAATTGTTCAACTATAGAAATTAAAGTCAATTTCGTTCGACCTGTAACTTCCAAATGTGGTGCTGTAAAGTGCGAGGCACAGGTTCTTCATATTGGAAAAAATTTTGCAACAGCTGATGGAAAATTGAAAGACCAAAATGGCAAACTATATGCTCACGGTGTAAGCACGTGTTCAATCTTCAAACCAGAAGCCGTCTAAATCTGAGTTGAGATAGAACCCATAATTGCAACAGACCGTTTGGGGCGGCATGGGTGGTATGCGCTGTGCAGTGAGTGAGAAGCCCGCCCGACAATGTATTGAATCGGGAAGAAACCGCAATGTGTGCTTGGGAAAAACAAAGGTGTCATGGATTTGGTTCAATCATTTTGTAAAATATCCAGACGAAACATATACTGCCTAAAAAACAAAGAGGTAAAATAATGACTGATAATTTTAAAACAACCCTTCTTGGAAGCACTGGCCTTAAGGTCGGGAGACTTGGCATTGCAGGCAGTTATGGTGCCCCCGCAAAAGCATTTGAAGATGCATTTGAAAAAGGATGTAATTATTTTTATCTGGGCTCGGGCCGGCATCGATCCGGTATGAAAACCGCCATTAAAAACCTTTGCAGGAAAGGTCACAGAAACAAAATGGTCATCTGCATCCAAACCTATGCTAGATGGGGATTTATGACAGAATTTTTATTTAAACGATTATTAAACTCTCTGGGGATAGAATATGCAGATGTTCTCATGCTAGGGTGGCATAATAGTGAACCATTTTCTAATTTGATAAACTTTGCACTAAAAATGAAAGAAAAAGGATTGTGTAAATTCATAGGGATGTCCGGGCATAATCGATCTCTTTTTCCTAAAATGGCTCAAAAAAATATTTTTGATGTGTTCCATATTCGTTATAACCCCGCCCACAGAGGGGCAGAAATAGAAAGTTTCCCATTGTTTGATACAACACCTGCTCCTGGTATTGTTACTTATACGGCTACCCGGTGGGGTCATCTTCTAAATCCAAAACATATGCCCAAAGGGTTTACTGCACTTAAAGCAAGTGATTGTTACCGATTTTCATTATCCAATCCTAATGTAAATATCTGCCTTACCGGACCTAAAAACATTCACCAAATGCAAAGTGCTTTAACTTCTCTTGATTTGGGACCACTCGGCGCCAAAGATTTGGAAAGAATCAAAACTATTGGAGATTATGTTCATCAGCATGCAAAAAGCTTTTTTTCATAAAAAATTGCATTTGTAATTATCTAGTTAATTTTTAGGATATAAAAAGGTTTATTTAATAAAAATACTATTGTAATATAAAAGAAATGTGGAATGCTGGATCAATAATCATTGTATGAACAACATTAATTAGGGAAAAAATAATGACTATCCGCAAACCAGACGAAAAAGTAAAAAAAAAGGTCTTAAAGATTGTGATACCCGATGAACTTGTTGAAGATTATCTTCTGGTCAAAAAACTGGCTAAAAAAAAGGGTGTGGTATTTGATATCAAGCCAGAAGTGATTCAGACGGTTAAAAAGGCAGTTGACGAGGCACTGACTGAGCTTAAATAATAATGCCAAAGCCCTAATCAAAATAATTTCTCAAACAAACAGGCCGTAAAATGAGTGTTTCTTTTGCAGGCACATGGGCGCTTACCTTTCAAAACAACTTCCAACATATCTATAATAAAAAAATTATCATCTTTGTCAATTTTCAACTTATATGGAGATAAGACATGCAGGATAAAGCAGACCTTCACGCTACTGAAACCATTACCGAATTGATGGAAATAGAATATGATTTTTCAGGGAAAATTGAAAAATTGGCTGGGAGGAATGAAAACTATCTGATTAAAAAAGATGACGGGACCTGGTTTGTTCTAAAACTGGCTGGAAGAGATACGACGGCTGGAATGATAGAAATCGAGCATCTTGCTGTAGAGCGGCTCATTGATGCCGACTTAAATATACAGCTTCCAAAAATAATTTTAACACAGACAGGGTCTGTCCAGGCCTGTTTTATGACAAAGCAACGACACGAAATCCGTGGTCGACTCCTTGAATTTGTTCAAGGAAAAGCCTGGTGTAACTCACTTCCTGCCGGAAATGACCAATTGAAAAATCTTGGGAACATTCTGGCCAAAATGGCTGAGGCCATGTCTTTTATTGTTCATCCGGATGCTGAGCGGACCCATCAATGGGATTTGGTCCGGGCTGACCAACATCGGTTTAAAATCTCTCTCATCGACAATCCGGAACAGCGCCAGATCCTAGAATGGGTATTCCATCTTTATTCAGCGATTGCTAAGCCTTTATTTGAATCTTTACCCACTTCATTGATTCATGGTGATATCAATGATGGAAATGTCCTTGTTTCTGATGGAAAAATTTCAGGTATCTTAGACTTTGGGGACTGTTTTTTAAACCCAACAGTCTGTGATCTTGCTATTGCCCTTGCATATCAAACACTTGATGAAGAAAACTCTTTAGAGTCAGCCGCAACTATTATTGGTGCCTACCACAAAATTCATCCTTTATCTATGGATGAGATGACTGTCATTTTTCCATTGATGTGTGCCCGACTTGCTGTCTGGGTCATCATTTCAGCAGAAAGAAAAAAAATAGCGCCGGATAAACAAAGCGGGTTTGTTCCAGAGGAACGGGCCTGGAAAAATCTTGAAACATTTTCCATGACTGGTCCGGCCCAGGCCACTATCATCCTGGCAAGCAAAACAGATCTTGAACCATTTTCAGATCGTGGTGCATCTGTCAACGCGCTTTTAAAAAGCCGTCAAAGAACGATTAGCCCTTCTGCATCCCTTGCTTATGAGACACCCATAAAAATTATGTATGGGAAAGCCCAATATCTATATGATTACAATGGCAGGCCATTTCTTGATTTGCATAACAATGTATGCCATGTGGGCCATTGTCATCCTGAAGTGGTGCAAGCCGGCCAAAAACAAATGGCCAAGCTGAACACCAACACTCATTATTTATATGATGGGCTCACAGAGTATGCCCAAAAATTGTGCGATACTTTACCCGATGGATTAGACACCTGTTTCTTTGTCAATTCCGGCAGTGAAGCCAATGAGTTGGCTTTAAGAATCGCAAGGACATATACAGGGCAAAAAGATATATTGGTTGTTGACAACGCCTGTCACGGACATACCACTTCAATGATTGATATCAGCCCCTATAAATTTATGGGAAAAGGGGGGAAAGGGGAACCTGAGCCATGGGTTCATATCGTGCCTGTGGCAGATGGATACAGAGGACAATTTAAAGGACATGGCAAGGAAATAGGGACAGCCTATGGTGATGAAGTCAAACACATTATCGATACGATTAAAGCACCAATTGCTGGATTTATAACTGAGTCCCTTCCGTCCTGCGGCGGCCAGGTGATTCCACCTCAAGGGTATTTGGAAACCACTTTTGGCCATGTGAAAAATTCAGGTGGTCTGTGCATTGTGGATGAAGTTCAGGTTGGCTTTGGCAGAGTTGGATCACATTTCTGGGCATTTGAACTTCAAAATGTGGTACCAGATATTGTTGTCATGGGCAAAGCCATTGGAAACGGGCATCCTATGTCTGCTGTTATAACCCGAAGAAAAATTGCTCAAGTCTTTTCCAATGGAATGGAGTTTTTTGCTACCTTTGGGGGGAATCCTGTTTCTTGTGCCATTGGAATGGCGGTATTGGATGTCATCAAAAAAGAAGGTCTGCAAAAACATGCAAATAAAATTGGGTTAAGACTGCTTGAAGGACTAAAAGACCTTAAGAAAAAGCATGAGATAATTGGTGATGTCAGAGGTGCTGGCCTTTTTATTGGCGTTGAACTGGTAATGGACACTGAGACCCTTACCCCGGCAACCAGAAAAACAATAGAAATGGTTAACCGCCTCAAAAATAGAGGTATTTTAACCGGTATGGACGGGCCATTTAATAATGTGATCAAAATCACCCCCCCATTGGTAATCAACAAGGCAGATGTTGATATGTTTATCCGGGTGTTTGATGACGCCCTGTCAAATATGGAGGATGCAAGTTAACCCGATGTTGCATAAAAAGCATGACAGTGATCAATAAAAGTAACTAAATCCGGACAAAATTGATTAATTTTTAGAAAAAGGAACCGCATATGAATTTAAATGAAAAACTGGGTAAAAAATTTATCATTACCACAGAATTGGGCCCTGTTAAAGGCGTGTTAACTCAGGATGCTGTGAAAAAAGCGAAAGAATATCTACCACTGGATGGGTTAAATATCCATGACTGTCCAATGGGCAATTTAAGAATCAATGCAACGGCCATGGGAAGCCTGATCCAGCAGGAACTAAATATTCCTGCCATTCCCCATTTTACTTGCCGGGACAGAAGCCTTTTAGGTACACAAGCAGACCTGTTAGGTGCTCATGCCATGGGAATCAGGAATATTCTTGTTACAACAGGTGATCCACCAAAGCATGGCCCTTATCCTTCAAAAGCGGTGTATGACTATAATACATTTGAACTCGTACGGCTTATAAAAAAACTCAATAACGGCTTGGATTATAATGATAAAGAGTTTGGTGGAAAAACAGATTTTACTATTTCCTGTACAGCGATGCCGACAAGCAAAGATTTAGACCGTGAAATTGAAAGAGTAAAAAAGAAAATTTCAGCTGGAGCTGATTTCTTCCAAACCCAGGTTGTGTATGATGCACCAAAAGCCATTGAATTTCTTGAAAAAGTAACGCCCTTGAACACACCTGTTTTTTTAGGGTTAATGCCTTTAAAAAGTGTAAAGATGGCAAAATTTATGGATAAAAATGTTGACGGAATTGATGTACCGGACAGCATTATCTCAAAGATGGAGAATGAGGGTGCAAGCGGTATTGACATTGCCTGTGATTTTATTAAAGAGATTTTTAACGCTGTAGACGGTATTCATATTATGGCCATGGGAGATGTTGTAGGAACCAATAAGATAATTAAATTTATCAACTCACTTTCTGTTTAAAATTCAAGATGTTAAAGATTTTTGTGCAAACAAACGATACTATAATTAAGGAGACGTGTAAAATTGTTTTACTAAATGCCATAGGTTAGAGTGATGGAAGATATATCAAAAATAAATCAGAGCGATCCCATTCACCCGGATAAGCCGAATATTCTTTCTTATGAAAAAAGAAAGCAAAAGAAAAAAAGGCATTTTCAGGAAGCAAAAAAGCATTTTGATGAACTAACAAAGATAGTTGATGAAACCCATAAAGAGCTCGAAGAAAAAGATTCACCTTTTCGGCTTTGTGTATACCAGGAAGGAGAAGATATTTTCATTGACATCGTCACCATTGATCAGTTCGGTAAAATCGACAAAACATTCAAACATGATATCTCCCATGATCAGCTTGAAAACTTGATTAATCATATCAAAAGTGGTCGAGGACTCATTTTTGATGCAGACGCCTAAGTCTATTTTCTAATATTCAATCCATAATTTTTTTTGCAGATTCTATTCTGAAACATAAAGTATGATAACTGCTATGATCGCAGAAAGTTTTTAGAAAGTTCAAAATTTGCTATCTTGCCAGTGGAAGGCTTATTGCCTTACGGGAGCGTTATGGTGCCTTGCTTACAAATTGAACATTATTCAAAGATCTTAAAATCTGCTTTTGAGAAATAGTGTAAAAAATGGTATCACCTATCAAACATATGCTAAAGGAGATATATAAAAATGAAACAAAAAGCTTTTCAGGACTATTATTCAGATGATTTCAGCCATTGCTATGGCTGCGGTAGATTAAATGACCATGGGTTGCAAATAAAAAGCTATTGGGATGGCGACCAAAGCGTTGCCAGCTATATTCCAAATGAACAACATATGGCTCTCCCAGGATTTGTATATGGTGGACTCATTGCCTCTTTAATTGATTGCCATTGTACAGGAACCGCTGCTGCTGCATCTTACAAGAAAGAGGGCCGCGATATGGATAGTGAGCCTGCCCTTAGGTTTGTAACCGCCTCTTTAAAAGTGGACTTTCTTGCCCCAACCCCTTTAGGGCCGGCAATTGAGATTAGAGGAAAAATTCTTGAAGTCACAGAGAAAAAAGCTGTGATTGAAGCAAGCGTCATTGTAGAAAATATTATCTGTGCAAAAGGTCATGTGGTTGCGGTTAGGATGCCGGAAAGCATGATGGCCAAATAATTAATATTTAGATATAAACTTTACGTAGTAGGTTGCGGTTTCTTCCGGTCTTTCAAGCATGGGAATATGACCGCAATCTTTTATAACATAAGCTTCAAGATTCTGAAGGTATTGAGTATATACCTGAACACTTGTAATAGAAAGTATCCTATCTTTATCTCCCCAGATAACAATCACAGACATTTTCAGACCTGACAGCATCTCGTTTTGAGATTCTGAATTTCGAAACATCTTGTTGTCACTCACATCCTTGAACATTTTTTGATTAAAATCATTTCTTTTTATCCGTTTTCTGGCCACGACTGCGTCAACAGGCCAGGGGATAAAGGGATGATTGTGAAATGCATAGGCTTTTAAGACATCATAGTCCTGTCTTGTCTTCACATCAAACGGGTTGTATCCTTTTTCCAACCCTTTAAAAAACTCACCAGGGTCAGAAGGGGTAACACCTGCTGAATCAAAAAGTCCTAACGTAATAATTTTCTCAGGATTATGAAATGCATATATTTTTGAAACCAGCCCCCCCAATGAATTGCCTACAATGTGAAAGCGGTCTACTCCCATCGTATCAAGCATTTTACTAACGCCACTGCTCAAGGAAGCTGGATCATACTTTTTAGTGAGGTCTTGAATATTATCTCCATGCCCTGGCATATCAATCGCCAATACACGATAGTTTTCAGGTAGATATCTGACAAAGCGTAACCAATTGTTTTTATCTGCTGAGAATCCATGCAGCAAAACTATGGTTTGGCCAGTTCCTTTTCGTTCCAGATACGCCATCTTTTGCCCATCCACGGTTACGGTTTGACGAACTAAATCCGATCTGCTTGTTTCAACATTGATGAAAAAATCATAAATATTATCTTGTATGGATGCACAACCGTATAAAAAACTTAAACAGATAACCAGAGCAATGGTGAATAACCGGCGGTTCATAAAGACTCTCCTTAAGATGGAAACATATTACCTGGGATATATCTCATTGATTATTAGCATACAAGGAGAATCTTTATGAATTGTTTTTGAGTGGGCCCTTACTTCACACCTAAATATATTTTCACTTCTGGTATTGCCATATCATAATATTCATAATCAGAAATATAGGTTCTTTCAAAATCATTTTGCCAGATGTACTGCCATACTTCAATGACCTTTTCTTTGCTTTGGGCTGTAAAGACAGCATATTTCCCAGCTGGGATAACAAAGCCCGATAGATCACCTGGCACCTCCCGAGTTTGAGTCTGAGCACCGAGAACAAATGTATATTTACCGTTTTCATCACCTTCATATTCTGTATAGACCGCATAGACTCCTTGTCCGGGGACTTTATTTTCAATTTTTTCCAAGGTATTTCCACTGAAAAATTTTTCCCAGGCTTTGGGAATAAGCGTTATGCCTTCTATATTATCTGTTCTTGTTTTAATACCTGCAATATTGATGTCTTTATTTTGTTCAATTTCGTATTCCATTTTCCTTAGCTCCTTAAAATTTATATTATTCAAATATGGCTGATCAAGCCTGTCTTGATTTATACAGGATACAGAAAACGGATTCTTGACATTTTATATCATTATTCAAAGGGATCTCAGAGACCTTTGAACACTGGTCAATTTAATTTTATTGCAAGGAAGATTAAACTTTTATCCGGAGGAATATTTTGAGGATTATCATTTTCATATTCCGCGGCAATTAGACAAAAAGGGGCTTTATTTAAAGGTCTTTCTCATTCTTTGACTATTTTCAGGGGTATATAGATATCCACCTTTGCATTCTCCCCTATTAAAGAACTTTGTTCATACACTTCAAAGTCAATACCGGATTCCCTTTCATAGATCGAATTTGGCAGCCAGTTTCCATAAATATAATGCCAGGTGTTGACCAGTTTTTCAGGCATAGGTCCATGGGCTTCAAAGACAGCATAATTTCTTGGGGGAATAATATGCATATCCAAACCGTCTGGTGTTTTTTCTAAATGTTGAGTTTCGTAGGCAATGGTAAACTTAAAATTATTGTACACATCAAGGTTAGAATAGATGCCATAAATTTTTTCAGGATGAATGATATCAGGAATTTTTTGAAATAATTGATTTGCAAAAAAATACCTCATAAAGTTGGGGATATCCGTTGCGACCTTATCATCTTCAAGGCTTGTATCAATGCTGAAACCGGTCACT
>JAAEKY010000761.1 GCA_024227235.1 Desulfobacteraceae bacterium | reverse complement strand
CATTTCATGATGGGAAAAACAAGCTGCACCAAAATCGATGAGGCTTAAATAATCTGTCGACGAATTGTAGATAATGTTGCCTGGATTAATTTCACAATGAAAAACACCGGCATTCTGTGTCTCAATCACAACTTCGGTCAACCGTATGGCAATGCGTAAAAACTCAATGGTACTAAAAACGTGCTTCCGGATCAGGCGGTCTAATGAAACACACTCGTGATCTTGCAGTACGATGCAGGATTGCCCTTTTATCTTCTGATAGTCGTTAATTTGCGATAGAACGTTCTTTTCAAGTTTTGCGTAGGATAATTTTTCGCGCTGAAATTCAAAAAGTTTTTCGGTTTGGATATGGTCACTCTTTAATACCTTCAAATTTTTTTTTGTTGATCTTGCTTACATAACGCCCTGAAAATGATGGTGCTATCGCTTTCGTAAATTTTCTTATAGGTTTCATATTCAGCAAAAATAGAATCTGCCTTCTGAAATATATCGTTGGGTAATGGTATGTCTTGCATGCCTTGCTCAGATTCTATCATAATGATGGTGGTTGAATGGAACAGTCGAACCGTTCAATTATCTTCGGGAATTAGCGCATGATTCAAAACTCAGTGACCAATTCATTGGCGGCTGCAAGCTGAGCATATTTTTGCGTGCAACACGTTTACCCTTCAAACCAAGAGCCTTTTTTCTTGGTGCAACGATAAGTCGGGCATATACTACTTTGATGTTTAGTTAAGCAATTAATTGATATTGGTTTGTTTTATAGCACCAAAACGAACTT
>JAAEKY010000760.1 GCA_024227235.1 Desulfobacteraceae bacterium | reverse complement strand
AGGAGGGTTATAAAATGGTAATGTGTTACGAATATTTTAAATATAAAAAAGAAGGTTTCTCAGCTATGCCCTTCATAAAGCTGATTTCACAGGAGATATCGAAACGATAACTGCACATAACAGATTCAACCATCGGGTTTAGTATGTAGTTATAGGAATAAAAATGCAAAAGATTACCTTCATCCATACAGCAATATGTTTTTTCATTGCTGGCCTTTTTTTTATTCCGGTTGTAGTTGACATCCCGATACCGGTTCTTGAAGAGTTGCGATTGAAAAGTGTGGATATGCGATTCAAGGTTCGTGGGGGGCGAAAACCATCCGGAAATATTGTTATTGCCGGAATTGAATCAAAAGGGATCGAAACTTATGGCAGATGGCCTTGGCCCCGGTCTGTATTTGTACATTTACTGGCCCGTCTCAAGGCGTGTGAGGCAAAAACCATTGTTTTTGATCTTCTTTTTCCTGAACCGGAAGAAAACCGAGTGGCACCGGCAATTGAATCTCTTGCAAAATCATTTACAGAACTGAACTTGCTGAAAGATGATTTTCGCAGCCAGATCTTTTTAGATGAAATGATCCAGATCATTAAAGAATCAGACAATGACAGCCTTTTGGCCCAGGCTGTTGACTGGAGCGGCAATGTTATTTTGGGAATGGCTTTTGAACCGGGAAGGGGGCAAAAAAAATCGGCTACCGACGCCTCGAAAGCCTTGTATCAATTTGATCTGGAAGACAAGAACCAAGATAGAATCAGGTCTTTCCAGACTGAACAGTTACTGTTACCCATCAAGATCCTGAAAAATAGTGCTGCAGCCATGGGATATGTCAACGTTTCCTTGGACCGGGACGGTATTATCCGCAACGTAACATCGGCCATTTTCAAGCAGGGGACACCATATATGCCATTGGCAGTGGCTGCTGCCGGTCATTATCTGGATGCAGCTCCCCTTTGGGATGCCAGCGGCAGCATAGAAGTTGCCGATCATAAAATTGAATTTGAGGCTTCCGGGGCTATATATCTGGATTTTTACGGGCTTGAAAATTCTTTTGAGCGATTTTCAATTGCAGACATCATTGACGGAAAAATTCCGCCAGCTGAATTGAAAGATAAAATAGTCATTATCGGCGGTATGGCCACAGGTCTGGGAGATATCTGGTCCACCCCTTTATCAAATGAAATTCCTGGTGTATTAATTCAGGCCACCTTTCTGGATAATATCCTCCAAAACCGGGTGTTGAAGATGCCAGAAAATAAAATTTTAATTCATTTTTTTACTCTCCTTACCATGGCGTTACTGCCATTAGGATTGATGGCCTTGTTTTCTCCCCTGGTATATGTACTGGCTGGATTTTTTTTCCTTACAGGCTATGCTGCAGTTACACAATACCTCTTTAATTTCCACCAATTAATATGGCCGGCTGTTTTACCAATTGGAGCAGGTTTTTTTTCCATCCTGGTACTCCTTGTCTATAATTTTATAATCGAAGGCAGACAGCACCGGTGGATTAAAGAATCTTTTTCCCAGTATCTGAGCTCGGATGTCATTGATCTACTGGTCAAAAAACCTGAACAGCTCAAACTTGGGGGGGAGGAAAAAGAACTCACAGTGATGATGGCAGACATTCGTAATTTCACAACTCTTTCCGAAGGTCTTTCTCCCATGGAACTAACCCAAGTGCTCAATCTGTACATGGGAGAATTAACCGATGTGATCCTGGACCGGGGAGGTACCCTGGACAAATATATGGGGGATGCCATCATGACCTTTTTCGGGGCACCTGTTTATAATGCCAATAATGCTTCAGATGCCTGCCGTACCGCTATCATGATGTTTGAACGTCTTCATGAAAAACGAACTAAATTGGTCCAAGAAGGCCTGCCTTTTCTCAAGATCGGCATAGGGATTAACACCGGACAAATGGTTGTCGGCAACTTCGGATCTGTCCGGCGGTTTAATTACTCGGTTATCGGGGATCATGTCAACCTGGCCTCCAGGTTGGAAGGGCTCAGCAAGGTATATGGGGTTAAAATAATTATTTCGGAATATACCCGGAACCATCTTGATTCTAAGTTTACCTGTCGGGAACTGGATAAAGTCCGTGTCAAAGGCAAGGAAGAATCAGTTCGGATCTATGAACTTCTGGGAAAGGATTATTTTACAAAAGGGGATTATACCTTTGTGAAGACCTTTGAAAAAGGACTTGCCTGTTACCGGGATAGATCCTTTCGAAAGGCCATCCGTTATTTCGAGGATACCCTCACTATCAAGCCGGAGGATAAACCATCCCAAGTGTTCATACAGCGATGCATTACCCTTGAGAAAGAAGCATTGCCCGCAGATTGGGACAGTATCTGGACCTTTACTCAAAAATAGTACCCCAACATTGCAACATTGGAGTACTATATTGATTATATCGGGCTAGCTGGTTCATCATCATCAATAGGAGGTTCAGGTTCCGGTCTAATTTCAGGCTCTGGCTCTGGTTCTGGAATGTCCTGGATCTCTTCCTGTATTTCTTGAACGGCTTCATTCAGACTATCGGTAGAATCCTTTATATCATCGCTATCCTGGCTTTCAAAAGCATTATCAATGGCATCTACAGCAACATCAAGGTTTTCAATAGATTGGGCTAGCGCTTCTGCTGTCTGGGTTAAACTGGCAATTTTTTCCGAATTTTGCTCTTTGACCGCCTGGGCAGCCAAGGTACTGATTAAAAGGACATTCTGGGTGGTTTCTGACAATTGTTCAGCAGAGACGGCCAAAGTTTGGGCCAGAATTGCATCCTGTTCGGTGGTAGCTATTTTTACCTCTGCCAGGGCTTTATCTGCCAGCAGGACACTTTTTTCTACTATTGCAAGGCTTTTACTATCCATTCTGCTCAAATTTTCAATTTTATCTTTACCGGTTTCATCATCCCTTGCCACAAGCCAGGCACCTGCATTAGAAGTTGTTATCGTATTCACAACAGCCTCAAGATTGTTGGCAGCTGATTTAACAACAGCAAGAGCAGTACTTCTTTGGATATCATTGGTTGTAGTACTGGCCAGATCAGCCGCCATACCGGCAGTTTGAACGGCTTTGTTGGCAACACCCAATGCCCTGTCATTTTGTGTTTTTGCCTGTCTGGCAGTTGCTATAGCAACTGTATCCCCTTTCAGGGTTTCTAAAATCAAAACAATATCGGCATTAATAGATTCTTCGATGGCAGCTGCATAGGTGTCAACGGCCTGGCCTGACAGTTTGTTTGCTTCTATTACCTCTTTGGGTGTATTCTGCGTTGCATTTTTAATCTGTGTTTCCGAGTTGTGCTTGACTTGTTGTGCCTGTTGAAGTTTTTCCTGTTTGTTTTCAAGATTAGTCAAAACAGCTGAAATCTGGGAAAGAGTTTTTTGAATAGACGCTTTTATGACAGGATCGGTATTCGCTAAAAAAGTATTCAATTCAGCCTGAATTTCCTGAATATTTAGGACCTTATTATCTGATGCACTGAAAGACGTCGTGGATGCCTTCCAGGTTGGGGAATTTTCTGCTCGGGCAAGATTCATGATTTTGGGGGCAAGTTCTTTAAACTCACCAAATGTCTCCATATTGCCTTCATAGAGTTTTCCCACAGATTCGCCTGTTTCATCCGCACCAAACCACCCCCCGGTTCCCCGAAGGGCCGCAACAGCCGTGGGCAGTTCGATCTTAGTTTTACGACCGTTAGCCGGCTGCTCTTCATATTTGCTTCTGCCCATCATGATACGGATGCGCCGAAGCCTGGCGGGTTCGTCAGACACAGAAGTGATCTTTTCGATCTGCTCAATCGCGCGGATGCTTGAAAAAACATCCACATGCATGGTGGCACCATCATTAAACAACACCGTGGCCGTACCTTGTTTGGTCACTATTTTGGCACCTGAATAAAGCGGAAGGTCCTTTTCCGGCTGGATCCACTTCCCGACATTTTTAATCATGACTTCCCCGGAAAATTCTTTAAGACTTGCAATCGGATGAGGAGAAGCAAATGCATATCCGCAAAAGGTAAAAAAGAAGAAACAGACAAAAATGATATTTTTCCATTTTGTTTGTAAAATCTTCATCATTTCTCTTAAGTGTTTGGTATTGTTGCTGAATAATTTAATCCTGCAACAACTCTGAGTTGTTCTTCTTCCTTTAAATAGGGATGCATGGGGATACTTATAACCCTACCCGCAAAATCTTCAGACATCGGGAAGTCGCCTTGTTTATATCCCAGATCCCTATAGGCTGTCTGTAAATGCAATGGTGTGGGATAATAAACTGCAGAAGAAATACTGCTGGCTTTTAGTTGTTTTTGAATAATGGAACGTATTTTATCATTTTTCAATAGCAATGAATACTGGGCCCAGGCACTTTTATATCCTTCAAATGTACCCGGTAATAAAATATTATCCGCGTTATTTAACAAAGAGATCAAGTTTGTATATCTTTTCGCAATCTCTCTTCTTTTTTGATTCTCATTGGGGAATATCTTAATTTTGGCCAGAAGAATAGCTGCCTGAATAGTGTCAAGCCGCCCGTTTATTCCCAAACGCACATTATCATATTTATTTGATCCTTTGCCATGTATTCTCATGGAAATCACTTTTTCAGCGATTTCATCCGAATCCGTAAAGACAGCGCCGCCATCACCGTAACACCCTAAAGGTTTTGCAGGAAAAAAAGATGTACACCCGATATGTCCAAGTCCGCCTGCCATCCTTCCCTTATATTCAGCTCCAAAAGACTGGGCAGCATCTTCTATGACAATCAGATCATTTTCTTTTGCAATCATATTAATACCATCATAATCACATGGCAGTCCGAACAGATCCACAGGTATAATCGCCTTTGGCTTAAGCCCTGAATGGTTCTCTTTTGTAAAGTCAGATATGGTTTTTTTAAGCTTTTCCACAGAAATATTAAACGTGCCGGGATCAATATCGACAAAAACAGGCGTTGCTCCGCAAATCCGAATGGCTTCAGCCGTGGCTATAAATGTAAAAGGTGTTGTAAAAACTGCATCCCCATATCCGATACCATAGGCCATAAGGGCCATGATCAATGCATCTGTTCCAGATGAACAGGTTACGGCATGTTTAACTTTGGCAAACTTTGCCAATTGAGTCTCCAGCTTTTTCACCTCCGGTCCCATAATATATTGGCCATGCTGTAAAACAGTCTGTATGTTTTTTTCAATCTCCGGTAAAATTATTTTCTGCTGGGCAGCAAGATCAACAAAGGCAATGGTGTTACCTGTTGTTGAATCACTATCCATATCAGTCAACCATTGATACTCTTTTTGACATACACAACAGATCATTTCCGAATTAATTTTCTCCCCGCATTCGCATATCCATCCTGTCTGTTTTGCAGGGTTCCCCTTTACAAGTGCATGATCCGGTACATCCTTTGTTACCACGGCTCCGGCACCCACAAAAGAATACTTTCCAATAGTTACACCGCAAATAATGGTTGAATTTGCTCCCAGAGAAGCACCTTTTTTTACCAGGGTAGGGCGAATCTGATCCATGCGCCGAATAGCGGACCTTGGATTGAACACATTGGTAAATACCATGGAAGGCCCGCAGAAAACGTCATCTTCAAGGGTAACTCCCTTGTAAACCGACACATTGTTTTGAATCTTACAATTGTTTCCAACTTTAACATCCGGCCCTATAACTACATTCTGGCCAATACTGCACCCTTGACCTACAATGCTATTTTGTAAAACATGAGAAAAATGCCATATTCTTGTATCAGATCCAATATCAACCTTATCGTCCACAACTGCTGTTTTATGGATAAATGTATTTGCCATAAATTAAAATTTCTCCAAAAGCAAGAGCTTATCTGGGTCAGACCCGGCTATAATTATTGTTTTTTTGAATCACCCAACATTTTTGATATTGTATCATGAAGTTTTTCAATATTATTTTGGCATACATTGAAAATAATTTCAGCATCAATACTAAAATATTGATGACTGATAATATCTCGCATGGATTTAGCTCCTTTCCAGTTTATTTCAGGATAAGCAGCCAAGAGTGTTCTATTTGTTATTTTATCAATATTTTTCAAAGATTCCCCAATTGCTATTAGAAGCATGCAAATTGAATCCAACTTTTCCATGCCTTCAGGTGAATTCGTGAAAAAAGAGACGTTATCAACCGGTTCGAACCGATAAAGGACTTTATCAGTTGCGGTAAGAATCTGTTTTAATATTTCTTGGACAAGCGCTTTATCATACATATATGGATTCTTGGTCTATTCTTTGTTTTAAAAAATCACTAATCCCGTCGTGTAAACGGATAATATCAATTTTTGTTCCAAACTCTTCTTCCAGCTCAGTTTTAATTGTTCCCAGAACAAACAAATCCGGTATTTTCTGTTCAACTATAATATCAATATCAGATCTTTCGTGGTTAGAACCTCTTGCAACAGACCCAAAAATTCCAATTTTAAAAAAATTATAATTAAATTGATTTTTTTCTTTATATTTTT
>JAAEKY010000759.1 GCA_024227235.1 Desulfobacteraceae bacterium | reverse complement strand
TGAGCCGGTTCATGAGCGGTCAAGGATTTGAAATTATGTCTTTTGATTCGTATCCAGCCGAGATAAGAGGGTTTGGAAAATGCGTGGCTCACACAAGGATCAGCTCGAATCGTATCTATTCTCCAGGTAAGCTTGCAGATGTTTTAATTTCTTTAAATGACAAACATTCTATTACCCAGTTATCTTCTTTAAAAGAGGACGGTATGGTTATTTACGACAGTCAGCCAACCAAGGCCCATGAAGAAAATAAAAGTGTAGCAGGATGGGTAACACCTTCAATGATTTCTTATGGGATTCCTTTAAACATGCTTGCGCATAAAGCTGCAGGGAATGCAAGAGGAATGAATATGGTGGCTTTAGGCGCTCTGGCAGCGCTTTTCCATGTGGATAAAGAAAAGTTTACCGATTCTATAAAAACCAGATACGGCAAAAAGAAGCAAATTGTTATCGATTCCAATGTAAATTCTTTTTTAGAAGGGTATGATTGGACAAAAGAGAACATTAAAAAAATTGATTCCAATTCTTTTGAAGGTGTTAAATTTCCACAACAGAAAAAAAAGCTGATTGTGAATGGCAATCAACTGGTTGCTCAGGCAGCGTTAGATGCCAATCTATCATTTTATGCTGGATATCCTATTACTCCTGCCACAAAGATTATGGAAATATTGAGTAAGGAATTGCCAAAGCACGGGGGAACCCTTTTACAGACCGAAGATGAAATAGCTGCCATTGGTGCGGTTATTGGTGCTGGATTTGGCGGTAAGCGGGCGATGACAGCTACGTCAGGTCCTGGATTTGCCTTGATGACAGAGTTTACTGGATTGTCTGTCATGGCTGAAGTCCCGGCAGTCATCATTAATTCTCAAAGAGGGGGACCTTCAACAGGTATTCCCACAAAAACTGAGCAGAGTGATTTTAATAGTGCTGTCCTGGGCGGCACAGGAGACTGTCCAAGAATTGTTTTTGCCCCCACGGATACAAAATCATGCTA
>JAAEKY010000758.1 GCA_024227235.1 Desulfobacteraceae bacterium | reverse complement strand
GTGCCCTTTGTAACCTGTCCCTACTCTTTTTGCTCTCATGGAATAGTACTCTTTTTTAGTCGTTTTCAGTTTGTTCCTTGAAAATGTGAACATCCTGCTGGGGATAAGGGATACTGATACCTTCTGCATCAAAGGTAAGCTTGATTTTCTCGGTTAAATCAAAATAGACTTTCCAATAATCCTCTGTTTTTACCCATGGCCTGACAATAAAATTGACGCTGCTGTCTGCAAGCTCAGACACTGCCACATTAGCTGTCGGTGACTCCAGGACCCTTTCATCTTCTTTAACAATCCTTTTAAGGACTTCTTTAGCTTTTTTGATATCATCATCATATCCGATACCGATGACCAAATCGACCCGTCTTGTATCATTTGCAGTCACATTGGTGATGACATTGCTGGTGATGCTGGAGTTGGGAACAATTTCCCGCTGATTATCAACCGTATTCAGTGTTGTGTTAAATAAGGCGATATTGACAACAGTACCAGTTACTCCGCCTACTGTTACAAAATCACCAACATGAAACGGTCTAAAAAGGATCAGCATGATGCCAGATGCAAAGTTGGAAAGGGAATCTTTTAGTGCAAGGCCGATGGCAAGACCTGCTGCACCCACAATGGTTAAAAATGAGGTCGTGTTAATACCCAGTTGCCCTGCAGCCGCAATAACGACAAC
This sequence comes from Desulfobacteraceae bacterium, assembly GCA_024227235.1. GTDB lineage: Bacteria > Desulfobacterota > Desulfobacteria > Desulfobacterales > Desulfobacteraceae > Desulfobacula. The sequence continues at coordinate 20,684 of JAAEKY010000758.1, read as the reverse complement.
CACCATGAGGGTGTAGTAGATAATACTGCTCAAAAATTTAATCAGAGTAACATCTACATTATTTTTTTCAAGGATCTTGGTCGTTAATTTAGAGATTTTACCTGCCAACCATTTTCCAATAATCAGGACCAATATGGCTGCAATCAGTTTAACTGAGTATGTCGTTGCATATTGAGTCAGCATCTCAATAATTTTTTCTATATCGATGTTCATGGTTTCCTCCTTCCAATTATGATTAAACTATTTTTTAAAATAAGAGTCCCTGAAAATAGGATTCCCCCACGATGATCCTGACTTAGGATGTACAACACTTGGAGGAGAATCAAAAATGTGCATGAATTATATATTATTTTAAGGCCACTATACACAAATATAGTGGCCTTAAATTTTTAAATATACTTAAATTCTTATTTCTTAAATTACTCTATACAAAATACCGTTGTATTCGAAATAATAAACCCATCTATTTCGGATGAATTTCAACCCTTCTGTTTGCTGCGCGGCCACTAACAGTATCATTTGAAGCAACAGGTTTTGTCAGTCCAAATCCTTTTGTTTCTATCCTGGCGGCAGAGATTCCTTTTTTTACCAGATATTCTTTTACTGCATTTACTCTTCTCAAAGATAATCCCATATTATACTGGGCTGCCCCTCTATTATCGGTATGTCCCTGAAGTGTAATATTCAAGCCCGATTCCTTATTAAGGATGAGAACGACTTCATCCAGAAAAGGGGAGGCTTCAGGTTTTATATTAGCTTTATCACTATCAAACAATACCTGTTCAATGACCCAGCATCCAACGGCATTTACATGTGCACCGTTTGGTGTACCCGGACATTTATCTTTGTCATCCAGGACCCCATCATTATCCGAGTCTTTTATGGGTTCAGGCGCTGGGGCAACTTTTTTTGTAAGGAATACTTTTTGAACAAAGTCTTTCATCCCATTTGCATTACGTAGTTGATCTGCTTTCACCAAGAATCCACAATCTCCAATGGTGGCCAGTTTTTTCATTAACGTTTCACCTTCAGGAGCATCACCGACAAGAACAGTATAAATACAAAGAGAAGTACCATACTTTTCTTTAAGCAGCCTCGTCTTTTCTTCAGAAGAGCCGCCGTTTTCAACTCCATCGCTTATAATGATAAGGGCATTATGATTACCTGACAAGTCTTCAAAATCATCGGCAGCAGAATTAATCGCTTTGAAAAGCGGAGTGGTACCTCCTGATTCAATAACTTTTTTTAGCCCCCCTGCAAATGTAGCCGAAGAATACTTTTCCATGCCGTAAAAAAGTTCAGTTTCTCTTTTTGATACTTGTTGAGAATGGCCGAGTGTCCTAAAACCAGCTGTCTGTCCCATCTCGGGAAGGGTAATGTTCATATCTTCAACGATTCGCTTAGCAATATCAATTTTTTTATTTCCATTATAGTTTTCGCCCATTGAGCTTGAGGTATCAAAAATGACCAGAAAATTGTCTACTTTCGAAGCATACTGACTACCATCGAGAGGATAAGATGCTGAAGGCAATGACATATTCGGCCCTTTCTGGGCACAGCTAAATATTAATGTAAGACTTAATATAACCAATGCTGCTTTTAACACATTTCGATTAAACATTTTTTCTCCTTTAATATAGTTTTAATTTATTCCCCTGATTTAAATTACGTCAGGGTAACTTTTGTTTAAAACAATCAATACAAGTTTTGTGCCATTGTTGTTTTTAACATGATTGCCAGCTTTTTTTGACTTAATAACATTAAAAAGAACAAAGTGAGGCAGTTTTATTGATACAGTTATGTATCTCTATGAACGTAAAAATATTCATCAACGACTATATCGGTTTCAAGATCAGATGGTGTGATTTCACAAGTAAACTGCCAGAGAAATAAAAGGAAGAGGGAAAGCCCATAGGATATCGGAAACAATTATTCTCCATAATGCGCGATGAGTGCAGCTCTTCACCATATATGGAATGATTGCAATCTTCCAATTTCTTACTGCCCATAAACAAAAGGAAGAATTGATCCAACAATCAAAATTGCCATTATAATATTAAAAATTTGTACAAAACGCTCATCTTGAATAAATCGTCTTAACATCACGCCACCCAATGACCATGAATTGGTCGAAAAAATAGCACAAAAGAAATAAATACATGCAATAATCATTACCTGAATAGATGCGATCTGATGGTCGGTGATAAAGGTAGTCGTTGATGTGACCGCCAGCATCCATGCTTTGGGATTGACCCACTGAAATAATGCAGCCTGCAAAAAGGTAAATGGCTTATCTTTTTTATTTGCCGTATCGAGCGAACCTTTTGTCTTGGCAATATGCCATGCCATCCAAAGCAAATAACATATTCCAACCATTTTTAAAGCAGTATAAATAAACGGGAAAATTTCAAACAATTTCCCTACACCCAATCCAACACAGATTACCATTGCTGGAAATCCGAAATTAACCCCTAAAGCATGGGGAAGAGTCCGTTTATATCCAAAAGTAAGCCCTGAGGATAAAAGCATGATGTTGTTTGGCCCGGGGGTCATGGTCAAAGCCAATCCAAATGAGGTAATCGATAAGATCATTGTAAATGTATAAAATTGACTCATTATAATAATTCCCCCTGGCTTTTATATATCTTTTGATTATCTATACTCAAAATTTTGCGGGTCTACAAGCTCCTTATAAATCCTGGGTTCATATCAAGCTATAAATCCTACACTTCAACCCAATTGTTTTTATTGTTTCATACCTTTACCCTATATACCTGAAAAAACAGTTTGCCAGCCGGATACCCTATGTTTGAACCGGCAGATTACAAAAGGCTTTTCGTTTTTTTGAGGGGTTAAAATAAATGACATGGGGTGTAAAAAAATTTGCGAATATACTGATTATCATTTGTTATTATTGACAGCGAACAGGGATGGCCACTATACTTCAAACAAAAATACTACTTTAAAAAAATATATGACAAATTTAAAAAATACCCCTTCACCATTAAGACAGGCATCCACAATAATTCTTGTAAGACAAAAAAATCAAGGTATTGAAGTGTATCTTTTACAGCGAAGTAGTAAATCCGGATTTATGGGAGGCTTGTATGTTTTCCCCGGTGGCGTTGTTGATCCGGATGATAAGGGAATTAAACCCTGGGCCCCCCATATTGATATCCCTTCAGAACACATTGGAAAGCAACTTGGGGGCATGTCATTTTCCGATGAGGATGCACTTGGATTTAGTATTGCTGCCATCCGGGAGACCTTAGAAGAAGCAGGTGTTTTTCTTGTATCTGATAAAGATGGAATCCCAAAAAACTTCAAGCATGCATGCAACCTTCGATTAAATAAAGATCTGCCGAAATCCTGGTTTAGAACATTGATGATGAATGAAAATTGGACCTTGTCTCTGTCAAGTCTTGGAAGATGGTCCCACTGGGTTACACCCGAATTAATGAAAAAAAGATTTGATACAAGGTTTTTCATGGCATTAATGCCTGAAAATCAGACCTGCGTACCCGATAATATGGAAACAAAAAATGGTATCTGGATTACGCCTCAAAAAGCGCTCGAACAAAATCTTGAAACCAGGGTGCCATTGAGTCCGCCGGCTGTCGTAACGCTGACTGAGCTAATAAAATTCAATCATTTAAATGAACTTAAAACTAACATTCAAACACGCCCCTGGGGTGATCCCATTGCGCCTCGTCTGGTTCCCTCCTCAAAAGGACCTGTAATTTTAGAGCCCTGGGATCCAGACTGTGATTCAGATTGTAAGATTGACACATCAGATTTTTCAAAAAAAGTGCTGCCACCCGGATCACAGTTCTCAAGAATCTGGTGCGATAAGGGCGTTTGGAAACCAGTAAGCCTATAATTTAGATGGGGGAAACTTAACGTATGGACGATGAACATATTCATTTGGTGTTAAATAACTATTACACCCTTCTTGACCGTGTGGATGTCCATATCAAAAATCTTGAAAAAAGATATACAGATAAAATTACATGCAAAAAAGGATGTGATGCCTGTTGTAAATTCCTGACCGTGTTTCCTGTTGAAGCTTTTGCTATATCGGTGGCGTTTATCAAACTTAAAAAAAGTATACAAAAAAAAATTGAAAAAAAAATAAAAAACCAAGGTGTATGCCCGCTTTTAATTGATCAGGCATGCACTTTATATTCAGCCCGTCCTGTCATTTGCAGAACACATGGATACCCTATTTATATGAAAAAAGAGGGGGAAACTTTTATTGATTTTTGCCCTGAGAACTTTAAAGGCATAACATCTTTTCCAAAAGATGCTCTGCTATCCATCGATCAATTAAATACTACGTTGATTGCCATTAACCAGCATTTTATTGAATCCTTTGAAACCGATTTGGATTTACCAGACAGAATTCCTATTTCAGAAGCTATTATTCTGGAACAGAAGTTAAAGAACTAACGCGAACAATCTCCATCTTATTTTTCAACTTTGGCAATTCCTTTGAAAGCGTTTGCAAGGTTATTTTATAAGGGTGACCAATACCAATGGCAGTCCCATGTCTTTTAGCTGAATTGAATAACTTTTTAAACTGCCCTGAGATATACTCAGTATCCTGTTTGTTATCTAAAAATATATTTCTCTGGGCAAATCTAAGTTTTAATAATCTTGCCGATGCTTTTCCCTGAGATTTTGAAGCCGTCCTTGAATCTATAAAAAATAAATGGTGTTTTTTTAAAATAGTAAATATTTGATTCATCTTATCTGAATGTAAGGTCAACTTTGATCCCATATGATTATTTACTCCAACAATATAGGGGACAGCTTTAATATCTTTTTTTAACTGCTCTATTAAAACATCAGGAGACATGCTGGACAAAATTGCACCTGGACCGGGATTTATGTCAGGTTCAATCGGTTCCATGGGCAGATGGAGCATGAGCTGCACGCCTTTTGCATGTAATATTTCACAAATGTACTTTCCAAAAGGTGAAAAAGGTAAGACTGAAAAAGTAATGTTTGAATTTAAATCACTCAATGCCAATGCCACTTTTTTATTATAACCGATATCATCAATAATAATAGCAATTTTTGGCATTTCGTCTTTTATGGGTTCTGTCGGTTTTTCTACGATTGTTTGATCAACACCCTTAAACACTTCATATTTTATAGGCTTGTCTGCTTTTATAGATTTATCAGTTTTTTCTTTTAATCCTGATGCAGGCGTTTTCGTATTTACGACACTGATATCTTCCTGAATAGGTTTAATTTTTTTTACCTTTTCAGTGGGTTGTTGAACGGCTTCTTTCTTTTTTTCAAGATGTCCGGGACTTAAAAAAATATCTGCGACCATTGCCACAGTGAGGCATACAGACACAAGGATGGCAATCCCTACAAGGACCTTTTTTAATTCATAAACGACAACAGGTCTTTGGGCTTTCCGGCGGTTATTCTTTTTTCTTGGTGCTGCCTTTTTTCTTGATGCGGTTCTTTTATGAGGTGTTAATTTTTTTTTAGCTGCCATTTAGTTTGCTAAAGACTCCATAGCTTATCAAAATATCGAGGGCTCTTTTAACTTGTGCATCATGTTGAAGCTGGTCGGTATCAAGAAGTCTCGGATGTTTTTTAGTTTGTTTTTTAATTTTTTCCGATTGTTTTGCCTCTTCAGGTTTTAAACTGTTTTTTAAATCTTTTTCTTTTATCATTCTGTCAAATCGAGATACTTTTTTTACTTTTTTTTCAAGGATTTCATATTCTACTTCGATATCCGGTTCAATACCCTTTGCCTGTATAGACCTTCCATTGGGTGTATAGTATCTTGCAATAGTATATTTAATACCAAACCCTTCTTTTAAAGGCCGAACTGTCTGTACGGATCCTTTTCCAAAAGAAGTCGTTCCTAAAATCAAGGCCCTTGAGTGATCTTGCAATGCGCCTGCTACAATTTCCGAAGCAGATGCAGACCCGCCGTTTATTAAAACAACAACAGGGTATTTTCGATCTTCGTCACTTGGGTAGGCTCTAAATACCTGAGAAGTCCTTTCCAGTCTTCCTTTTATAGAAACGATCGAGCCGTGTTCAAGAAATAGATCTGATATCTTAACTGCCTGATCCAATAAACCACCCGGGTTATCCCTCAAATCCATAACAAGGCCTTTTAAACCATTATCTTGAGACTCTAGTTTCCCTAAATGTTTTTTTATATCATCAATCGTGCTCATTCTAAAATTTGTAATCCGAAGATATCCATATCCAGGTGCCAGCATCACACTTCTAACACTTTCCAGGGGAATGATATCCCGCTTTAGAGAAAATTCAATTGAATTGGGTTCCTTTTCCCGAATAATCGTAATCTTGACGACTTTGTACCTGGGGCCCCGCATCATATTTACCGCCTCCCAGAGGGCCATATCTTTTGTTGATTTACCGTCAATTTTAATAATAATATCACCGGCCTGGATACCTGCTTTATATGCGGGCGTGCCTTCAATGGGGGAGACCACTGTTAATATTGAATTTTTCATAGTGATAACAATACCAATGCCGGAAAATTTACCTTTTGTATCATCCTGAAGTTCATCAAAGGCCTCAGGCGGCATAAAGCTTGAATGCGGGTCGAGATTTCCGACCATACCTTTTATGGCATTATGGATTAATTCTTCTGTATCCACATCATCAACATAGTTTTTTTCCAATTCTTCCAAAACATCTGTAAACAATTTCAAGGATCGATACGTATTATCATCAGCACGCAGCAATTCTTTAAATCCTGTAACAGATACAATTATACAGGCGGCAACACCCACAGAAAGCCAGAACTTGAATACGTTATAAGATCTGAATGTCATCTTTATGCTCCTTTTCTTAACCACTTTATAGGATTTACAGGTTTGCCGTGATGTCTAACCTCAAAATGCAGACACATCCCTTTAATTGATCCGGTATCACCAGCGGTTGCAATAACCTCTCCAGTTTCAACTGTTTCACCTTTTTGTTTAAAAATCTCTTCAACATGGGCATACAGTGAATAATAATGGTCGCCATGATCGATAATCAACAAATTCCCATAGCCTTTGAGCCATTGGGAAAACATGACTTGGCCTTTGAATACTGATTTTACAGGCTCGCCCCTTTCCACCCTTATATCAATTCCTTTTTGAAAAGTGAAGGATTTGTAATCCCCTGTTCGTGAAGGACCATATTTTGAAATAATTTTACCTTTAACTGGAATGATCAATTGCCCTTTATAATTTGAAAAAGAGGCATCTCTTAAAGAGGATTGCTCATCTTTCTGCATATTGATGATCCTGCTATCGAGCTGGAGCGCTGCTTGTTTTAAAGACTCAACTACAGCAAGAGACAATTTCTTTTTTTGCCGAATCTCTCTTAAAATAATTTCTTTTTTTAATGTCTCTTTTTTATTAATCCGTATGTGATCTTTGAGCTGGGTTTCAAGGGTTGTTTTTACCCCTATTTCCTTTTGAAGCTCCTGTTCCAGTATTTCAAACTTTTCAAGATCAGAGTTCTGCTTTTCAAGCACGCTGAAATCAGATGTGATAATCCGTTTCATTGAATTTTGTTGAAGGAAAAAATCAAATATTGAGGTTGGCATTCCCGCAACATCCAAACGGCCAATCATGTTCATTTTATAAAGTGCTTTAAGCCTTTTTCCTGCATATTCACGATTTCGAGTGATATCCTTGGATAATATTTCCCTGTCCTTTTTCAGCTGCCCTATTTTTCCTGTCAACTGCATAATTTCCGCGGATAAAGCAATTACTTTTATGCGTGCTTTATTCAATGTATAATCAATTTCATTCAATCCTTCTATGATTTCAACCTCTTTTTGTGAAAAGGTTTCTACCATTTTTTTCTGGGTTTGAATCTTTGCCTGAATTTTTTGTTTTTCTTCTTTTTTAATTTCTTTCTTTATTTTTTTGGGGGACTGTTTTTCTTTTTGGGAATCTTTTGTTTTTACAACCTGCTTTTTGATTACTTTCTTAACTATCTTAACTTCTTTCTTAACTTCTTTCTTAACTTCTTTCTTAACTTCTTTCTTAACTTCTTTCTTAACTTCTTTCTTAACTTCTTTCTTAACTTCTTTGGGGGACCAATTTTCTTTTTGGGAATCTTTTGTTTTTACGACCTGCTTTTTGATTACTTTCTTAACTTCTTTTTTTTGAGGAACAGGGAATAATTCAATATATTTAAGGCGATTTCTAATATACCCTTTTCTCCCTTTATACTTGACCGTTAACCAAGTACCAATCCCCCCTTTCTTTTGAATAACATCTACACTTGCACCTTTTTCAACAACATCAACAACACCAGAATAGCGCGAAGGTGTTTGGCGTATATTCAATTTGTATGAAGTAACAATCCCCTTATAAAGGACCTTGTCTTTCGCAAACCCATCACTTGAAAATAAGAGAGGTATCAGGCCTATAAAAATGGCTATTTTAATATTTGTTTTAAGGATAGATAACATCCAAACCAACCTAAAAATGTGGATCCGAAAATAATTAACAATATTATTTTAAGGGACAAAAATCTGATATCAAAATATATATAGGACGCAAGGCTTTGATCAATTCCCGATGAAACCGACAGATATGTAATTAAAAGGACCATCAGTCCGAGAATGCCTCCAAAAAAGCCCTGGAGAAGGCCTTCCACATAAAAAGGTGCTTTGATGAATGTTTCAGTTGCCCCCACAAGACGCATGACTTCAACTTCAATCTTTCTCGAATAAAATGCCAATCGAACTGTATTTGCTGTAATAAATAAAGCAATTAAAAAGAACAGTGTGCACATGCCATATCCAGTTATCTTGAACAGATTAAAAATTTTTAAAAACTTACCCAGCCAGCCCTGCCCATATTCAACCTCTTCAACGATTTCAATCTTTTTTATGCTTTGAGCAAACTTTTGGACTTCCTCAAAACTGTTGTAGGTCTTTATCCTGATTTCCAGGGCATCTGGCAGAGGATTTTCGTTTAACGTCTCTAAAAAAGTAGTTCTTGATGACATCTCTTTTTTAAGTTTATCAATGGCCTGGGTTTTTGAAATAAAAACCATATCGTCGATATCTCCCAAAGCATTGATCTTTGCTTTTAAATCGGGCAGCATATCCAGGCTAAAATCACTTTTAAGATAAATCATTGCCCGACCGCCCTGATTCCATGATTCAATCACTCTGCTGGCATTCTCGAAAAAAAGTAAAAATACGCTGACAACTAAAATTGAAAGAGAAATCGTTATAATCGTAATTAAATTTAAGAATCGGTTTAAACGAATATCAGCCAATGCTTTTTTTACAAAGTGAGTCATCTTGTCATTTTATCCTAGAGCATGGTTGCAGTCCGGTTTATAGTCCCTTCACTTATTTCAACATTTCTGCCTCTCACTGTGCTTTGCAGAAGGTGCAGATTATGGCTGGCGATCAATACGGTAGCCCCTTTTTTATGGTATTCCATTAAAAAATCAAGGATTAACTGGGCTGATTTTGAGTCCAGACTGCCGGTGGGTTCATCCGCAAGGATAATGGAAGGATCCCCCACCACAGCTCTTGCTACAGCTACTCTCTGCTGTTCTCCGCCTGAAAGTGTTGGCGGCAGGGCTTTGAACTTTTTATCCATACCCACTGTTCTTAGCACCTGCATGACTTTCTTTTTAACAAAAGAGCTTTTTGCGCCTGCGGCTTCCAAAACAAGGGCAACATTTTCATAGACAGTTCTATTAGGAATCAATTTAAAATCCTGGAATACCATCCCAAAACGCCGTCGTAAAAAAGGAAGTTTTGAAGATGAAATCCTGGCAAGATTCATACCCTCGATTAAAATTTGTCCTTCAGAGACCTTTTCAGCAAGGTACAATACCTTAAGAAGCGTTGATTTCCCTGCGCCTGAAGGGCCGGAAATAAAGATAAACTCACCTTGTTCAATATCAAGATTGATACCCTTTAAGGCAAACTTCCCTCCATATCTCTTATTGACATTGAACAGTCGTATGGTCAAATTTTTATTATTAGTATCGTTCATATCTTCAAAGTTGTTTACATCCATCGTCATTAATTGACTGAAAATGAATTTACTGTTATAAATTGCTTGTGTCAAGGAGTGCTGCAAAACAGTTTTCCTTACATTGAGCCTTCACTGTTACCGTAAAACGGCTTCTTCCACTCAGTGAAGGCTTAATACTATTTGAATTATTACGCAACGCATTGAAATAAGGTAAAAAAAAGAATGCTGTTATTTGATTCCCATTCTCATCTTGATGACAAAGGCTATAATAAAGATCTTGACCAGGTAATTGATCGAGCAAATAAAGAAAATGTTCAACATATCATGATTGTGGGTATCGATATTAAGACGTCTTTAAAAGCAATAGAAATTGCCAATTCATTTAACCATATATTTACCTCGGTTGGTATTCATCCCCATGAGGCAAAACAATGTTCTAAACAAAACATTGATACATTAATCAGGCTGACCAAAGAAAATGCCTGTGTAAAAGCATGGGGAGAAACCGGCCTTGATTACAACCGGATGTTTTCGCCTATAAAAGATCAGGAAAACTGTTTTTCAATCCAGCTTGAGACTGCGGGGAAATTAGATCTGCCCATGATTTTTCATGAAAGAGATTCAAAAGGCAGATTTTATGACATATTAAAATCTGAAGGGCCTGAAAGCCGTAGAGGGGTTGTTCATTGTTTTTCAGGTACAAAAGAAGAAATGTTTAAATATCTTGATCTTGGATATTACATTGGTATCACCGGGATTTTAACCATAAAAAAACGGGGCGAATATTTGCGTAGCATTGCCCCACTTATTCCTGAAGACAAAATTTTAATTGAAACAGATGCCCCATACCTTACTCCTGCACCTCAAAAAAATAAAGTCCGGCGCAATGAACCCGCCTTTGTTAAATCCGTTTTGCTAAGACTTGCCCAAGTTAGAAATATTGATCCGGAAACATTGTCACAAACAATTTTTAATAATACCATGGCATTTTATAATATTCAGGATTGAATTGTATTAGAAATTGTACCGTTGCCTGAGTTCTGTCCATCTTCTTTCAAATTCTATTTTTTGCTCTTCCTGCTCAAGCGCTCTTATTCTTTCATTTTCTGATAACCGCGCCTTGAATTCAAGCCATCTTTGTTCTGATTCCTGTCTTCGGCGTTGTTCTTCTATCTGTCTTCGCTCAATAAGCGCTGTAATAAATTCTGCCTTGTCTTTCTTTGTTTTCTCAGATTTTTTTCTTAATTTTATTTCTTCATGATCTTCTTTGGTTGTTAAACATTTTTCAGATTTTTTTCCCAAATATTTTTTGGGGGCTGCCTTTTTTCTCAGGATACCTTTCCGGCGCTTTTTCACCTTGGCTAACCTGTTTTTTTTAGCTTTCTTTTTATCAAGTTCTTGTTTAGAGATTTGCTTGATTTCCTCATAATTTGAACTCTTGTGCCCATCTTTTCTATCCTGATTCTGCTTAAGACTGGTTTTGGTCTTTTCTTCTCCTTGACGATACATACTTAAATTGAGTGGATGAATACGGGTTATATCAATTTCAAAGGCACTGGATTTTATAAAAAGGTCATTTTCATTATCCGGGACTTGGGCAATAAATTGTTTTCCCTGGGCAATGTATTGGCGAAGCCATTTCCGATGGTGGTAATCATCGCCTTTTAGTATAAGCAGTTTGGGACCCGCTTTTGAACGGACCTGGATGGAATGATAAATCAGTGGGAAATAAGAAAAAGAGCTTTGAGTTTCCTTATAATTTTCCTCAACAAATTCTACAATATGGTCTCTTGCAAAACATGAGGATTGCAGTAGAAAAAATACAAAAAAAAGAAAGATACCCTTTTTCATTCTCTGGCCGCCGCCACTAAGGCCATTATAAATCAATGGGAGGTTAAACATTAATAGATATATCGGCAACCTTTAAGAAAACCTTGATAAACTTTACAGTATAACGTTTAGGTTTTGCTCATCAATTTTGTCACTGCTTTTTCTAATCCATCCAAAGATAATTCATACATAGGAAAAATTTTTGAAATCGCCAGAATGCTATGAGTATACCCCCACATATTTTCTGAAACCGGATTCAGCCAGACAGCATGTGGAAAAGTTTTAGTTAAAAAACTGAGTTGCTCAATGCTTGCTCTGCCGCTTCTTTCTGTAATGTGAATGGAGCCGTCATGGGCCATGAGTTCATAAGGGGCCATACTGGCATCCCCGACGATAACCAACCGGGTGTCCGGATCAAGCCTGGAAAATTCAATGATATTCTTGGGCTTCTTATATCTTGCCGGATCCTCCCACAGATGATCATAGATTGTGTTATGGAAAAAATAGGTCTTTACTTCTTTAAACTGCGATTTTGCATAGTCAAACAAGGTTTGAACGACCTGGATATAGGGGTCCATTGACCATCCACCATTGTCAATTGCCAGAATCACCTTAAGCCTGTCTTTTAAAGCACTGTCAAAAACAAGTTCAATTTCACCGGCATTTCTGATCGTCTCTCTAATGGTATCATCAATATTAATCACATCTTTGGGTCCTGCCGGGATCATATATCTTAATCGTTTTAAAGCCTCACCAATTTTTGCCTGTGTCAACGGCCCGGCAGTAGAATAATCTTTATACCGTCTTTCATTGGCTACTTTTACAGCAGATTTATTTCGTGATTCCCCCCCCACCCGCATACCGCCGGGATGGTGGCCAGAATGCCCAACCGGAGAATACCCCCCCGTTCCGATCCATTTATAGCCGCCATGGTGTTCGCCGTCCTGATCCTTGAGTCGTTTCTTAAAATATTCAATCAATTCTTCAGGTGACATCTTTTTAAGCTTTTCTTCATCAGCACCCAGTGCATCGGCGAGCATTTTAGGATCTTTCAGCCATTGATCCAGCATAGCTCTAGCCATTTCATCAATTTCGAACCCATCATTTTCAGGTAAGGGGACCCCTTCAAAATGGTGCACAAACACCTGGTCATATAAATCAAAGTATCTCTCACTTTTAACCAAAATGGATCGCGCGCAGGTATAAAAATCATCCAGGCTATTAATAATCCCTTGGTGTAATGCCTTTTGCAGGGTGAGAAAAGATGTGGGGGACACGGGTATCCCAATCTCTTTTAACGTGTAGAAAAATTTTAAAAACATACGGCCACCAATTAAAACATTCGTCTTCTGGATGCGATATTATTCGCTCTTTCATAGTCAGGACTCTTTTTAAACAAGACGCCTAAAAATGGAAGTTTGCCTTTCACAAGATCCTTTGCCCTGAAATCAGGATCAGCGTTCAATGCTCTTATCCAATTGATCAATTCTCTTGTGGCAGGTTTTTTCTCAATGGAATCAATCTCCCGCATGCTGTAAAATGCATCAATGGCATTTTTCGCAAGTTTAGAATCAATATCTTCAAAATGAACATTGATAATTTTTCTCATCATTTTGGGGTCAGGAAAAGCGATATGGTGAAAGTTGCATCTACCCAGAAACGGATCGGAAAGATCTTTTTTTGCATTGGATGTAATAATGATAACAGGTCTGTGTTTTGCTTTAACCGTTTTATCTGTTTCAATAATATCAAACTGCATTTGATCTAAAACGTCCAGCATATCATCCTGAAAGTCTGTATCGGCTTTATCAATTTCATCAATCAACAATACTGTTTTTTTATCTGCACAAAATGCCTGGCCGATTTTCCCCATTTTAATATATTCATCAATATTACTGACATCTCTTTTAGAGTCCCCAAATCTGGAGTCATTCAGGCGGGTCAATGTATCATATTGGTAGAGTGCTTCAACCAGTTTCATGCTTGATTTAACATTTAAAACAATCAAGGGCATATTCAAATTTTCGGTTATGGCATGAGCCAGCATGGTTTTACCGGTTCCAGGTTCGCCTTTGAGAAGTAAAGGCATCTCGAGTTTCATTGATATATTGACGATTGAGGCAAGTTCCTGATCCAAAACATATTTTTTAGCCCCCTGAAATTCACTATTTGATTCTTGATTCATACTGCTTCTCCACACATAAATTAGGTTTAATTTTTACATAAATTCAGATGGAAATAATAATCACAATACAGCTTTTTTCAAGTTCTTTATCCAAAAGGAATCAATAAAGTCCGTGTTACAAAAACGTAACTCTTAAAAATTATGGTGAAATTCTAAAAGATTGACACGTTTAAAACTTAGTGCTAATACTTTTTATTTGATTTAATAACAGCGTGACGCAAATAGGAGTATGTTATGATTGGTGGGATTGGAATGCCGGAACTGATAATTATTCTTGTAATTATCCTCATTATATTCGGAGCAGGAAAACTTCCTGAAATAGGTGCCGGTTTAGGTAAAGGAATAAAAAACTTTAAGAAAGCAACCAAAGACCCAAAAATTGAAGATAAAGAAGACGAGCCGGAAAAGATAGAAAAAGACTTATAAGAAAAACTATTTTCATATTTACTGCAGCTGCCCTTAGACAATCGAGTAGCTGCACCACATCTCTCCACAAACCAACCCTTTTTTAAATTCTTATTTTACTTACCTCTCAAAATTTGATACTTAAATATTAAATTACAAAAATGAAATTTAAATTAATTATTTTATAACATTTTTGTCATGAAGCTTTATTGTTCGTAATATTTTTGTATATAATTTTTGCACTGGCTGAAGAAATCCAAGCCAGTCCTGGCCTGGCACACCCATTGCTTATACATCTAAAAAGAAACGTGTGATTATGGATAAAACAAATGCTGACATATTAATTCAAACAAGACAAACGCTGATCGATAAATTTCTTTTGGGCAGTGAGCCCGAGTTTATTGAGAAACATGCATCTATTTTGGACGAATACTTGTTTACCATTTTTGAAAAAAGCATTACAGCCAGAAAAATGACTATAGCAGGAAGTCCCTTTGCTATTATTGCTTTAGGTGGGTATGGCAGAAGAGAGCAATGTATTCATTCTGATATTGATCTATTAATACTATTTGATCAAAGCGTCCCACCCGAAGTTGAAGCGTTTGTACAAGAGCTTTTATATCCCTTATGGGATGCCAGGTTTGAAGTTGGATATGCCGTAAGAGATGTCAATGAATGCCTTGAAATGGCATTTGAACGGTTTGATATCTTAACCACGGTGTTAGATGCAAGATTCATTTGCGGCGCCTCCCATATTTACACATCTTTTATGGAAAAATTCAGATCAGACCTTGCCACAAAACATTTAAAAAACACCTTTAATTATTTATTTGAGCATGGAGAAAAGAGACATTTTGACTTTGGTGATTCAACCTATCTTATTGCGCCGGATCTAAAGTCCGGATTTGGAGGATTAAGAGACTACCACACCCTTTTATGGTATGCAAAAATCAAATCTGACATTAAAACAAGAAGAGACCTTGAATACTATGGTTTTCTATCCCACTTTGAATATTTAACCCTGGAAGAATCTTTAAGCGATATCTGGAAAATCAGAAATTTTCTTCACCACATCACCAAAAGGAAATGTGATGCACTTCATTTTGAATATCAGACAGAACTTGCCGGCCTTTTAGGATTTCGATCTAAAAAAAATCAACCAGATGTTGAACATTTCTTAGGTCATCTCCACACCCGGATGGATTTTTTAAAACAAATCAATCAGATTACCTTTGAAGACATCCTTTCTAACATCCGCATTAAAAAAGGCAGTTCACCATCGCGACCGACTAAAACCGATGGCCTCATTATCAATAAAAGAAGACTTCATTTTGCCAATACCGTTGTCATTTTGCAAAAACCTGAGCTGCTGTTAAAAATTTTCCTTGAAAGTGGACAGAGAAAAACTCCCTTATCTGTTGAAGCAAGAAGAGTTGTCAGTGAATTTTTGCACCTGGTAGATAAGAGTGTTACAAAAAATATTGCCAACATTAAAATATTTAAAAAAATTGTATCCTTATCCTATTGGGAATTCAATGTGTTAAATGTCATGCTGACAACCGGAATTTTAGAAAAATTCATTCCTGAATTTTCAGCTGTTGTTAACAAAATTCAATATAACCATTATCATTTATTCCCTGTGGACAAACACTCTATTCGATGCGTCCAGATTGTTAACAGTTTTAAGGAGCCGGACAAATCAACAGCAGGATGCCTTTATTATACTGTGTTCAAAGATGTAAGAAATAAAAATGTTCTTTTATTTGCAGCGCTTCTCCATGACATTGGGAAATCAGACCCGGCTAAAGAGCATTCAAAGACCGGCGCAAAAATAGCCAAGTCGATTCTGAAACGATTTGGGTTCAAGCCCGCAGAAATTGAAGACATTGTGTTTTTAATTGGAAACCATCTGGCGCTGGTTAAAACAGCCACCAGACGAGATATCTTTGATGAAGAGACTGCGGTTTATATGGCCAATAAAGTGGGGAAAATACGGTTGCTCAGGATGCTGTATCTTCTTACGGTTGCAGATTCGAAAGCGACAGGCCCCAAGGCGTGGAATGAATGGACTGAAAACCTGTTAAAAGATCTGTTTTTAAAAACAATGGGGATTTTAAAAACAGGCGAGCTTGCATCAAAAAAGACCCAACGACTCATTGATAAAAAGAAAATTGAGGTCGTCAAATTGTTAAAAGAAAAATGGCGGGAAGATGAGATAAACAAGCAGCTTGAATCCATGTCTCAAAGATATTTAGTCTATGTTCCTACGCAAAGCATTGTTGCCCATATCAATCTTTTTAGAAACTTAAAAGACAATGATTTTATCTGGAAAATATCTCAAGAGGATACTGATATCAGAACGGTTTCCATATGCGGGATAGACAAACCTGGGTTTTATTCAAAAATTGCAGGCGTTTTCTTTTTAAATGGTTTGGATATTTTTGCGTCACAAGCCTATTCATTAGGTGAAGAGCACATTTTGGATATTTTTAAAGTCACCCCGCCAAAAGATAGACTTTTTGAAAAAGAAAAATGGGAAACCATAGAAAAAGATTTATTCCATGCCATCAGCGATGATCATTTTTTGGATAATGCCTTGAATAAAATACCAAAGACTTTACAGGTTTCATCTGGAAGAACCCCCAAGCCTAATACAATTAAAATTGACAATAAAACATCCAGTTTTTTTACCATTGTTGAAGTATTTACCTATGATTTTCCAGGGCTTCTATTTTCAATTACAAATGCTTTGTACCGGAATGGGATCAATGTCAACGTCGCTATGGCAGCAACAAAGGTAGACCAGGTTGTTGATATTTTTTATATCAGGAGTCTTGAAAACGACTCAAAAATAGAAACAGAAATTGGACTTGAACAGATAAAAAATGCCATCTTAAAAAGTCTTCCACAAATAATTGCAAAGGAGGTTAACAATGAAAAAAATTGAGGCAATCATAAAGCCATTTAAGCTCGATGACGTAAAAGAGGCCTTAAGCGAAGTCGGAATTTATGGAATGACCGTCACAGAAGTCAATGGCTATGGTCGGCAAAAAGGCCATAAAGAAATATATAGAGGGGCTGAATATGTTGTCGACTTTGTCCCTAAAATAAAACTAGAAATTGTTGTCAGTGATGAAAGAGCGGATGAAACCGTTGAAACTGTGAGGAATGCAGCTAACAGCGGAAAAATTGGCGATGGAAAAATATTTGTTTTACCTGTTGAACAAGTCATACGGGTAAGAACCGGCGAAACAGGGACAGAAGCACTTTAAATATTTATTTTAAAATTTTTGAAAGGATATCGGGAAATGAAACCAAAAGATGTATTAGCAATGATAAAAGAAAACAATGTAAAAGTTGTTGATATACGATACATGGACTTTATCGGCACCTGGCAACATTTCAGCGTCCCCATTGTAGAATTCGGCGAATCTGCATTTGAAGACGGATTTGGATTTGACGGTTCAAGTATGAGAGCATGGCAAAAAATTGATAACTCAGACATGATTGTTATCCCGGAACCAGAAACAGCTAAAATAGATCCATTTTTCAAGGTCCCGACTCTTGCCATTATTGGAAACATTCACGATCCCATCACCCGGGAAGCCTATAGTCGTGACCCGCGAGGGATTGCTAAAAAAGTGGAACAATACATTAAAAGCACGGGTCTAGGTGATACCATTTATGTCGGTCCTGAACCTGAATTTTTTATCTTCAGCAACATTCGGTATGCTTCTGAGCCCAATGCATCCTTTTTTGAGATTGATTCTCCCGAGGCCCATTGGAACACCGGTGTAGATGAAATGCCCAACCTTGGTTACAAAATCAGGCCTAAACAAGGATATTTCCCACTGCCGCCTGCTGACCAGTACCAGGACATGAGAACAGAAATGATGCTGACTTTAGAAGACCTTGGCGTTGCAATGGAATGCCAGCATCATGAAGTGGCCTCTGCCGGACAGTCTGAAATCGATCTTAGATTTGACTCTCTACTCAAAATGGGAGACAGCCTTGCCTGGTTTAAATACGTTCTTAAAAATGTTGCGGCCAAATACAATCACTCGGTTACTTTCATGCCTAAACCACTTTACGGTGATAATGGTACGGGTATGCACACCCATATGAGTTTTTGGAAAGAGGGTAATCCATTATTTGCCGGCAATAAATATGCAGGCCTGTCACAAGATGCCCTTTACGCCATCGGTGGTATCATGAAGCACTGCAAGGCGCTTTGCGCTATTACCAACCCCACAACCAACTCCTACAAAAGATTGGTTCCCGGTTTTGAAGCGCCCATTAACCTTGCTTATTCCAGCAGAAACAGAAGTGCGGCTATTAGACTTCCCATGTATTCAGGATCTCCTAAAGCCAAACGTATCGAATTTCGAACGCCTGATCCCTCATGCAATGGATACATGGCGTTCTCAGCCATTGCAATGGCCATGATAGACGGTATTCAGAATAAAATGGATCCAGGCGACCCTATGGATAAAAACATTTATGATCTTCCACCCGAAGAACTTGCTGAGATGGAATCTGCTCCGGGTTCCCTGGAAGAAGCATTGATGGCCTTAAAAGACGATCATGCTTTTCTATTGAAAGGGGATGTATTTACCAAAGATGTTATCGATTACTGGATTGACTATAAGATGGAAAATGAAGTTAAACCCGTTATTAGTCGTCCGCATCCGCACGAGTTCTATCTGTATTATGACATATAAATCTTTTTAGAAGATAAAACAAAGCAAAGCACCCGGCCTTTAAAAGATTAAAAGACCGGGTGTTTTTTTATTCAAAAACCCCTTTGATTTTCCCTGCCATATTTTTTTTAATGCAATCTAAAAAAAAATAGGATATAAGAAGTAAAAAAAATTATAATCATAGGATTATCTATACAGCTTTGATATCCAACTTACGATGAATAAAAGGGAGAAGATAAAAAACCCATGGCAATGAAGATGTCGTTATACAATAAATATTACATAAATCTTACCATTTTTTTTATTTTCATCCTCTTTTTTGCTTTATCCTCCCCTTTGTCAGGGCAGGAAATAAAGAAAGGCAATGAATTTGACAAATTAATCCAGGAGCTGATTAAGGATGGATTTAAAAAAGATATCATTGAGAATATATTTTCCAATGAAAGTATTTTTTTTAATCCTGAAGGTGTTTCCCGATTTTTTATTCATTCCGAGTCAAGTCTTAATTACGATCAATTTACATCAAAAAAATCAATTAAAAATGCAACGAATTACTTAGCAGAACATAAAAATGCACTTGAGCAGGCTCAAAAAATATATGGTGTTGATAAAACAATCATCACAGCAATTTTACTTGTTGAAACGCGCCTGGGAACATATCTTGGTACGCGAACGGTTATTAACACACTTTCCACAATGGCATCTTTAACAGACACAGCATTAAGAGACAGGATTTGGAACTCCATTCCTGATAAGAAAAAACCCAAAAAAGAAGTCTTTTTAAAAAAAGTTAAAAAGAGATCAAAATGGGGCTATGAGGAACTCAAAGCATTTATCAAGTATACAGGGAAAGAACGACTTGCCCCTGAAAGTATTAAAGGCTCATACGCCGGTGCAATGGGGATATCCCAATTTATGCCTTCCAATGCGCTTAACCTTGCCAAAGATGGGAACAATGATGGCAAGGTCGACCTGTTCACCCACGCTGACGCCATTTTCAGTGTGGCCAACTACCTGAAACATCACGGATGGAAATCGGGAATTGCAAGGCAAAAACAACATGCGGTTCTCTTCAGATACAACCACAGCAATTATTATGTAGACATCCTTTTAAAAATCTCAGATAAATTAAAAGGATAATCGTTTTTTATGGATCAAACTATTTTATATATTCTCATTGTTTTTTCCATATCTTTTGGCCTGACTATGCTGGCCTTAATCGATATTATTTTAAAAGATTTCGGCTCATCAAAAGCAAAGTTGCTCTGGCACTTTGTTGCCATTATTCCCATTATCGGTTGGCTGATCTATCTGATCTTTGGATTTAAAAAAGGCAAAAAAAAGAAGCTTACATAAGCTTGTAATTTTATTTGACAATACAACAGCTTTAATATAAATATAGATACTTTTTCAAGGTCCCATCGTCTAGCGGTTAGGACGCCGGCCTCTCACGCCGGAAACCGGGGTTCGATTCCCCGTGGGATCACCACTAATAATACCAAGGCTTTCAGCATTTTGTTGGGAGCTTTTTTATTTTCCAAATTGAAATTTTCC
>JAAEKY010000757.1 GCA_024227235.1 Desulfobacteraceae bacterium | reverse complement strand
GGATTCGGATTCTCATTTTTAGAAGCCTGGACCGCCGGAAAATGCTTATGGGGCAGAATTTTACCGGACATCTGCACTGATTTTATAGATAAGGGAATTCAATTAAACCACCTTTACGAATCCCTGTCCGTTCCACTGGATTGGATCGGCAAAGATCGCTTTTATCATAAATGGCGCCGATGTTTATTCAAAACCTGTCATGACTTTAACCTCACACCGGACAGCGATCGTGTTGACCAGGCTTTTGACACCCTGACACACAACAATCGTATTGACTTTGGCATGCTGGATGAAACCTTCCAGAAACAGGTTCTTTTGAAACTGTTTAGCGAAGACAGGGCAAAACAGCTCCTTTTGGATATAAATCCGTTTCTCAATGGACCGGGTCAGCTAAAAGACAACCATGATTTCATTGGGCGAAATCAAAAAGCGATACTGTCCGGTTATAACAAAGCCGTCTATGAAAACAGGCTTTTAAGCCTGTACAAAAAAGTAGTTAAAAAACCTGTAAACCATAAAATTGACAAGGGAAAATTACTTCAGTCATTTTTAAACCCTTTGCATTTTTGCCTGTTAAAGTTCAGCGATTATGAATCTTAAAAGACCGATTGAATTTTATTTATCCCCGCTTTTGCCCATTTCAACGGACACAAAAGCTTTGGGGCGCCCTACTTTGGATATTCAATGTATTTTGTTTGATATTTACGGCACCCTTTTCATCAGTGGTTCCGGCGACATTGGAATTTCAAAAAAAAGCGGGAATACTGAAGATAAGCTTTCAAACCTTTTGCAATCTTACGCCATCAACAAGCCGGCTGAAACCATCTTAAAGACGTTTTTCAATGCCATTGAAGCAAAGCATTTGGAACTGATAAAAAAAGGGATTGAACATCCGGAAGTTGTCATTGAAAAAATCTGGATGAAGGTACTGTGCACATCGGATATGGAAAAAGCAAAAAGCTTTGCATTGGAATATGAACTGATATCAAATCCAGTATGGCCCATGCCGGGTCTGTCCGCCCTTATTGCGGATTGTAAAAAACAGGGCATTGCCATGGGCATCATATCAAACGCCCAGTTCTACACTCCCTTTATGTTTCAGTGGTTTTTAAAAAAGAACCTGGAAGACCTTGGATTTGATGCGGATCTGTTGTTTTTTTCCTACAAAATCCTTCACGCCAAACCCTCTTTGCACATGTTTGATCTTGCAAAACAACAACTGGCCCAAAAGGCTATCTTGCCGAAAAACACCCTCTATTTGGGAAATGATATGCTAAATGACATGCTGC
>JAAEKY010000756.1 GCA_024227235.1 Desulfobacteraceae bacterium | reverse complement strand
CCCTGTGTTTGGGTAAAAAGTTGCCCATATGCAAGGCGCAGGGAATCCTGAAACCGGAGTGTACTACTGTACATGAGGATTTCAAGATTTTGCAGCAACACCGCAGATGGGTGAGTTTTTGTTCAAACACTATTTAATGAGTGATTCAAATATATGATACTCCTCAATATGGTAATGGGGCTCAGGATAAATCGCAATGGGTTTTGAAAACTGCTTTTCAAGTGATGAAATCAGATGCTTTTCTCTTCCATGAAGCAATTGAGCAACTTCTGGATGCACCTTAACTGTGAATCGGTTTCCCATGATATCACCGGCTTCGCTAACAAGGTCTCTGTAAATTTTGTGGCAGATAGATTTTCCTGATAATAAATTTCCATCGCCATTGCAATAAAAGCAAGGTTCACAAAGGGTCCTTGTCAGATTTCTCCTGATTCTTTTACGCGTCATCTGCACAAGACCTAACTCAGTTAATGGCAGCACATTTGTCTGGCTTTTGTCCTTTTTCATGGCCTCATTCATCTGGGCCATTACCTTTTCTTTGTGCTGTTCTTTTTTCATATCAATAAAATCAATGATAATAATACCCCCTATATTCCGAAGGCGCACCTGATAGGCAATCTCTTTTACTGCTTCAAGGTTTGTTTTAAGTATGGTTTCATCAAAATTATGTTTTCCCACATATCGACCCGTGTTTACGTCCACAGCTATCAGGGCCTCGGTCTGTTCAATCACGATATATCCACCAGATTTGAGCCATACTTTTTTCTTTAAAGCTCTAGCGATATCCCCCTCAATGTTTAAGGCATCAAAAAGAGATTCTCTTCCTTCATATAACTCTACAGATAATTTGACATCCGGCATCAGCTTATTTATAAAATTTTGGACATTATCATATTCTTCTTTTGAATCGATAATAAGCTTGTCTGCTTCATCTGCCAAAAGATCTCTGATCGCTCTAAATGTTACGGTAAGATCTTTATACACAAGCGATGGGGCTGGGGCTGTCTTATTTCTGGAAATAATATCCTCCCAGGTGTTGGTTAAAAAATCGATCTCTTTTTTAATCGTGTCTTCATCTATCCCTTCAGCCTGTGTTCTGAGAATATATCCAAATTTATTTTTTCGGATAGACAACAATAGATCTTTTAATCGAACTCTTTCTGTATCATTTTCAATTCGTTTTGAAATACCGATATGATCAACCGTTGGCATTAATACCATGTACCGGCCAGCAAGAGAAATATGAGTGGTCACTCTCGGGCCTTTGGTGCCGATGGATGATTTGGCAACCTGTACCAAAATTTCCTGACCCTCTGTCAGCAGCTCTTCGATATTGCATTCGTGATTTAAAGACGCTTTCCAGGATCGATCATTTTCTGTCAAAGTGGTTGTTTCAATCGTATTATTAGAATCCGTATCTACTTCCGAATCATTATCCTGCTCAAACTTTTTATACATTTTATGACTGGCAGTATCTAAAACATCATCCACATAAATGAATGCTGCCTGATCAAATCCAATATCAACAAATGCCGCCTGCATCCCCGGAAGAACCCGTTGTACTCGTCCTCTATAAATATTTCCAGCAATGGATGTTTCATCTTCTCTTTCGATGAACACTTCTACAATCGTTCCATTTTCAAGCAGGGCCACCCGTGTTTCGTGGGGGGCAGCATTTACAACAAGCTCTTTTAACATGGCTCTATCCTTGTTTTGTCTTCCTGATTTGCACTTTTTTAATACAATCTTCATCCAGTTTAAAATATTGTTTCAATATTTCAGTAGGGCGTATGGTTCTTTCATTATATTTTTTTAGAACCATCTCAATCGTTTGTAAATCAATAATGGTTATTTTCTCAACGCATTTTCGTAAGTCTGTTTTCCTGATTTTGCCTTTTTTACTCAGATCTTCAACAATAAACTCGGGTAAATCTAAAAACGCATCAATTTTCTCTTTTTCAAAACAATCTTGTGTCAACTTTATCGTATAATGGGAGGGGGTCGCAATTTTTTTTATATGTTTATTAAACGGTTTACACCCTTGGATAACAATGCCCTCAGGAAGCGTGCTGTTCAATGAATTAACTATAAATTTTGGAGCCAGATCCTTTTCAAGATAAATAAACAGCCTTTCTTCTTCGCTTTCCATTCCAACAGGTAAGGCATTATCAAAAGAAAGCCGCATAGAAGGATTAAATCCTTGGGAATATTTAACATTTAAGCCAGCTCTTTTCACCGCTCTTTGAACGATAGTTGCCAGCTCAAGATGGCCGAAAAACTTTGCCAGCCCCAGTTTTGAAAATGACATTTCAAACTTTTTAAAGGCATCATCCGGCAATTTTTTAACCATGCCTTCTTTTGCCGAATCTACTTGTTGGGGATCTATTGCTATATCATTAAGAATGGGTTGTATTGTTTCAAAATCACAGACACCACATCCGGCACAATCATTTTCCCTGCAATCAAAGGTGAGGCTTTTTTCTTTTGCTTTTTGAAATTCTTTCTTTAAAAATTGGGGCAAAACACCTGAATCGATTACATCCCAGGGAAGAGCTTCTTCTTCATGACGTTCGCGCACCGTATAAAACAGGGGATCAATTCCTGTTTCTTCAAAAGCGTCCTGCCATAAAGAAAAATCAAATTTATCTGTCCAGCCATCCAACCGGCACCCTTTTTCAAAAGCAGACACAAGAAGTTTTGACAGTTTTCTATCCCCTCTTGCCCAAACACCCTCAACCAAACTCATTTCAGGGTCTTGCCATTTAAGATTCACCTTGCGATGTCTTAAATTATCTTTTAAATATTGCAACTTTTCTTTTGTCTCTTCCAAAGACATTTGTGCACATCGTTGAAAGGGTGTATGCGCCTTGGGAATAAAACTGGTTGTACTCACATTTATCTTCTTTTTTCCTTTTGCATAGGAAGAAGCCAAGCGCGTTGACAGGCGGCAAATACCATCGATATCATCTAATGTTTCAAATGGAAGTCCCATCATGAAATAAAGTTTAATATTTTTCCAACCTAGATTAAGCGCATTTTCAACTGTTGATGCAATGCTGTCTTCAGTCAAATTTTTATTAATAATATCTCTCAACCGTTGAGATCCTGCTTCCGGCGCAATGGTAAACCCTGTTTTTCTTACTTTTTTAATAATTTCCATCAATTCCGGAGTGAGTTTTTCCGCTCTTATCGATGGAAGAGATATGGCATTGCAATTCCCCTGGCCAAGTTCCAGAAGCTTTGCCATCAATTGGGACAGGTTTGAATAATCTCCTGTGCTTAAAGACAACAGCGAAATATCAGAATACCCGGTTGTTTTTAAGGATGCGCGAGTAATCTGAATCAAATCCTCCAAAGATCGCTCTCGAACCGGCCGGTATATCATGCCTGCCTGACAAAAACGGCACCCTCTTGAACAGCCTCTGGCAATTTCAAGTCTCAATCTGTCATGGACAGGTTTCGCAAAGGGAACGATCGGAGATTTTGGAAAATTTTGTATTGTTAATTGGGGTAAAAATGCCCGCTTAACCTTTTTATAATCTTCATATATCGGTGTAAGGGTCTGTATATTATTTTCATCATATGCCACATTGAAAAAGGAAGGGACATACACACCGTCTATCTTTGATAAAAGTTTGAGAAGAGTTTGTTTTTTGCCATCCCCTTGTTTTTTAAACGCAATCACCTTTTTAGACATCTGGACGACGACGTCTTCGCCATCCCCAATAACAAAGGCATCAAAAAAATCAGCCAAAGGTTCCGGATTAAATGCACAGGGACCGCCACCGATAATAAGCGGGAATACATCATCTCTTTCATCTGCATAAAATGGGATATTAGACAGACTCAAAAGTGTTAAAATATTGGTGAAATTAAGCTCATATAAAAGACTGACACCGATAATATCAAAGCGTTTAAGTTCCAATTGGGATTCCATTGAAAGGCAAGGAATCTTTTTTTCTTTAAGATAGGCTTCCATATCAGGCGCAGGTGTAAAAAATCGTTCAGCAGCGATATTTTTTTGCTCATTTAAAATGGAATACAGAATTTGAAGTCCAAAATGAGACGTCCCGATTTCATATAAATCTGGAAACACAAGGGCAAATGTTAAATCCACTTTTTCCAAATCTTTTTTTACGGTATTGATTTCATTTCCCACGTATCGTGTCGGGGTCTGGACTAATGCAAGGGTATCTTGATAATTTTGCTTATGCATGACACTCAATATTTTAAAAAAACCTTTAATTAAATTAGGGATAATCAAAATTTTTAATATACAATTTTTTGCAGGATAAAGCAATGAAAAGAACAAAAGTCAATGGCCTGCTCACGCGTGAAAACACCCCTGGAGACATCATCATTAAAGGGTGAAATCTGAGACTTCGAATCAACACAAACCTTCATATTCTAAAATTTTTATATTCCTTGCAAACAGAACCGATCAAAGTTTATATCAGACCGTTCAACACGTAAAAAAACCTTAGTAATATTTGGATATAAAAAGTCATGAATAAAACATCTCTTATTGTATCTCTTACTGCTCTGGCTTTAATTATTATTGCTGGCCTTTCTTTGTTTACACCCCAAAAAAGTCCCGTAAAATCAACTGAACCATCCCAAAAAACCGCAGAAATCGCAAAGAAAGCACCGCCCCCCAAGCCTGTCATTGTTTATCTGGCCTTTTATGAGAATAATACAGATACATTTCCGGGTCTGATGGTGCACCCCAAAAACTATCCCCAACATGCACCCTTTCATTTTTACAGGGGAATACTATCCGTAAAAAAAGATTATTTTTCAAAGCACAACCTGGCTAAACAATTAAAAAAAGCATACATAGACGGATTTATCAATAGGTCTTTTCTCCTTTGAGATTTCAAATCCTGTGTTTGGATATGAAGACCCGCAGTCCAGAATCCAGCCTGACAGTATTGAACAAGATAATGACAACCCAGATAAATCCTACCCACCTGACCCACCTAAAATTATATCCCTGCTTGATCAAGGCCCCGAAAAAATATTTGCCTTAGGTCCCACCTATACCATGATAAAAACATTTTCACTCAGATTCTGGCAGACCCCTTTAAAGATACTTGAGGTTGATCTAAAAGGCAGTGTTAAAATTGAATACAACACCCAGATATTTACGCTTGCGCCCGGTGATGAAAAAAAACTGTCTTTGCCAAATGGATGATACTAAGGACATGGAAAAAGATGAGACCTTCACGGTCTCCATTGACAACAAATCTGCCGAAGTAAAAACCATTATTCTTACCCAGGAACAAAAAGGGAAAAATGTGGTGGTCCTTGATACTCAAAAAAAGATCAGGAACCCTGCTGCTATCCCGGTTACCGGCAAATCAAAAATAACCATCAAAGTGGTGTTTGAAGACCCCATGCAGATCCATGAAATAGATGGAAGGGAAAATGATCCAGCTATTTCAATTTACGGAAAAAAAGACAAGACTGGAAACGATCTTGATATTGATCCTATCCAAAAAGGGATCCAGCCGGAAAACCGACACAGCTTTAGATGGCGTTCTCCAGAGGTGGAAAGCGTTGTGATCTCAAATGACGGGAAATTAATTTATGACAGTCTTGAACAGATCTATCGTGAAGGAAAATCAGATACATACCGATTCATGGTGCTTTTTACCGAACCTATGGAAAAAGTAGCCCTTAAATTTGGACCGGATAAACCTTATGAACAGACACGGGTTAAAATAGAACCTCATTGGACGGATGCCGCCTTGTGGGAAGGAGAATTCACGCTCAACCCGGACGATTTTAAAGAAATGGAGGGCGCCCACCGAAGACTTGATTATTCACCCTTCCTCATGCCGGAAGTCTCTACTTCAGGAAAACTCAAGCGGTTTAAAAACTATCCAGATGATCCTCAGACATCTAAAAGGGGATCACAAGATGCATACCAGGAGTTTACATCTGATCATTTTTACCAGTTTCTGCCAGATGACAGAGGGCGGATTAGATTCACAGACGCCTATTCTGTAAAAGGCCTGGATAACTATAAAAACAGAATCCAGGACTGTTCTAATAAAACAGCATAGTGATTCTAAAAATAATTTTCGAAATATAGCCGTTGCCATTAAATATTTCTTTTTGATAAGGCTGCGATACAGATGGTTGAATTAGAAAATCTTTCTGGCAATTGCTATAAGTGTGTGTATCGATTCACCGGCAAGGATGTCTTGATACTTTTACGTATGCATGATACTCAATTTTCAAAAACATCGCCTTTATTTAAATTGGGTACATTTAATTTTTTTAATACATAACTTTTTACGGGATAAAGCAATGAAAAGAACAAAAATCAATAATCTGCTCAAGCTTGAAAACACCCCGGGAGATGTCCTTATCAAAGGGTGGGTCAGAACCAAAAGAGATTCAAAAGAGTTCTCCTTTATGGAAATTAATGACGGGTCAGCGTTGAAAAACATTCAGGTCATTGCTAACAGCAACCTTGATAATTATTCAGATATTGAAAAAATTACCACAGGCACTTCTGTTTCTATTATGGGAAAACTAGTTGAATCACCAGGCAAAGGTCAAAAATGGGAACTCCAGGCTAAAAATATTGATATTATTAACATTGCGCCCGAATCCTATCCCTTACAAAAGAAAAGGCACTCAGATGAATTTTTGAGAACGATTGCCCATCTTCGGCCCCGGACAAACAAATATGGTGCCGCCTTTCGGATCAGATCTGAAATGGCTTTTGCCATTCATAAATTTTATAAGGAAAAAGGGTTTCGATACCTGACAGCCCCGTTAATCACAGGATCTGATGCTGAAGGCGCCGGTGAAATGTTCAGGGTAACCAACCTTGATCCCAAAAGAGTTAAAAAACAAGGAGAAATGAATTTTGATCAGGATTTTTTTGGCCAGGAATCCAATTTAACGGTTTCAGGACAATTATCCGCTGAAATGTTTGCCCTGGCATTGGGTGATGTTTATACTTTTGGTCCAACCTTCAGGGCAGAAAATTCCAATACCAGCAGGCATGCGGCTGAATTCTGGATGCTGGAACCGGAAATGGCCTTTTGCGATTTAAATGGAAATATGGATCATGGTGAAGAACTGGTAAAATACCTGACCCAGCATGCCATGGACGAATGCAGTGATGATATGGCACTTTTCAGTAATTTTGTAGATAAATCCTTGAAAAAGCGAATTGATACCATTTTAAACTCTGAGTTTGAGAGAATCTCATACACCGAAGCCATAGACATCTTACAAAAATCCAAGAAAAAGTTTGAATTTAAAGTAGATTTTGGAACTGACCTTCAATCAGAACATGAACGATATCTGGCAGAAGATTATTTTAAAAAACCAGTCTTCCTCACCAATTATCCTAAAACGATTAAACCTTTTTATATGCGGATGAATGATGATGATAAAACAGTGGCAGCTGTAGACCTTCTTGTCCCTGGAATTGGAGAACTCATTGGCGGAAGTCAAAGAGAAGAAAGACTGTCTGTTTTGGACAAAAGAATGGATGAAATGAATCTGCCCAAAAAAGACTATTGGTGGTACCTGGACTCCAGAAAATTTGGATCTGTTCCTCATTCAGGATTTGGCTTAGGCTTTGAAAGATTCTTAATGCTCATTACCGGTATCAGCAATATCAGAGATGTGATCCCGTTTCCAAGAACACCCGGCAGTATTGACTTTTAAAATATCTGAAAAGTATGGGATTTTGGATAATTCACCCTAAATGTGCAATTACATCCAAAACACTAATTATATGTAGGAATCTGGACAATACGTCAGGTCCCCTGGAAAGCAGTATCCGCTTTCCAGGGGATATAAAAATTATGGACAATCAGTTCGGCCGAACTCATCAACCATGATGATTAAATCAGATCCATCAACATTTCCATCTTTATTGATATCACCCTTACACATCCCGGCTGGGTTGAGCAGTAGATAATAATGATCATTAAAGTGGTCATATCGGATATAATTGAAACCATTGGTTGTTCTGCCCCAGACCTGTAAATGAAACTGATAGGCGCATGCATTCCAGGGATCGAGTTGACCTGAGGGTGCATCTTCTGAATTAAAAGAAACATGATCTACACCGGTCCAGATTGGAGGGGAACCGTCATTGTAGTTAACATATTGATCTTTGACAACATCTCCGCCATCCTGGTTAGTGCCGTATAAGGCTGACAATTCATATCTTCTTAAAAAGCCTTCAGGATGTTTGGCCGTAATTTCAAATTGCAGATTTTCTAATGGGTCCATCAATTCTATGATGCTGCACTCTGTAATGGGAGTACCATTATCGTATCGAACCTCATGTATATTTGCTTCCACTGGAGAATTGTTAACATGCAGGGTAATGGTCTGTACAAATTTTGGAGTGGCATCTTCATAACTGCTTGTATATGCTTTCACCTTCAGGTTATACCGGCCGTTTGGTATTCCTGATGTGTTCCAGACGACTTTCAGGTCGCGGTGGGCCCAGTAACCGGTTTCAGTTCGCATATAAAGACCTTTTAAATTAGCAGGATTTGGCAAAGGTCCAATTGAAATTCTTTGGGAAGAAACAGTTCCATCCGGATTAATCGTGTAAAGAACTTTTGTAAGCAGATCTTCTAAGGGGGCATAATCTCCAGGATCAGGTGGATTGCCTGTGTCCCATTTACCTGCAAGTATCTGGTAATATTGTATGTTCGTGTCGTTAGATCCAAAAAGCCCGGAAATCCAAAGGCTGCTGCCAAAGGGGGCGTCAACATATTTTGGGATGTGAAGATCTGAGGCTGCTCCATCGGAGACATTTGCCAGCCCAATTTGGTCATATCCTGTTTGGGTGATTTCTGAAATCGGTACATTCCCGACCGTTGTAAAAACAAACCCATTGGCTATGGGTGGGTATCCGTAATTAAAGCTGCCGTCCATACCACCATAAGCACCCATGTCGTTCCGGGTTCCATCTACATCATTATAGATAGCATTTGGATCTCCAGCATCAATACATGGAGAGTTCTCTCCTAAAAAGTATCCCCGGTCAAAATTGCCTGAAGGCAGAACCAATTGAGGGTCTTCAGAAATATCTCCAGGACCGGGAGCTGCTGTGCCTGTGGATTGAGAATTATAGTCGTCTACATTGCCCCAGACATTATTATAGGAAATGACAGGTGCGGCTGACCCATGGGAGGCAGCAATTCCATAGACATTTCCAGTGATAATGTTATTTTTAATAATTGGAGAGGACCGGTAGCACCAGATGCCATCAGATGAATTATTAATAATTGTATTGTTGATGACCTGCGCACCGGAAGAATCAGTCCAGCCAATATAAATTCCTGATCCCCGGGTGGTTGAGATGACATTATTGGTAATAAGAGGTGTGGCATGAAGACAAAGGATTCCGTAATCATGTATGGCATCGCTTGAATTACCATTAATTGCAAAAATATTATTTTTAATAATCGCAGAAGAGTTGCCGTATACCATGAGGCCACGCCAATTATTGGTGATACGATTATTGCTGATGGTCAAGCTGCCGCCATTTATTCTAATACCGGCACGGCTACTATTAATACTGCCATAAACAGTAAACCCATCTAAACGGGCATTATCTACATTGGAAGCATAGACAGCATCATTGGGGCCGCTACCTTTAATTTCTGTGGTTTCAAATCCCCCACCCAGGACATCAACTCCGGATTTTAATACAATATCTTCATGATATGTGCCAGGCCCAACAATGACTGTATCACCAGCCACAGCAGCATTGATAGCTGACTGGATTGTAGTGTAAGGACTTGGGACATTGCGGGTTGTTGACCAGCCGCTCACTGGCAGGGTGAATAGAAATACTGCCAATAAGAAACAAAAAAACGCTTTTAATTTCATCTTAAGTCTCCTTTTATTATTAATATTTTTAAAAACCTTCCAATAAAATAAAAAATTATGGTACAGCTTTATACTACGAAAAACAAATAACTGAATATCGCACAACAGGTATCAGAAAAA
This sequence comes from Desulfobacteraceae bacterium, assembly GCA_024227235.1. Taxonomy (GTDB): domain Bacteria; phylum Desulfobacterota; class Desulfobacteria; order Desulfobacterales; family Desulfobacteraceae; genus Desulfobacula. The sequence continues at coordinate 871 of JAAEKY010000756.1, read as the reverse complement.
TATTTAGAGGGCAACCTTATCCTTGAAAAATAAAGCATTAAATTCAATTTGTTTCACCTAACATAAAAATAAAGCATTAAATTCAATTTGTTTCACCTAACATAAAAATATGGAAGAGTAACCGAGGGGAAAAAAGGCTGAAAAGAAACGCAAGTATTACCATAACAACATAGAGCGCAAATGCACAGGAGATATAGGAAGGACCGCGAAGCTAACATTGCTAAAACCAAAGCTTTACAAATGCTAACCTTTATCCAATCATTAAATCATACTTAGCAATATTTTTTCAAGCTTGTCAATTTTTTTAAAAAAAATCATTGAAAGAATTGATATTGGCGTGTTTAGACTGTTTTCATAAATGCTAACTTTTACCCAAAAGTTAGCATTGGAATCCTTGAGCTTTGAATGCATTATAGCCAGTAGTCAACGCATTTGAATTTTATCAAGAATTGATCTTTGACACTTTGGGTGCTTTATTGCAGTTATCCATAGGTCGAGTAGACTGGGGCCTTCCTCAGCTTTACCCTCGGTTGTTCCCCAGTCCCTCTGCAGAACCGTACAAGCTGATTTCCCATACATACGGCTCTTCGGTCAATTTTTCACCCCCCCAATCTCCGATGTGGATTCAGATTTTTACGGACAGTCACTTTTGGCCATCCAATCCATTTAAGTACCTGCATATACCCTTCCCACGTGTATGATCTCCGCTGGCTCTTACGATTGAGCCATTTGAGCAGGGTTCTTGTCACATGGTGACGGTATGTGGTGCACATTTGTGAATTATCTGAAATGGCATAATAGTTTAAATGCCCAGACAAGCGAATTTTTGCCCGCCGAAGCATCTCTCCTTTTCTCAGAACAGTCCTATTTT
>JAAEKY010000755.1 GCA_024227235.1 Desulfobacteraceae bacterium | reverse complement strand
TACCGCCTATGACTGCTCCTACTGCTGTGCCAGGGCCAGGGAAAATACCACTTCCTACTGTTGCCCCTGCTGCTGCTCCTGCTGCGAACCCTGTTACCCTTGCTGCGTCTTTTTTTGCATGAAGTAACCCGAATGAGCCTTTCTCCATAACATCCTGCATGGTTTTAGAACCCATAGTCTTATCTGCGACAAACCCACCTACTGCTGCCCCTGCTGCTGCTGGTGCTACAACTGAACCGACTGTACTTAATGCTGTGGGGGCTGTCGCACTTCCTCCTACGCTTGACATAGCTGCTGCGTCTGCTGCTGGTACTGATGCACCTGATACACCCATTGTAACCGCATTCTGCGCCCCTGGTGCTGTGTATCCTAAACCACCCACTGCTTTTGTTGCTACTGATTGTGCACCTGTACCTGTAGATGACACAGAAGATAATGGAGTCGCATTAGAGGCAGGAATTGAAGATTGAGTACCCATAGTTACACTTGGTGTCGTAGATGGACCTTTGAAAAAACCTTTGATATTAGATATGGCTTTTTTCCCTAACTTAGACCCATAAAGTTTCACACCTGTTGTAGATAAATCAGTTATGCCTTTTATAGTCGCAGCACTATTGGCATTCTCCATTTGCTCTCGTTGGATAGCAAGATTACTATTTGCAGTCCTTGTGTTTAACGCAAGCTGATCCCGTTGAATCGCTAAACGGCTTTTATCAAGGGTTTTACTTGCTTCTGTATCCCAATAAGCGTTCCATGCTGCTTCTTTGTCTTTTTGAGTAACTGGTTTCCCAATTGCCCTTCTCTGCCGTAAATATCTTGAAACATCACCTAATGATCCCATTATTTGCTAATTCTCCTTTTGATTCTTTCTTGACTCTTTAGCCCTTGAAATGATTTGTACAATAAGTTGTTAAAACTCTGTTTTAATTTTTGATTTTTAATTTTACCTGAAGACAAGGCAAAATTGTTTAAGCCCTGGATCACCTCTCCTACTTCAAGATCATTAAGATATCCAATATGATTTAATATCTCATAATCCTTTGTTCTCATCTTAAATTTAACTTCATTCATAAACCCTCCAAAATCCTTAAAAAAAACACCTGCCCTATATAAATGGTAAAAATAGATTAAGTATCTATTGAAATGCTTGATAACAAAGCTTTTTAAGACTTTCGGTGAAATTTTATATTTTCTCTGATTTTTATTCTGGCTGTCTTTAACTGATTTTTAATGGCTTGTGTATTTGTTTTACATCGTAACCCTTTAAATTTATTACCACTGACAATCTTGGCGATCTGCTTGTAAGATTTACCTTCAAAGTGAAATAATTGAAGGATGGTGTTTTGGAATTTTGTTAAGAAAGTAAAATTTAAGGTTGGTTCTGTAAAAAAAGTGGCACCTTCATCTTGTAATATTAATGGATTAACGGGGTCTTTTGCTTGTAAAAATTTATGGTTTAAATATGCATTATGCGGATCTAAATTCAAATGACCGTCGTCACCATTTAGAGTATTAATAAATTTACCGGTTAATAAAACAGTAGCTGTGGTTTCTCTCTGATATCGGGTTCTTTTATTTAGATCCAGTCTAAGCCCTGG
>JAAEKY010000754.1 GCA_024227235.1 Desulfobacteraceae bacterium | reverse complement strand
TATAGCTCGCAGCCCCGGATGTACCCATTCTTTGAGTCAAGTGCTCCTCATCGCTGACCTTGATATATGCTGTGGTCTCTTTAATCTCAATCAAAATTACTTCAGGTGACTTTGATTCTTTAAAAAGCATATTTAACTTTTGAACCAATTGCTGCGCAGTAGGCTTTATCATGGATTCGTGGGGAAGAGGTCTATCGTATTCGCTAAAATACCACACGCATGGACCGTAGCTTTTCACAAGTTGGCCAGACCATTTCTCCAGTTCAGTATTTAATATTTTTAAATTTTCATATTCAAATTTTATTTTTTGCAGATTTTTTTTAACCTCATGGTTCAGTTTTTTTAACCTTTTGTTTCCATTTTTTGTTTTTTCCAGTTCTAATCTGGATGCCTGCAGTTCTGTTGCTAATTTCTGCAGCTCAGCATTCTCACAACCCACAAGGATGAAGACAAGCATTGCAACCGTCAAAACATTGAAATGATAGGTTATTTTCATTATATCACCGCTTACGATAGTTAACCCCAGTGTTGCAAAAGTCGGAGGACTTCAGAGCAAAGGGGCCGAGATTTTAAGAATACCAATCTAAAGGAGTACATCGGAAGAGGTGGCTGAGAGGGTACGAACTAGTTTTAAGCCGCAAGGGTAGCGAGTAAAATGAAAATCAGAAACCTGGCCTTTAAATGACTGTCAGCACCTGCCTATCAGTTCATCAGCCAAATAATTATAGTCTATGGCCC
>JAAEKY010000753.1 GCA_024227235.1 Desulfobacteraceae bacterium | reverse complement strand
GTCTGCTTTTCGAGAATTACTTTAATGCTCCGGATACGTTGCTCTATTCCACCAAAAAACCATATGATTTTAATGCCGGCGGCAAAGGTTTTGATTTGCTGAGGTTTAAGATATTTTCCGAACGGTATCTCTTTAAAATTGAAATTAAGTCCAAGCGTTGCCATTTCATTCCAGCTGATGAAGACATCTGCCCTGGAAACATTGACCAATGCTCCCATTGCCTGGACCTATCCAATTGCCACAAATCCGGTGGTACAACGATTCGTCTCATTTTTCCAATTATGCAGGGGTAATCATCATCGTTGACGGTTCATCAAATGACAGACAGCGTAATGGAGAAAATTACAACAAAGGCTCAAAAGGAATTGAATAAAGAGGGTAAAACCATGCCTGACTCATCCGATTCATTTTTCAGGGAAGTAGATGTTGAGTTTCTTGTCCATGAATTAAAAGATCCGCTTGCCATCATTGAATCGAACATGAAGATGCTGCTAAAAAAGGAAAATAAATATGGGCCTTATTCGAAGCAATTGGAAAAAGTATTAAAAAGATCTTTGAGGTGTTCAAAAAAAGCCAGGGACATGATTTACGGTTTACTTGAAGTGGGAAGGTCTCAAAAAGGCCAATTTTCAATGTCCAAAATCAAACCTGAAAAATTCATTACCTATATTATCCATGAGACCCTTGAACTGAAAGCTGGCTATGATTACATCGATATAACAGATAAAACAGAAACAGAAATAAAGGCCCATTTCAAAAATCATGGTATTGTTTACAATTATACAGATGAGGTCAAACAGGCGGAGATGTATCAGGACAATATAAAAATCAGGCAAATTTTAGCCAATTTGTTAAAAAATGCCTTTCATTATCAATGCCGCCAGTCGGAAGTGGATGCTAAAGTTTTAGACAACCATCTGATTGTCAACGTTATTGATGATGGCCCCGGGATTAATCCTGAGCATTGTGATCTCATTTTTGAAAGGTACGCACAAATCAACTCCGATGGTTGCGAAATGAAACGAAGCAAACACGGGCTCGGTTTGGCCGCAGCGAGAATCATGGCACGACAATTGGGGGGCGACATAAATTTTTTGAAAGGTCAAAGCGAAGGTGCAAATTTTGAATTAAATCTACCGTTATGGCTTAATAAGCCTTAATGTTGTATAAACAAAATCAATTATCAACCAGGAGGAAATAATATGGCCGCATCCGACGCTGTTCTGAAGGGAAAATATATTCTTGCAGTTGATGATGAAACAGATATTCTTGAAACCATCGAAGATGTTCTTGATGAAGTCAATCTGGACACAGCCGGCAACTATGAACAG
>JAAEKY010000752.1 GCA_024227235.1 Desulfobacteraceae bacterium | reverse complement strand
TTTCTATTCGATATGTCGTAGCAAATCCTTCCAGCTATCTTTACCTTGACAAGACCCGGTATCAATTCCGTGAAGCAGAAAAGATCGTAAAAACCTCTGATGAAATATATCAGGATTGCCCTTGTTTCAATGACTACAAGTATGGCTTGGATAATCTTTATGGCTACTCTGAACATTTGACCCCACAGGTGATTCGGAATAGACTCCTTTCCAGACCCATTCTATTTGTCCTTGGCACGGCAGACACGGACCGCGATTTTGGCCTAAACAAATCCTGTGAAGGGGACGCTCAGGGAAACAACAGGTATGAACGTGGATTGCTTTACAGGCACCACTTAAAAGCATTTATGGACAATGACACCAACTTCAGACATACTTGGCTTGAAATCCATGGTGTTGATCATGATGCAGGTGACATTTATACACATCCAGATTTTATTAACAAATTAAAGAATCTCTATTTTTAATGTTATGAAGTTGCTAAAAGAGACATAAGGTTCTATCCCACTAAATTGGATGTCAGGTTAAGCTATTTTTCAATTCAAATGAATAGTAAATGCAAAGCGACCATTATGTCTATCATTATAGGGTTTCAAGCTGTGATGGAACAGTGAGAACTGGAAAAATAAAGTGTCGCTTTCAGCTGAAATAGACCAATACCATATGTGGTATATGAATACATTTCAGTTTTTGATTTTTAATTCAACTATATAAGCGACGAGAACCATCGCCGGGTATTTTTCCATATTCAACTTACTAATATAAAAACATTAATTTTTACCCTGAAAAATTGATTTACCAGAATTAACTATTATTATCCAAAGGTGAAGTATTCTGAAGCCGAAATACTCAAAGATACCAAAATAATACTTTACCAAAAATTACCGTGACTGCCTACATTGATCTGCCAGTATTATACCTACTCCATACTCACGCAGCCTTCTTATACAACGTACGATATAGGACTCTTGGCTCATATTTTTTATCCTTTACCTACAAGGTTAGCAGCCTCATCTAAAAAAAACACATGGTCCAAAGAACCAAATGCCATAGGACGAACTTCAAGATAAGATGTTATCGCCGCCATTATCGAAGATATGATCCAGTATTGAATTTCAGACGATTTTATTCCAACCAACTCTATACAGACAGGGTGTTTTAACAAGTCTTCAATGGATAATAGCGTCTCCGGTCTCTGCCCATCTCTGTGTCAACCAGGCCTTTTTTAAATAATTCTTTTAAAATTGCCTTGGTACTTATTCTTGAAAGATGGGGGTTCAAGCTTGAAGATTTTACACGCACTTCTTCAGAAGTATGCTTTCCAGAATTTAGTGATAATGTTCTCAAAACAATATATCTTTGCCTGGGGCTTGCCAGTATCCAGCCTATCAGATCATAATTTGTTTTATTTTTTAATACAGTAACTGAAATCTTCAGCAACTTTTCTGCCTTATTCGTCAAGACATAAAGTTTACCTTTGTTCCCATCAGGATTAAGGCATTTTATCAGCCCCCGTTTTAAATATGGCTTAAGATTAAATTTATCAACACCGAGCTCATTTTTAACTTGGGTCGGGGTTTTGGGGACAGAAAATGAAAAGAGAATTCGTTTGTTTTTTAATCGACTTATCCCTATTTTTCGGCAAACTTCTCCTACTTTTGTACCGGTTTCTGCCTGTTTAAGTGCAAATGCAATTTGTTCCTCTGTAAATTTGGATCTTTTCATAGCAAAATATCTCCTTTTCTTTGTATATATTTTGCACGAATCCTCTAATTTTAACATGTCCAATTTTTAGGGAGGAGGTCAATCGAGTATCATTTATATTTACAAAATAAACAGATCAGCATATTGTAATCGATAATCTACTTTGTATTGTACTTGAGTTTTTCCGTATCATTGAGTGAATATAACAATGAAAGAACAAATACGAAAAAATATTATTGTTGCTATAACTATAATTGGAATTTTGCTTTCTGGCATTGGAATGCATCAAGCCAATATTGCAAGAAATGTTTCAAGAATAGTATTTGAAGCTGCCCATAAACATAATTGGTTTTGGGCGGATGGCTGGGTCGAACTCCTTCTGCAATTCAGCCAACAGGCAATTGATAATAAAAGAGACAGTAAATTACCTTTTTTGGCGAAATCTTTTCATTCTTCGATGAAGATGACTGATTGCTTCAGTTCTCTAAGAAATTCTGATGACCCTTTTAAGAAAAAAATAATAATCGAAAATCTTATTCGTGTGTTTGAAATATCAAAAGAACAGGCAAAGCAAATTGTGTGGGTAACAAATAGATATTCTGGAATATTTGGAGAAATCCCTTTGATGATGAATTGTACAGATTATGGGTCTAAATATAGCATGGCGGTAATTAAAATAGTTTCCAGTCCAAATTGGATCCAGAAAGGTAAAACTCTTAAACGTATACACAAAAATATGAAAGAGAAAGAAAAACTATACTCCGACTTGTCATATAAAATTTCTGAAAAGGCTGACAAACTGTTTTTTATATCATTTTTTATTTTTTGTGTTTTTGTTGGGTTGTTTTTTATCAATTTAATTCGCCGGAGCCATAAGAATTCTAATAAAACACTTTATGAGAATCAAAAATCCCTGCAATATGCCCAATCAATTTCTCAAATAGGAAGCTGGGAGTGTAATTTTATTAATGACAGGTGTATTTTTTCTGATGAAATGTGTCGAATTTATGAAATCGATCAAACTGTTCAAAATTACAGTATTTGGAGTTTTCTAGAAAAAAGCGCTCATCCTGATGATAAAAAGTTTTTTTCTTCTCAAGTAAAAATAAATTGGCAGAAAGGGAAAGGAAAAAAGATTACTTATCGTTTCATTCGAAATGATGGTGAGATTCGTTGGATAGATGTAATGCCGCCCGAAATAAAGGAAACTGCAAAAAACGGAACACCTTTATCATTAATTGGTACTATTCAGGACATCACCGAACGTAAGCAGGCAGAAGAAGATCTGCAGGAAAGTGAAAATCGTTACCAGTTAATAACAGAAAATATTTCTGATGTGATCTGGGTAATGGATATGAACTTGAAAAATACTTATATCAGCCCTTCAATTTATCATCAACGGGGATATACTGCTGAAGAAGCAATAAATCAGCCTTTAAATAAAAGAATGACACCTGATTCATTACAAAATGCAATGAAATTATTTGATAAAAAATTAACACTCATCAAAGACGGTGACCCTAAGGGATGGGAACCAGCTGTATTTGAAATTGAACAATTTTGCAAAGATGGTACCACAATCTGGACGAGCAACAATGTCAGAATTATGCCCGGTGCGGACAAACAGCCGGTAAGTATTCTTGGATCAACTCATAACATCACGGAACGTAAACGAGTTTTGGATTCATTAAAAGAGAGTGAAGAAAAATATCGTTCAATCATGGAATCTATGGTTGATGCGACATATATTTGCTCCATGGACTTTAATATTGAATATATGAATCCAGCGATGATTAAAAAAACAGGTTACAATGCCACTGGGCAACCCTGTTATAAAGTAATTTATGAACGTACTAAAAAATGTCCGTGGTGTGTCTTTGATAAAGTATTGAAGAGTGAAATTGTCAATTATGAACTTGTCAGTCCTAAAGATGGCAAGACTTATCAGATCTCTAACTCTCCCATTGTTCATACAGATGGAGCAATTTCAAAGTTAACAATCTTTAGGGATGTTACTGAATTTAAAAAGATGGAAAGCAATCTTCACCAAGCTCAAAAAATAGAATCAATCGGTACTCTTGCCGGTGGTATTGCCCATGATTTCAACAATCTGTTATTCCCAATTATTGGTATGTCAGAAATGTTATTAGAAGATCTACCTGAAGACAGCCTTGAATATGAAAATGCTCAAGAAATTTTTACTGCTGGCAGAAGAGCTGGAGATCTTGTTCAGCAAATCCTTGCTTTCAGCAGGCAATCTGAACATAAGATGGCACCTGTCCGAATACAGAATGTGCTAAAAGAAGTTCTAAAGTTAAGTCATTCAACGATTCCAAGCAATATTGAAATCCAAGAAAATATCCAAGAAAATTGTGGGTTAGTGATGGCAGACTCTACTCAGATTCATCAGGTATCCATGAATCTTATCACGAATGCTTTTCATGCGCTAGAAGATAAAAATGGTTTTATCGATATAGAGTTAAAGGAAATAACCTTACACGATAATGAATTGCCTGACAGTGCATTGCAACCAGGAC
>JAAEKY010000751.1 GCA_024227235.1 Desulfobacteraceae bacterium | reverse complement strand
TTGTTCATATAGATTAAACCATGATTTATCCAAATCATGGTTTAGAACCAGGGTGATTGAAGAAGAATGGATATTATCACTCTCAAACCTTGGAAGATGGTCTCACTGGATTACGCCGAAATTAATGAAAAAACGGTTTGATACCAGATTTTTTATTGTTCCAATGCCAGAGAATCAAGCCTGTGTTCCTGATAATATGGAGACTAAACATGGAATCTGGCTGACACCTAAAAAGGCACTTGGGCAAAATCTTGAAGGGAAAACTCCTTTAAGTCCGCCAACAATTGTGACCTTGACCCAGTTGTTGGAATTTAATAATTATGACGAAATTAAGCAAGAGATCGATGATCGTCCATGGGGCGATTCTATTGCACCTCGACTTGTTTCATCACCAGTTGGTCCTGTTATTATCGAACCCTGGGACCCACTGGGAGGCTCTATGTGTGATCCTGATTGCGATATTGACACCTCAAATTTATCAAAAAAAATACTGCCCTCTGGCTCATGGTTTTCGCGCATATGGTGTGATAACGGGATATGGAAACCAGTAGGAGTCTAATAACAGCAAGCCTTTTAACAAATAAAAAAATATTTGCTTAAAAATATAAATTATAGTACGATAAATGTATTCTACTCAAGTTGATATAG
>JAAEKY010000750.1 GCA_024227235.1 Desulfobacteraceae bacterium | reverse complement strand
TGGAGACATTCTCATGGTTAAAAAAAAGAACACCACAATAAAAAAGCAGTCGAAACCAATATCTCAATTTCCTATTGTTGGAATGGGAGCTTCTGCAGGGGGACTGGAAGCTTTTGAATCTTTTTTTAAACAGATGCCTTCTAAAAGTGGCATGGCTTTTGTTCTTGTCTCCCATCTTGATCCCACTCACATCAGTATTTTGCCTGAGATTTTGACAAAACAGACAAAAATGAAAGTCCATCAGATTGAAGATGGCCAGAGAATTAAGCCGAACAATGTATATGTCATTCCGCCCAATAAGGATTTAAGCATATTAAATGGAAAACTGGTTCTGATGGAACTATCCATGCCACGGGGACAGAACCTTCCCATTGATAATTTTTTCAGATCGCTTGCTCAGGATCAAGGATCAAATGCCATCTGTGTTATTCTTTCCGGTACAGGGAGTGATGGTACGCTTGGTGTAAAGGAGATTAAGGCAAATTTGGGTATGATTATGGTTCAGGATGAAAAATCTTCGAAATATGATGGTATGCCCCGAAGTGCCATTGCCACAGGTCTCGCAGATTACATTGTTACCGTGGAAGAAATGCCAAAATATCTTGTAAAATATTCAAAGCATCTTTTTATTAAAAAAGAGTCCGTTAAAGATACAGATGGTATCAAGTACCAAAAAGAGTTGAATAAAATTTTTTTACTGCTGCGATCACAAACCAATCATGACTTTTCCCGTTACAAGAAAAATACCATATATCGCCGAATTGAAAGGCGGATGCATGTGCATCAGATTGACAATATCAAAGATTATGTTGCTTATTTAACAAAAACTGAACAGGAAGTTCATGTCCTGTTTAAGGACTTATTGATTGGTGTGACCAGTTTTTTCAGGGACCCCGAAGCATTTGAGAATCTAAAAAACAATCATTTAATTGAGATGTTAAATTCCAAACCGGAAGATTACAAGGTCAGGGTTTGGACTGCAGGGTGCAGCAGCGGAGAAGAGGCCTACTCTATTGCTATCCTTATCCAGGAGTGCATGGAGCAGATGGGTCGCCATTTTGAAGTTCAGATATTTGGTACAGATATTGATGAAGATGCTATAAATTCAGCCCGGACAGGGTTATACCCTTTAAGTATATCAGCAGATGTCAGTTCAGACCGGTTAAAACGATATTTTACAAAAGAAGAAAACATGTACCGGGTAAAAAAGTCAATTAGAGAAATGTTGATATTCGCCCCACAAAATTTAATTAAAGATCCGCCGTTCACCAAGCTTGATCTGCTATCCTGTCGAAATCTATTAATCTATCTGGGGCCGGAGCTCCAAAAAAGAGTATTGCCGATTTTTCAATACAGTCTCAAAGGGGACGGCATTTTGTTTTTAGGGTCTTCAGAATCCATTGGTCAGGCCATAGATCTGTTTAGTATGAAAGATAAAAAATGGAAAATATTCAAGTGTGCCACTACATCTAAAGCGACGCATCCCATTCTTGATTTTCCCATTCCACCTAAAAATGATGAGCCAGCCATTGAACTGGATTCTAAAGTTGAATCACGAACGATAGATATCAATAATTTAAAATTGGTTGAAACCATTCTGGAACAAAGTGACACACCTCCTTGCGCTATTGTTGATGCCCACAATGATATTATTTATATCCATGGGCGAACCGGCAAATATCTGGAACCTGCCATTGGTAAAATTTCTGTGAACATTATAGAAATGGCCCGCCCAGGTCTTAAAGCAGCCCTGGGTGCTATTATTCGGAAAGCCATCACCCAGAATCATGAAATTATCCAAAAAGGGGTGGAAGTTCAAAAAAATGGC
>JAAEKY010000749.1 GCA_024227235.1 Desulfobacteraceae bacterium | reverse complement strand
TCCTTATATTTTTTATTTTTCAGCGCCTTTTCCAGAAGTTCCAAATCATTACATGCACTTTCAAAGATGATTTCACTATAAGCACCGACAAGCACGGACCATCCAGCCACGGTATGCATGCCAAGATTATTAACTCCCGGAATAAATTTGCGGGTGATAAATTTATTATATTCCGCATTCATTGCTGGAATGATCTCCCAATAGTGATTCATTTTGATCGGCATGGCATTGCCCTCCTAATATAATCCTGTGGTTTCGTTAGTATTTATCCCCACGGCGGCCTCGAATATTTGATAAATACTAAAAATTATAGAAAAAACGCGAGTTGTATGCGGCAAACGGGTAAATCGCAACGATAGCGGTATTGGGGATCCAATCGCAATTTTCATCATCTATTGGCTTTCCAAAAATCGTACCGTAGGTTGTCGGTATTGTCAACCAAGCATCTGTTCAGAAATTGAATATAAACTGTATTATTAAAATGTTGTGCTTCATATTGCATGATAGTTTTTCGTGGATCGGTTCGCCGGCAGCCTCAAAAGAATTCAATAGGAAACAGTTTTTCTCGATAAACAGCAGATGCGCCATGGAAAATAGATGAAGAAAAAATTGAGGGCCTGAATACGATTGTATCTGCTCAACGATCATGTTGAAGCGGTATCAAGCGGTGAAAGCATCAACATACCCTTTATAAGTCTTCGATAGAATTGAGCTTGTTTTTACCAATAAAATCAAGTACATAAAAAACCAACCGGTCGGTATTTTTCTTGGCAATGATTTCACCTGGGCCGGACGTTATGGGATATGCAAAAGGATTTACGCAGCGATTCATACGATACTGCCCTGCTTGCCGTTGGTGGTATCCTGAAAACCGCCCAAATGCTGATGGAGAATACCATCGAAAATGCATTTTGCGCGGTTCGACCACC
>JAAEKY010000748.1 GCA_024227235.1 Desulfobacteraceae bacterium | reverse complement strand
GTGCTTTGAAATTAGATACAGGATTGGTGAAAAACTGGTTGGAGTGGCTATTCTCGACGGTTCTCCTGGCTGGCTCAACGCTGTTTACTTTTATTTTGATCCGGAATATGAACAACGCAGTCTTGGGACATATAATATTCTTTATTTAATTGATTTTTGTAAAAATCAGAAAATTCCTTTTTTATACCTAGGTTATTGGATAGAAGATTTAAAGGGAATGGATTATAAAAAACTGTTTTGCCCGCATGAGTTGATGATAGATGGTCAATGGAGTAAAAGCGATACAATTTTATAAGGGCATTATTTTCGCATTCCCAATCATTTCATCTTTTCATATTTGATGGACTCGTGAATAGTCCACCATACGCTATAGATCGAACTTTTTACGATTCCATCATAGTTAATTTCCTTGCAGTGTATTGTTATATCTTGTAACCGTAATCACGATTTTTTTTCTTTATGTTTTTTACTTGAACGAGTGTTATTTTTATGAAAACAGCATTTATAACAGGGGTTACTGGTCAGGATGGTGCTTACCTTTCTGAATTGTTATTAGAAAAAGGTTATATGGTTCATGGTCTTAAACGTCGTGCCTCATCGTTTAATACAGATCGAATAGACCATCTTTATCAGGATTTACATGAAGACAATATACGTTTTAAGCTGCATTACGGTGATCTAACGGATTCCACCAACTTGATTCGTATTATTCAAGAAGTGCAGCCCGATGAGATATATAACCTTGCGGCTCAGAGTCATGTCGCTGTTTCGTTTGAGACACCTGAATATACTGCAAATTCAGATGCGCTTGGTACTTTAAGGATACTTGAGGCTATTCGAATACTTGGATTAGAGGAAAAAACCCGCTATTATCAAGCTTCGACCTCTGAATTGTATGGTAAAGTTCAGGAAACTCCGCAAACAGAAAAGACGCCCTTTTACCCTCGATCGCCTTATGCCG
>JAAEKY010000747.1 GCA_024227235.1 Desulfobacteraceae bacterium | reverse complement strand
TGAATACCACTTGTCAGATGGTTCATTGTACAGATCAAATTTTACAATCTGTCCTTTTTTGGGTGCCGGCTCAAATAAATCAAACCACTCCTGTTCTGTGCCTGGCAAAATTTGAGATACTTTTTTTCCTAATACTTCTTTTTTTGATTTGCGATTGATGAAACTTAAGTATTTATCGTTTACATCCAGATATTCACAATCAATCAGTCTTCCGTCCTTACCGTATACTGATTTCAGGTAACATAGGCCATTTGTCATATTATCAAAAAGTAAACGATATTTTCCCTCACTCTTTTTTAAAGAAATCTCTCCGTGCCGGCGCTTCACTATTTCTTTTTGTAGTTTTCTATTCCAGAATAAAATTATTCCAATAATTGTTAGCGAAAAAACAATGACTGGAATAATCCATTTCAGAATATCAGTTTTACTGAGACCATATTCATATCGAAGTGCAAGCCAGCGGTGTCTAATATTTGCATGTTCCTCTGGTTTCAAACTTTTCAATGTTTTATTAATAATGCTAACAAGTTCTGACCAGTCATTGCGAATAGCCATTGCCTGGTCATGATTCTCAAATGGAGTGGGTGCTGCTACTTTTACATTGTTCAGACTGTTCTTTTTAATAATATATGTTGTGATTGTAAGATTTCCGATGTGGGCATCAGCCTTTCCTGATGCAACTGCTTCAATGGCCTCTCTGGATGATTTGACAATCAGAAGGTTAATATCAGGGAATTTATCCCTTAGTTTGTGATGCATAACATAGCCTTCTTCCACGGAAACTGTTTTGTTTTTCAAATCAGCTATACTACTTATAAACACATTATCTGCTGTAAAAATCATCCATGGCATAAAAATATAGTTATCTGTAAAAGAGATATATTCCTGGCGTTCTTTAGTCTTCTTAGCTGTCAGAAGCAAGTCTATTTCTTTGTGATTTTTAATGTGATCCAGTGCTTTTGTCCATGGAATATCTGAAATATATTTCACCTTAAATCCAGCACGCCTTGCAATCAGATTTAAATAATCAACTGAAATTCCTTTGTAAGTTTCTTTGAAAAAATGGAGTGGAGGAGCTGCACCGACTCTGGCACGAATAATTGGATGATTATTAAGCCATTGTTTTTCTTCTGAAGTAAATTGTAAATTATTTTCTTTTGCAGCATTGATAGATATTTTATCATCTGCAGATGCAGGCTCGTTAGCAAAACCAGCCATTGTAATGATAAAGGAAAGTACGCAAATGATACGAACAGAAAAGTTGATTTTATGAATCATCATAAGTAATCACCAGTCGATTACGACATATTGTTATATTTTTATTTTAAATTTCAACGCAAAGTACAGCAATGTCATCTTCCCAGATCACATCTTCAGAAAAAATTTGTTTGATAAGTTTGTCTGGTATTTCTTTATAAGGTATATCGC
>JAAEKY010000746.1 GCA_024227235.1 Desulfobacteraceae bacterium | reverse complement strand
ATTTCTATCCTTTGTCAGGTTGAGATTGAGTTCTTTTTGATACCCTACCAGATTATCAATACCGCGAGCAAATTCAATGGCATAATCAACCCATCTGCCCTTTTCAGACCTAAGCTGGGCGATCAATCTTTTATCGGACAATGCCTGTCCTGTTAAATCAATATCCCATGTATTTTTATAAAAAAGATTGTTTTGAAAAAAATCTATATGACCCAGGACATGATAAAAAATCATTACGTTGAGCCAGTCCGGATTATTATCATTATAAAATGAAATGGCCGGTCTGGTATTAATGACTGTTTCATATGGATTAGACGGATAGGCCTCATACATACCCTTTCCAGACAAAACCCTTACATCGTGAACCCAGTAATCATAAAGAGTAGGTATCATGACCTTCGGACTCAGCTCGATCATATCCCGGTTAGTTACGATATACTCAAGCGTTTCATTATCAAACTTCAGCCCATGATCACGAGCCCTTAGCTTGCATTCTTCCATGATACCTTTGACATGTTGACTAACAAGTTCCATTATTATCTCACTTTCAGGTTAACAAAATCCCTTTTTTATGAAATAAGCCTTTTTATACCTTGGATAATTCTTGAGTCATCGGCATTTTCATCCATTACATCTAACTTGATTAAATCACTATGCTTGTTAAGTATTCCTGAAGATTTTAAATACTTTTCTACTTCAGTCTGCTTTGTTCCCACATAAGAATGCTCTACAATGGAGATACCCAGTCTTGCCACATAACTGAACATCTTTTTTATTTCTTCAATGGTCTGTTTACCTTCTTTATCCCAGTCGTCTCCATCTGTACCATGGAACACATAAATATTATAATCCCGGGCCAGGTTTTCCCGCTCAACAATATCATTCACCATCTTGAATGCTGTAAAAACTTTTGTTCCCCCGGCGACTTTGTAAGAATAATATTTATAAAAATCGGTCACTTCTTTTGCTTCTGTATCGTGTAAAATAAAACGGGTTTCAACCTGTTTTTCATATTGAAATAACAACCAGGAATACAGCATGACATGTTGAGAGACAACTGCCTGAGTTACTTTTCCGCCCATGGATCCAGAATAATCTCTCAAAAAAAAGACCAGTGCCTGAGATTCAAAATCTTTTTCCCTGGATAAAATCCTGTAAATCAAATCTTGAGGAGAAATAATAAATTTAGAGGTATCAATATTGTTTATATCAGGGAGGTTCCCAAGGGCCATATTGGTTTTAACAATCTGTTTTAATGTTGATTTTTTATCAAGGACCTGGCCGACACCCTTGTTTTTATCTGTCAGATCATAAACATATCTTGCCAGCGTTCTTTTTTTCCCTTTATCCTGCAAGTTTGGCAATTGAAAATCCTGGGATAAGACTTTGCCAAGTTCATAAGCGTTTGATTCAATCTCATGGTCGCCGCCCTCTCCTTCTCCGGGTCCTTCTCCAGCACCTTCACCCTCGCCCTCACCTTCTTCAGGCCGAATGGGCTGTTCGCCTATGATATCCCCTTCTTCCCCTTCGCCTGTCCCGCCAGTTGGTTCACCTTCTCCTGGTTCCTGCTCCAGGTTTATTTCATCGTGAACAAACTTTTCTTCAACGGTAGTTGGAACAATGATTATCTTTTCTTTGCCACCTGATCCAGGTTTGACAATTTTCCCAATTCGTATCTTTCTTTTAAAACCGTCTTCTTCTCTTCTTCTGTCTCTTTCAAGAAGCTCATCAAGGGTTATCATGTGATTTTACCTCCCTTGGTTATTTTGAATAGACTCTATTTGTCATCCTCTTGACTGCAGAAGTATTCAATGGTTTTTTGTGCACATGTTCTGCAGTACCCAAGTTTCTCATTCATGGTATAGGTCATTCTGTTATAGAGCTTTTGATTTTCTTCATTGGTTCTGTTGGCAAGTGCGCCAATCAAGGAACCCGCACCGGCTATATCAGATTTTAGTCTTACATCTGTAATCGCTTTAACAAGCTCAAGGTTATCCATAAAATCATAGTTTGAATCCACAGAAAGCTTCTGCCCATAAATCTTTCGAATAGAATTTCTAAAAGATCCCTTTTGTTCCTCTGTTTTCAGCCCAAGCCGCTCTTCAACATTTTTAATATATCTTTCATCAATTTTCAGCGCCTTGAGTTCGCCTGTCTGAGGATCCTTATACTTCCACATCATATCCGGGCCAAGATGTTCAGCGTCAACACCAATAATCATATTGACGTAGTTCATCACATCTTTTTTAATTGCAAGCGGTTCATCCATATAGGCATTAAACATTTCAGTCATAATCCTCTCACGGTACAATCCTCTTGCGATTTTTAAATCTTCCATAAATTTTGCTCTATCGGTTGGTTCCTGAACATAATCAAGAACCGTTCTTTCAAGTGCATTAAAAATATCCAAAGCAAACATACATTGACCTTCATTCGTTTCAGAACTTTCCAGGAGAAGCTGTATCGCTCTGCCCAAATTTCTTTGGCCCAAGCCCTTTTGTCCAAATCTTTTAGTGATATCCGTATCCTGGTTTAATGAATCAATCAATTCAGCAAGGGTCTTAAGGCTTTTTTCTCCAGCAACCTCTCCTGCTGCAAGCTTCATGGTTTCAACAGGGGTTAATTTGTCTGATCTAGGAAGTCGGGTTAAGACAACGCCAACAGAAGCCGCATAATTTAAATTTGGGTCCTGATGAAGAACTTTTGAATCAAGCGATCTTTTTGTGTCCGTACCAATCGCATAATTTGTTAAAGTTTCCTGAATTTTATAATCAGTATTATGTGCCACATAGCAAATTCGACATCTGTCTATTATCGGTGCTTCTTCTCTCTCGGAAAGAAAGGTATCAAATTCAGAATTATTACTAGTCGCGATAATCAAAGAATCAATCGGCCATTTAAATCCATCTAACTCAATTGACCTATTTTGAATCACACCAAGATACACTTGAACCAAATCCTTTTTGTTCTTATAAATTTCATCGCTGAAATGTATACCGCCACCGGCAACCCTCGCTAGCGCACCTCTTCTCAAATCAAACCGATAGGGGTTATTTGAATCGGTAATATGAAGTAGCCTTTGTATGGATTCTTCCCCCATAAGATCAACGGCGGATGATGTAATTTTATCTTTGGCAGGATATTTACCCGTTATCGTTCCAAGACTCTCGATTAGAGGGACTGGAGAAATTTCAATAAAGGATAGCATTTTATTAATATTATTGTCTGTGTATTCCCGTATCTGGTTAAGGATATATGCAGAACAGGCACCCAAAGGGCGATATTTATCGTATAAGGCATCTATTTGCTTTGGTGTGAATTTAAATTTTTTAGATAAAAATTCTTTAGATTTTTCTTTGGTTTCACAAAGACTCATGGCCATGATCATTGGATCTTCATATGTCTGAGATTCAATCGTATTTATTTTGCCATAGCCGCCTATTTTCTCCAGATTAATATATTTGAAAGTATATTTTTTATTTTTCGGGATTGTCAGGAAATCTCTATATCTCGAACAAAGATATTCGACAAAAAAGGTCTTTCCATTGCCAGGTTCTCCCACCAGAACAAAAGCCATTTCTCTTGATGATCCACCTTCTGAGGCATCTTTAACGAATGAAACAAAGCTATTTATTTCATCATACATTCCAACCAGATGCTTTTTGCGCTGGCTAAATATATCAAATTGATAGGTTGTTTTCCCTTTAACTGTAATTTTTTGAATGCCCGCATCAAGAATCATTCTAGAAACACCCTGAAAGGCATCTTCAAATATTCGTTTTCCTTTTTTTACCGCATCCACATGACTGATTAAAGACTTTGGATTTGCTTTGCCGGCCATTTTACCCTCCCCTGGGCAGCAAGGAGGCTTATGCTGCCATTCAAAATTAGTTGGAATTTCTTTTCACTTTCTGCCATCACTAGATTATTTACTATACGTTAGAAGTTACATTTATATTGATCACAAAAAAAAGCAGAGCGAATTACGATTTGTAGTTAAAGTTATCATAAATATAACAATATTAAAAATAAGTGTCAAATCATTTACTTCTTTTTCTTTTTCTTTTCTACACGCCATGATCCCAAAATGAGTAATTATTTCTTTGGTCTACAAATATAAATGAATTAAAAATCTATTGTTCCAGATATTAATCTTTTAGTAATTTCTATTATATGTTAAATATAAGAGTTGTTATAATTTTTATAAATAAGATTATTTCGAATTTTCTATTAACAAGACTTTATTTATTTTAAAAAATTCAATAAACTTACAGTAATTGTCGATTCAAACTATGTTAAATTAATTTAACAAGGATGAGGAAAAAATGACCCGGGAAAACTTATTATCTGTTTTAGATATTGCTAAGGAATTAAACACGGGTAAGGCAACCACAAAATTTTTACTAAAGCGTTTTGAGAAATGGGTGCCATATGAGCGGATTGACGGACAACGTTTTTACCCTAATAAAACGATTAAAGTCTTATTCAGAATTCAGGAAAAACTCGATGCTGGTTTACTCCCTGGCGATATAGAAGAAGAATTGAATACGATAAGCAATTCTAACCTTGATGATCTTTCAAAGCATTTTGAAAAAGCCTCTCAAAACGATGATATTCGGTTGAGCAGTGACGGTTTAGGGCTTTTAAAATCATTATTTAATGATATAGGAGATCAGCAAAAAAGAATTGCTGCAGCGCATGAGAAACGTGCAGCAGCTGAAGAAAGGAAAGCGGTTGCTATTGAAAAAAGAGCGGGGGCTGAAGAGAAAAAAGCTGATGCAATGAACAACATTGCCAATGCGCTACAAGAAATGAATCAGTTACGCGCCAGCGAACCTGCGGCTCAACAAATTGTACATGAGGCAGCTGCTATAGTTGCAACAGATGAGATTAATGAGATTGATGAGGATATTTCATCAATTAAAACAGATGAAATTATAGATACGGATTCAAATGATGACACATCTATAAATAAAGATATCTCTGTGAATGATGGTGGTTCTGAAGATCCTGACTTAGATGATTTGTCTGCTCTAATTGAAGAAAACGACACTGAGAGTGTAGATAAGCCATCAATAGACCTAGACGATTTGTCTTTACTAATAGACGATGATAAACAAGAAGACTCCGGCACGACTGACATCCCATCTGTAGAAACTCAATCTGAACAGCTGGATGATTTATCATTACTCATTGATGCACAGCCAGAACAAAAAGAAGAAAATTTACCAGATCAAGACCCATCAGATTTATCTGAAGATCTTGATGATTTATCTGCTTTGATTGATCAAAGTGATACAGATTCAGACACCCAGCCTCCTGCTGGACTTGACGATCTGTCAAAACTGATTGATGATCCTTCAGTTGAAAAAGGCACGCAGTCAGATTCGTCTGTTAAAGAAGAGTCTACAACACCAGGCTCACCTTCTGACCAAACGGATATGGATGACCTGTCAATATTAATCGATGATCCTGATTCAATTCAAGCATCAGACGAATCCCTGGAAATGGATGATTTATCAAAATTAATAGATGATTCTTCGCCTGTAAAAAACACTCAATCAGAAACTCCTTCTGATAAAACAGAACCTGAAAAATCATCAGACAATGAAAAACCGCCAGAGATATCAATTGATATCTCTCCTGCGGAGGACAAAGAGAAGTATAAAGCTGCCGTCATGAAAATAATTCTAGGATTTAAAACAGATGGCTTAGATGTTGAAGAAACAACAAAACGCCTGAACGATAATAAGATCAAAACCTTATCTGGAAAACCAGAATGGAGCCAAAAAGCGATATCGCAAGTTTATAAGTTCATAGATTCAGCGAAATAATTATTTTTTGAGTGGCTCCTTTTATTTTGCTCCTGCATTTTTTGCAAAACTTGTTTCAATAAATTTTTCCAGATCAATTAAACTTGTCATGATTTTCATCTCATCCATCATATATTTCTGGATGGTATCAAGATCTTCAATGATCGGGAATAGCTCGCCTGTCAATATACGATCTGGTGGGTCTGTGAGTACTTTTCTAATGACATCTTTATCCTGGGAAAGGAAATCTCCACCAATGACTGCTGCTGAGTCAGGTTGTGCATCAATGGCAAGACCGGATTTTACAAAACTGTCGCATATTTCTTGTATGGCTTCAGGGTGTTTTTCAATCACTTCGTTCCGCATCACAAAAACGCAGCAAGGGTGATTGGGCCATAAATCTTTGGAAAGATAGAACTCTTCTCCGTGACCTTTGGCGATAACTTGTGACCCAAAAGGTTCCGCAACAATAAACCCGCCAATTTCACCATCTTCATCATATTCAATTGCTTCAGGCATTTGAAATGGTGCAACGACTTCAAGCGTAACGTCAATATCTTTTTCGGTCGCTCTTCCAGGCTTTAGACCTTTTTCAGATAATAGTTTGTGAAACAGCATATTATGAACAGAAAGCTGATAGGGGATTAAAACTGTTTTACCGGCGAAATCCTCTATCTTTTCAATTTTAGCGTTTTTGCTTTTTACTAAAATACTTCCAGATTTGTGGGCAAATAATAAAAGTTTTAAATCCACACCGGATTTAAATAAATCCATGGCTGTCGGAGCAAGTATAAGAGCACCATCAAGGGATTTTACTGAGAGTGCGTCTGCCACTTCGTTCCATCCATTCTTTACAACAGGTTCAAGCGTGCAATGTTCGAATTTCTCCATCCCTTTTTTTATTTTTAGGTCACTAACCCCTAAGATAAGATGATCTGTAATTTTAAGATAACCGATCTTTATTGCAGGTTTTTCCGCCATTGTGACACCCTCCAGATTTTGTACGTGGATAAAGATAATCTCTATTATTATGCTTAACTTAATTTCAAAGTCAATAGCAACAGCTTGACAAACCAGATACTTATTTTCAAAGCCGTGTTTGAATAAATATGTTACATAATTCCTGTTTAAAGTAAAGATTTTTTTACTTAAAAAGCAAGATCATCAAGATTCATCAAGTGTACTCATATAACAAAATTAAAAATTAAAATTAAAATTACTTTAGCTTCTCAAGCAGGTATTTCCCTAAAACAAGATCATCTGGATTTGTAATTTTAATATTTCGCTTTGATCCTTGTATAACATGCACTTTACCCCCTAAATGTTCTACTAATGATGCCTCGTCAGTCCCCCAAAAAGATGTTTGCCCTGCATGCTCATATGCTTTCATGATCAAATCCAGTTTAAACGTCTGAGGTGTTTGTGCTCTATATAGGAACTCCCTGTTGACTGTTTTTTTTATAGTTAAGTCAGGGTTGACGTGTTTAACTGTATCTGAAATTGGTTCACCAGGAATACAAGCACCGTGTTCAATGGCTTTCTGGATACACGCTTGGACGATGCTCTGATCAATAAAAGGACGAACACCATCATGGATCATAACAATAATTTCTTTTTTCGAATTCACTATTTTATTAATCTGTTTCAGTCCATTCATAACAGAAATTTGTCTTTGACTCCCCCCTTTAACCAAATGGATCGTCTTTTTAAATTCAAAGGGATCTATAACGTGTTCTTTACAATATCCATCATCTTCTTCTGGAATAACCAGAACAATTTCACCTATTTTATCGCATATATCGAAAGCCATGATGGTTCTTGCAAGGATAGGAATCCCATTAAGATCAAGATATTGCTTTTTGGTCTTTGATTCCATTCGCAACCCTTTGCCTGCTGCAACAATGATGACATAATTTTCTGATGGGTTCATTTTAAATCAAATATGATAATTCTTTTGGTAAGGGAATGCCTTTTCCCATGTGATCTTCCCCATAATTCACACTGGCTAGAATTTCTAAATCATTTAATGCTCGCAGGTCACCCTTAAATTGGACTTTTTCTATCTTTTCCTTTTTAATCTTTCCGCCGGCCCATTGGATATCCAGAACACTTGAAGCATCAAAAACATCACTATTAACAAGCATTTTAACTTCACCACCGTAATGTTGAACAATTTTTGCGACCAACAGGCTTGGACGGCTATGAAATCCTCGATCCATTGGAATACCGACTTCTGTTAAGGATGTTTCCATGTTCTCATTTAATATAATGAGAGCCAATTCCTTTCCTGATGATAAAAATTTCCAGGCATAAAACAGACAAAAGTTAACTGCCCTGTCCAATAAAACATCAGGATCAATTAATTCAGTTAAAGAGACACTCACGTTTTTATATACATCTTTGAATCCAATATCATATAAATGACGTTCATAAAAATGCAATAAACTGCCCATAACTTGAAGGATATGGAATACAACGGAAAAGTGGCTTCTGAGTTGATCAAGTTTATTGTTTTGAGAGGATGATTTTGCAATAACAACATATGAATCAAATGAAGATTGAATGTTATGAATCAGCATTTCATATCTTCTAATAGTAACTTCATTAATCTTTTCCGGTACAAGTTCATGTATCTTCTTAAGATCATACCGTTCATAAAATGCAAATTGATCAAAATCTTTTACGACTTCCAAAAATTCACTGGATATCAGTGTCAAATTTTTCTTTTGTTGGTCTTTGACAGTTAAATCATCAATATTGTGATCTAATTGTTGCGTCGAAGAAATTCCGGGAAAATAGCTTAAGTTGTATCCGGTATTTGGAATATTGATCTGTAAACGACGCGCTTCTTCTAAAATCACTGGTACTGCAATTTTTATTGATTCTTGTAAAATTTTTAGTGTATCAAATGATTCGAGTTTAAAGGTATCATACCGGTTTTCTTCAAAAGAATAAAAGTTAAACCGGTTAAGGATATGTCTTTGAGAATAGCATGCTAAAGAAATATGCCGAATAGTGGCACATAACTCACGATAGAAAACCCATTCCGTATTTTTTTTAGCACCATGAAAATCCAAAAAATCTTCTAAAATTCGAGAGGTTGTAATCAGTTTTGAATACAATTTTTTTGTAAAAATATAGTCGTCATCATCAAGTTCATCAACAAACAAGATGCATTTAAGATATTCAAAGGAAAAAATGTTTGCTTTTTCCTTAAAAGAAATGTCGCAAGTTAAACTCATAATTATCATCCAAGTATCAAAATAAAATAAAAGTTCGGTCTGACCAGTTGATAAGCCGAATTCTGTTACCTGCTCTTGTTACCTTGAACAGGTCAACGATCATTCATCTTGGGTGTACGTTGCCGTACACCTCATGCAACCTACCCGAAAACTTGGGCGGACAACCCTCAAACGTTTCCCTATTTGGTCTTGCACCGGACGGGGTT
>JAAEKY010000745.1 GCA_024227235.1 Desulfobacteraceae bacterium | reverse complement strand
GTTCCCATTTTGACCGGTCTTTCTGGGACTGTTGACGGATCTGAACAGATTGTTCTATTTTTTTTTCTGTCTGATTGGCAACCGGGTCCTGTTTTTCCTTCGTTTCCAGGGAAAAACCTGGGTGAAGGTTAAAAAACAGCATGCTGCATACAGCCATGAAGAATAGGATTCTTTTGTTTAATTTTTGTCTGATTTTTTGATTCATTGGTTTCATTCTTTTGTAAAGGGTTCTTCTGTTTGGTTCTGCGAGTTGACCAAAAACACATAAGGCTTTTGGGATACAGGGTTGGGTCTTACTTTCACATGTGTCTGGTACACGGTCTGGATGGCAGATTCTGTTAATACCTCTTCAGGGGAGCCTGCAGCATAAATTTTATGATCATTTTTATTTAAAAGAATCAGGCGGTCTGCATATTCAGCCGCCAGATTTAAATCATGCAGCACCATCAGGACGGTCAGGGACAACTCTTTTTTTAAGGAGGTGATCAAATCCAATATGCGTTTTTGGTGGGTGATATCCAGATGGGATGTGGGCTCATCAAGAACCAGTAAATCAGGTTCCTGAGTCAGGGCTCTTGCTATGGCACAAAGCTGTCTTTCTCCACCGCTGATCTGCGTGATCCGGCTGTCTGAAAGTGCTGTGATGCCAGTTAAATCCATATACTTTTGAGCGATATCCAGATCATATTGTGTTTCAAAAAACTGGTAGCGTTTAAAAAAGGGAAGCCGTCCCAAAAGGACATAATCCCGGACACTCATAGACGCTGGATCAATGGATTGCAGGACTGCTGCCATGGATTTTGCCAAATCCTTATTAGAAAGGAATTCGATATTCTCCCCCTGAATGTGGATGGTACCGGTATCAGGGGGCTCACTTTTTAAAATGGTTTTGATCAGGGTGGTTTTTCCACAACCGTTTGGACCGATTACGGCTGTAAATTCTCCTGGATTAACGCTGAAGCTGATATCTTTTAGAATGGGGGTTTGTCCGTATCCGAAATTCAGATCTTTTATATCCAGCACAGGTATTGCCCTATCAGATGTCATAGGGTCACCTGCTTTTTAGACAAGGCCCAGATGAACATCACGCCACCGATAATCCCTGTAATGACACCGACTGGCAGTTCCAGGGGGGCAATAATAACTCTGGCAATAACATCTGACACAGTTAAAAATGCAGCGCCGGCCAAAAAGGATGCGGCAAGAAGAATCCGGTGGTCAGGACCTGTCATCATGCGAACAAAATGAGGCACGATCAGTCCCACAAACATGATAATCCCGGCAACCGACACACTCAGTCCAGTTAAAAATGAGGCCGTGATAAACAAAATTTTCTTGCTTCTTGCCGTATTAATGCCTAAATTTGAGGCCTCTTCATCTCCTAAAAGCAGGGCATTTAAATCCATGCAGAAAAAATAAGAAATAAAAAGACCCGCCAGAGACCCGATGCAGGCAATCCGAATCAGGGCTGTATTGGGTTCATCCAAAGATCCCATGATCCAGAGTACGATGTTTTGAAGATCATCACTGTGAGACAAGGCCATGAGAAGCATGACAAGGGATGAGGCCACATAGGAGATCATAACACCGGTCAGCAGCATCCGGTTAGACCGGATATTTGTGCTGTTGCGGTTCAGGCTGTAGACCAGAAAAATCACAATACTGGCCCCTAAAAAACCAAACAGGGGATACGCTGCAATACCAATGACCGCATAAAATTTAAATAGAATATTAATGCACACCCCTAAAGAAGCCCCACCTGAAATTCCCAGAGTATAGGGCTCGACCAAAGGGTTGCGGAACATACCCTGTAACAAAGTTCCAGCCAGACTTAGTGCGCCGCCAATGGCCATGGCCAAAAGGATTCGAGGCAGGCGGATACCCATGAGGATACTGTATTGGGTGGTGTCTTTTCCATGCAGGAGGATATCGGGTATCCTGGTAAAGTCAATACCTGCGCTGCCAGTGCAGAGCGCCAGAATTCCGGCAGCCAGTACAAGGCACAACAGCCCTGAAAGAATAAAGATCCACTGCTTTATTTTTTTGTGAATCACTGTTTTCCTCTTTCAGGCGAAATGGTTTGCTCAAGGCCGGGGTGGATAATAGGCAGCAGGTCATGTAATCCTTTTACAAATGTTGTGGGAGTGGGGCTGCAGATCATTTCCGGGTCCAGTACATAAACCCGGTTATGCTTTACTGCGGCCATGGTCTTGAAAGTCATCCATCTTTCACGTTCGATCAACCCGGCTTTTTTTGAGGATCCCATGGTGGCAATCAGGATAATCTGGGGGTTCTGGGTCAGAACCTTTTCCCTGGAGTAAATACCGGAGGACTCATTTTCTGCGATATTGATTCCGCCGGCATATCGGATATATTCATTAATAAACATATCCTTATTGGCTGAATGAAGCGGTTTTAAACCAATTTGCATAAAAACGCTTGGTTTTTCAAGACCCTGGGTCAGGCTCAGGATGTAATCGGCTTGTTTTTTTGCTTTATCTACAATATTTCCAGCAGTTTCTTTTCTGCCCAGCTTCTCTCCAATGAGTACTGTCATGTCACACATCTGGTCAAACGTCCTTGGGTTTTGAGCCCTTAAAATATTTATAGACTGATTTTCCAGGATCATTAACTGTTTCTCACGTGAGAGTGCACTGGCAATGACCAGGTCGGGTTTAAGACTGATGATTTTTTCAACATTCATATGGGTGACCGACCCAATTTTTTCTTTGTTTATGGCCGCTTTAGGCACATTACAATAATTGGTGTTGGCAATGAGTTTATGCTCGGCTCCCACAAGGTAAATGGTTTCCGTGATAATGGGAGATAAAGAGATGACACGGTCCGGAATCGTCTGGGCTGTGCAGACTGAATGGATCAATGTCAAAAGGATAATACTGTAAAAAAATCTTGTCTTATTCATAGCGCATCTGTTCCAGTACACCTGTAAAAACGGCATTTAGGGCTGTTTCCAACACCACCGGGATTCTATCATCATGTACATGATCTTCAATAGCACTTACGTTTTGGTTTGAAATCCTGGATGCAATACTTTTACACCAGTCATCAAACAGGCTTAAATCCTTAATCAGGCCTTTTTCATATTCATCACTTAAAGCTAACGCAGATTCGATGAATCCTGCATATTCTTTTTCCAACAGCAGGTGATCCACTTTTATTGCAAACCGGCTCTTGGCATTTTTTTTCTGGTTCATGCAATCGCAGTTCACCTCGGATGTCAGGCGGTTAAGTGAAATTTTCCGCTCTTTTAACCGCTGAAAAATATGACGGTCTGCTGTGATTTTATTCTGTTTTAATATGGCTTGGTTGACCGCGTCATATACAGCTGATGCGATAAGCTCCCCCATTTTAGAATGGCCGCCGGCATTTTTAACAGGAAGCCCTTCTCCCTGGACCACAAGGATATTATCTGTTCCGGTTCCGGTTGCTTCATGAATTAAAGGGGTATACGAACTCCTGATATCCATATCTTCCAACGCTGCGGTCTTGGCCTCTGTAGCGGCGATGATGGCCCTTGTCATGGCCCTTTTGGACAGCTGCATATTGGTCATAATAATGATATTAATGGTCCCGGGCTCATAAAAACTGCCAACGTCTTTTGACATGCGGACAGCATTGGACATCACCCCTGCTGTTGCAAGCGCAACAACTTTCATGTCTTTAAACGCTTTTTCCTTTAGGCTTAAGTTGTCCATATCTGCTCCAGTGATCAAAAACGAGGTCGTATTTGATACCTTATCATTGGCTTTCAGGATGTTGGCCCTGATATCATCAATCCCAAGGGAATGACCCGGTCCCCATGTCGGGGGCGGGGAGTAGTGATTTCCCACTGTCAGGATACCGTCTCGTTCCCCTTCCAGGGTGGAAACTATGGCCTGGGGTCGTTTAAAATCTACCATCAGGGTTTTGTTTTCAAAATCATAAATATTGGCAGTATTAATGGAGGCAGATCTGATATACTCCAGGTCAATTTTAACAGGTTTTGATTCAGTTATCTTGACAGGCAGAATATTATTTTGGGGTTTTGCAAATTCTTCCATATAGATCATGGAAGCCAGCCAGGAAACAAAATATCCAGAATGGGTGGCGGCCCTGCACGTTAAATCACAAGGAAAATAATAAATTTTTCCGTTTTTAACCGCGTCTACATCTTTCCATCCCGGTTTTGAAAAAAACGCTTTGGCGGCCTGTTCATCCCCGCCACAGCCATAAATCACCTCCGGGTTAAATTTTATCCAATTTTCTTTTGTTACCTCAACCACACTGCCTTTTTTCCCAAAATCAGGGGGAAGCCCACCAGACAAACGAATGAGTTCATTTTGAAATGAGTCATTCCCAGGCGTCATGATTTTGTCCCGGCCCATCAGTCTGATAACGCGCTTTTTTCTCCCATCGGCTGCTTTATCCAGTTTTTTTGTTGTATGATTGATTTCAATTTTATTTTTGATAATTACTTTTTTTGCCTGGGCTTCCCTGCCCACTATTTTTCCGAACGTCGTAATATTCTCATACGAGTGTTCGATATTATCAGTATCATAGACAAATATTCTGCAATCAGTATGTCTATAGATGTCAATCACCTCTTTATGAAGGGATGATACTATGATCATATCCGGGTTGGCCGCCTTGATTTTTTGAAGAGACGGCATAAAAAAACCACCGATAAGGTCTTTGTCAGACGCCCCTTTGAGTGTTAAATCATGATAGGTCAGGCCGGCGACAGTGTGGCCTGCACCGATTTCAACTAAAATTTCAGCAGCAGTTGGTACAAGGGAGACAATCCTTTTTGGCGATGTTTCAAAGTGTAAAGGATTCCCGATTGAATCCTTTACACTGATTCCTTTTGCCGCAAAAGTTGGCTGGGCAAGGCACAGCAGGGCCGCCAGCATCCATATTATAATTTTCAGTCCAGCGTTTATGTTGATAGCCATTTTCATCCTTTTTTTATGATCCCCATTCATTACAGTGGAAAAACCACCACTAAAAAACCCCGCTGCTGATCAGACCTATTTGTCCAGATCCTGGGCATTAAAAGGCAATAGTCCGTATAAAACAAAAAATCCAGACCGATTAAAAAATCGATCTGGAATATCCCTTTTCTTTTCCTAAGATCTTTAAATACTTTTTTCCTCGAAAAGTATCAAAACATTTCAGGCAGGTCTTCTGACTCTTGGATCTTCCTACTGACTTTTGCCTTCCCATCAATTTTAATATTGACAGTGGCTTTAAGTAAAGCTTTCGTCCCCAATTACAGCGGCGGGCCCGTCCCTGATTCTCACAGGTATTCCCTTTTAAGCTTCAATTGCGCCTGAACACTACTGTTTTTATTCAGAAAACCAATAAAAGTCAATATGAATTTAGAGGTTGCTCTTTAAAGATAGTTATTTATGATTTATAGTATCGTTAAAATAAAAGATAAATTTTCAATATTCGGAGGGGTCGTTATGATCGGCCAAACCGTTCCGGTTACCTTAAAAGATGCGTTATCTTCAATTTTTTATGGGTGTTTTGGAGAATTCAAATTAATGAAATGTAAAAGGCAGAAGGCGATATGTTGCTTAAAAAAAAGCCATCATGGAGAAAAAAACTTGTTTCAACGGGCGATGTTTTAAATCAAATTGAACCAGGGATGAACATCTTCATTGGTACGGGTTCGGCAGAGCCTAGAACTCTTGTGAACTGTCTCATGCACTCAAAGGGCTACAGCCTTCAGGACCTGACATTAATCCAGCTGGTCAGCTTTGGAGATGCCATTTCATATAAGGCATTGCAATCCAAACATTATCGGCTCAAAACTTTTTTTTCAGGATGGGTATCCGCCGAAGCCATTTCGGCTGGCCAGGTAGACTTGGTTCCTTCCCGGTTTTCAGCGATTCCATTATTGTTGAAGGAAGGACAGATTCCTATTGATGTTGCCTTTGTTCAGATAACCCCTCCCAATAGAGCGGGCTATTGCAGTCTGGGTGTGGGTGTGGATGTGGCCCGAAGAGCAATGGCGCAGGCGAATTTTGTTGTAGGTGAAATTAATCATGATATCCCCTTTACCTCTGGAGATACCTTTGTTCCCCTTGATAAATTTGATATGATCATTGAATCCACAGACCCGCCGTTTTATTTTCCCAGATTCCCAATAGATCCTGTATTTGACAAACTGGCTGCCAATGTTGCTTCTGTTATTGATGATGGCTGCTGTCTTGCCTTTACATTCGGCCCTATTTTTGAGGCGCTTCCAAAATATCTTGCAACGAAAAAAGACTTGGGAATTCACTCTCCTTTCATTACAGATGCAGTAATGGATCTTATTAAAAGCGGCGCTGTCACCAATCGAAAAAAAGGTCTTTACCGTGGAAAATCTTTAACTGCTTATGCCCTTGGCAGTAAAGATTTAATGCACTTCCTTGACAAAAATCCGATTGTTGAATTTCAAAGCATTGAAAATGTTTTCAACCCTATGGAGATAGGACGAAATCCTCGATTTGTATTTATTATTCCGGTTAGGCGAGTTGATCTGTCCAGTCATGTCGCCCTTCATAACAGCAAAGGCCATGTTACAGCGGGGCCTGGTCAAATGGCAGACTTTTTTAATGGTGCTGAAATCTCAAATGGTGGGTACACTATAGTTGCCTTGCCAAGCAGGAACCGTAAGGGTGAGCCTAATATTCATATTTCAGTTGAAAATACACCTGATTTGTTAAGCCTTCCTGAATCAATTGATCTTGTGGCAACAGAACAAGGCATTGCTCATTTGAGAGGAAAAACCTTAAGAGAAAGAGCCCAGGCGCTAATTGAAGTTGCGCATCCTGAGGATAGACCTGCTCTGGTTGAAGGAGCAAAAAAGGCAAATATTTTATATAAGGATCAGATATTTTTAGCAGACAGCGCTCGTTTTTATCCATCTGAAATTGCGACTCAGTATAAATTCAAAGATGATATCAATGTTCGATTCAGAGCAATCAAGCCATCTGATGAAGACCAGATGAGACGATTGTTTTATCGATTTTCAGATAAAGCTATTTATTATCGATATTTTAGCCCCATAAAAACCATGCCCCATGAAAAAATGCAGGAATATGTAAATGTTGATTATCAAAATGTCCTTTCCCTTGTCGGTTTAGTGGGTGAACCGGGAAAACAAACCATTATTGCTGAGGCACGGTTTGCAAAACATGAGCATAAGCCTTTTGTGGACATTGCTTTTGTCGTTGATGAAGATTACCAAGGATATGGTATTGCTACATATTTATCTCAGATGCTGGCAAGACTGGCAAAAGACAGAGGGGCACAGGCGATGACTGCTGATATTTTACAATCAAATATGGCCATGCTAAAAGTCCTTGAAAAGGGTAATTACCCAGTTAAAGCAAGTATGGAGGGTAATACTTACGCCTTAACCATTGATCTGAACAGCCCTAAACGGTAAAAGCATTTTTCCCTCAGCCGTCCAAAATCCTTCTGTATATTCCAGTCGGTCATTATAAAATCGATACCCTGTTACCGTATATGTTTTTTTTGGGGTGAAATAGGTAAGGAATGGAATCCCCAATTTTTTATTTAATCTTTGATCAAATAATGATAATTAAGCATTAATAATGCTGATAATATGGAAGTGAGAATGAAAAAAGAACTTCTTGATCCCAATGGTATAAAAAACGCTTCGTTGAGTTATGTTTTGCTTGAGAATGGTCTAATTTTTGCCAATATTTTGATTGGCTCTTTCGGGATGTCTCCCTTAAAATTAATGAATATCCCTTTAATTTCAATTCTTTATCTTTTATTTGTGTTTTACATGTTGGTGTTTGCTCTGAGAAAACATCTTTGCACCCAATGCTATTACTACGATAAATCCTGCCACTGCGGGTGGGGTAAGCTTGCATCAAAACTATATAAACCAAACACCGGGAACCAGAAACTTGGTGGATTTCTAGCAGCCATCACCTGGTCTTCGTTAATGGTTATTCCTTTGGTGGTGATGGGCTTTTTGCTTTATCAAGACTTCTCAAATAGCAGGTTCTTGTTATTAATAGCCTTTGTTGTTATTACAATAGGTAACAATATATTGCATGTGAAAGATTGTCGGGAATGTAAAATGAGATATATATGCCCTGGCAGTGCTGCTAAGTAACGTACATTAAATAAGTTACCCAGAATTATTGCTTTTTTCGTCGTATTCTACGTTTCTCGTCGGTCACATAGCTCGTTATGCTCCCTTCTCGTGCCTCGAATATGACAAAAACATCTGCTAATTTTGTGCAACTTAATTTAATTCCCGTTCCTAAAAAAAATAATTTTCTTATAGTTCTTCTTGAGTAATAACCAGATCCCTGCCGTTAGTTTTAGCAAGATAAAGCGCATCATCTGCCCGTTTGATAAGCATTTTTTCTGGTTCATTCAGTTCATATAAGGCGATTCCCATAGAAACTGTAATTCTTCCCATACTCTCTCCGGTTTCCTTAAGCTTCCATTCTTTTGTTGACAGTGCTTTTCTGATTTTTTCGCCCGCAGCTTTTGCACCTTCAATATTTGTTTCTGGCAAAAGGATTAAGAATTCTTCTCCACCATATCTTGCTGCAACATCATTTCTCCGCAAATGCTTTTTAAGTATAAGAGCAATGCTTTTTAGAAGGCTGTCTCCTACCAGATGTCCAAAGGTATCATTTACCCTTTTAAAATGATCAATATCCAGCATAATAATAGAAAATGCTGAATCATTTTGTTTGGCCCTGATCCTTTCTAATTCAAGCTTTTTTTCAAGCCCTCTTCTGTTAATCAATTTTGTTAATGTATCAGTTTGAGCTTCCTGTTGCGATTTTTCTAATTCCTGATGCAATTGTTTTAAATCTTCTGAAGATACTTTCATCCGGGTTTGAAGCCTTTTCCCAGAGTGAACAAGCGCTTTGGTCTCAGAAATCATCTGGTCAACAATATTTTTAATATCCTTGTAGTCGCTGACCTCACCAATCTGGTCTGCTAAATCTTCCAGGTTCTTTCCATGCCCTGAAAGATCCCCTTCAGTTTCTGAAACATGACCTGTGATATCTTTGAGCATTAAAGAAATTTTGGTTAACAGCTTGCTAATGACAATTCTATCACCATCAGCTACATATTTTTGATACAGGCCCTCTACGTTATTATTATTAAGTGATTTGAGATTTTCAAAGGAATGATCAATGGCTTTTTTTAGTTTTATATTTTTCCCGGATACATACTCATACCAGACAGTATAATTTACCGGATTGGCAGGCAAATTGTATTTTGAGATATAATTTAAGGCCAATCTTAAATATTCACCAGCCTTAGTCCTTTCTTCCGAATAATTCATAAACCACCTAAGTTATTACCCAATTGACCACAACCTGCTGCAAGTGAATAGCCCTTGCTCCATCGTTTAATTACAAAAACTCCTTTATCTGTCAATACATTTGCAAAACTATTCATATCATCGTCACAAGGAGAGTCATACCTAAATCCTTTAATTGGATTGTAAGGAATGAGGTTCAGTTTTACTGGCAACGGTTTAATATATTCTGCTAGTCTTATAGCATCTTTTGAAGAATCATTTAAACCTTTAATTAAAATATACTCAAATAAAAACCCTCCTCTTTTAGTCAAAGGAAAGTTTTTTAAAACCTTTTTAAGGTCTTGGAGAGAGACTGTTTTATTTATCGGCATCAACCAGGAGCGAGTTCTATTATCAGGGGCATTAATAGATATCGCAAGCCTAAGCCCCGGCATGTTCAGCCTGCCAAGTTTTTCAATTTCACTTGTCAGACCAACTGTGGATATGGTGATATAACGAAGGGCAATATCAAACCCCTTTTGTTCATTCATGATCTGGATAGCCTGGATCACGTTGTTAAAATTATCAAAAGGTTCTCCCATGCCCATAAATACAATATTCTTAATCCTCTTTTTCAGGACAAATCTGGCATTATACAGTTGCCCTGTAATTTGGTGAACCAGAAGATTTTTTTTAAAGCCCATTTTACCAGTTTCACAAAACCGGCAACCCATCTTACATCCGATTTGGCTTGAGACACAAAGCGTTTGATGATTTGTCATGGGAATAATGACAGATTCTATCTTTTCTCCATCTGAAAATTGGGTGATAAATTTAGTCAGATTATTTTCATTAAAGGTCTCAACCACCTGGCCCGGCGAAAGGGAAATCCTATTTTTTAGTTGTCTGGCAAGGGCGGGTGAGGCAGCGAATTCTTTTACATCTAAAAAATTTGGATTTCCAAATTTAAAAATTTCTCGGTATAGAGCAGATGCGTGGTATAGGCCTTTGCCAAACTCTACCTCAAATTTGTAAGTCAGCTGATCCAGTGTAAAATCTAATATTTCCATTCAGCCTTAGGAACGTACATTAAATAATTTATCCATAATTATTGCTTTTTTTTGCCGTTTTCTGTGTTTCTCGTCGGTCACATAGCACGTTATGCTTCCTCCTCGCGCCTTGAATACAACAAAACCGCCTGCTAATTTTGCGAAACTTATTTAATTCCCGTTCCTTAGTTTACGTGTTCGAATGAAAATTTTTGGCCACCAATGGACATTTCATACATCAGTCCACCCAATGTGTGAACAAATACAGCCATCCCTTTTGTATAGGTGGTTTCTGCTTGTGCACCAGTGGCAGGTCCCAAACTTGCGCCTGCTGTATTACCCTGGGTGCTGGTTTGAGCCTGGGCAGCCGCAGTGATGACAACTGCAGATAAAGAACCGTCAAACTCAAAATTTTCGCTTATAAATTCATTATAGGCACGTTCATCCTTAAAGAAAATAATTTCACTAAACGCTTGGCCTCCCAGTTGAAAACCGATGCTGATTTTTATTAATGTGGTTGTTCCGGTGATACGACCGTTTACATATACGCGGCCTGCGCCATATGCACCACCAATAACAATTCCGCCTTTTCCTACAGTAGGAAAGACTGCATATCCATAGGCATCATCAAAAAATGGTTTTACTGCATCAGCCTTACTAAATACATCAATGGTGTCTGTATATTTGTCAGCCATTGCACGGGTTGAAAAGGATGATAAAAAAATAATAGTGAATAAAAATAATGTAAGCTTAATCAATTTCATAATTTGCCTCCTTGAATATTATTACTACTTATTGTGGTCTTCTTTTAACAGTCTTGCAGTTTTAATTCCAGTTTTTTTGGTAATTTTTAACGAATTATTGGGCATGAAATTTTTCGTTTTGTGATCGCTTAGAACCATTGCCATTACATATCTCTTTTTGGCAACTGCCATAAATCAAAAAGGACACGCCAATATTTTTTTCTATTTATTAAGATAATATTTATAAAATATATTAAATTACCATTGAAAACTCCATATTTTCTAACTATAATTCGATATTATGGAAAATCAAAAAGAATTTCAGACCGATCCTTCTTTAAAACTGATGGAGCGAGTAAAACAGGCGCTGGCGTACTATCAATATTCGTACAGAACAGAACAATCCTATTGCAGATGGATTAAGGAATATATTTCTTTTCTTGGAAAGAGAAATGTGCCACAAGACCGATTTCAAAAAGAAATCGGATCTTTTTTAGATTTTCTAACACAAGAAAGAAAATTGTCGGGTTCCAGTCAAAAGCAGGCGCTCAACGCTATTGTTTTTTTATATAAAAGAGTGTTTGATGTTGAGATTGAAATTGATATAGAACCCTCGAAAATTAGACGGAAGTTGGATCTACCGGTTGTTTTAACCCAAGAAGAAGTTAAAATAGTATTGTCGCATTTAAAAGGCAGACACTTATTGATGGCCCAATTGCTTTATGGTTCAGGCTTGAGGCTTATGGAGTGTTTGCGTTTAAGGATTCAGCATCTGG
Organism: Desulfobacteraceae bacterium; assembly: GCA_024227235.1. GTDB lineage: Bacteria > Desulfobacterota > Desulfobacteria > Desulfobacterales > Desulfobacteraceae > Desulfobacula. Next base: position 2,796 of record JAAEKY010000745.1, on the reverse strand, counting down.
ATTTTGAAAAAAATACCATACAAATTACGCCTCTCAAAAAGGGTAGGCAAAGATCAGTCATGCTGCCGAAGATAATTTGGCAGAACCTATTTGATCATGTGGAGGCCATAAGAACGATTCATAAAGAAGATTTGGCTAAAGGATATGGCCAAATCGATTTGTCGGATACACTGGAAGAACAATTTGACGGCATGGGAAAGCAATTTATTTGCCAATATGTTTTTCCGTCTAAAAAGCTAATATATGATGAAAGATGCGGTATGACGGTACGATCTAACGTCCATGAATCCGGTCTTCAAAAAGCGGTGAAATTAGCCGTAAAAAGAGCAGGAATTCAAAAGAAAGTTTCCTGTAATACCTTCAGGCACTCTTTTGCTACGCATATGCTGGAGAACAACGTAAATATTTATATGGTAAAAGACTTAATGGGTCATTCAGATATTAAAGTCACAGAACTGTATATCCATGTTATGGAGAAAAAAAGGCAGTCCATTCAAAGTCCTTTGGATATGTTATGAAATCCAATATAAAAATCATGATATTTGGTTTTCTTGTGGCGTTTGTAATCGTGATTGGTCTTCTTCATACCCTAACTCCGGGATATATGATTCTTTATCATGATACCTATCGAAGATTGTCTTATTTTCCGATCACCATTGGTGCTATCCTTTACGGTATCTGGGGTGGAATCAGTCTTGCTATTCTATCTTGTTTAGCCTTTGTGCCTCATTTGTTTTTATTTTGGGCAGAAGGTCCTGAAGCCTATTATAGTGAATTGTCAGAAATACTGTTTTATCTTGCAGCAGGAATTGTGATCGGGCTGATTTCCAGTAGAGAAAATAAATTAAGAGAAAAATATAAAACACTTTCAGAAAAACTTGGAGGATCCTATCAAAGACTTCATGAACAAGCTTCCCAGCTAATAGAAGCTGAAAAACAACTGGGAAAAAGCCAAAAACTTTCCATGTTAGGGCATGTGTCAGCATCTCTTGCCCATGAAATAAAAAATCCACTGGCCTCAATAAAAGGTGCTGCTGAAATTTTGGCAGATGAAGTACCTGAGAATCACCCCAAACATGAATTTATAGAAATCATGCGATCTGAAATTTCAAGGTTGAATCATTCCGTGGAAGATGTTTTAAAATATTGCAGGGGGTTGCAGCATGAAGATATAAGCAAACAAGAACCAGTTGAAAAAATTATCAACCATGTGGTTTCTGTATTAGAAACAGGCTTTAAAGATAAATTGATAGCCGTTACCATACAACCGAAATCTGATGACCATCCGTTTTCCACCAACGAGGCGGCTGTGACCCAGGTCTTGATGAATATATTGATTAATGCAGTTGATGCGGTTGAAATAAATGGAAAAATCATGATTGATTTTGGACAACATGAAAAAGGTTGTCTCATTCGGGTTTCAGACGATGGACCAGGAATTGATAATCATATGGCCAAAGAGGTGTTCCAGTCATTTGTTACATTCAAAGAAGAGGGAACCGGACTGGGACTTTTTATTTCAAAGCGGATTATCGAAAGCTTGGGTGGAAAAATTTATATTGAAAAATCCTCCCTTGGTGGTGCAGCCTTTAACATATATATACCTGAAAAAATGTATTCAAGTAATGAGACCATTGAATAATGAGAGTATCAACATGTTTAATATGATTCTACTAATAGATGATGATCAAAGCCTCAGAAGGGTCACAGAATACAATCTGACCGAAAAAGGCTTTAATGTTGTGACAGCAGCATCAGGAAAAGAGGGGCTCAAATATTTTAAAAGCCACTCCCCTGATCTTGTGGTAACAGATGTAAAATTAGGAGATATGAATGGATTGGATCTCCTGGAAAAAATTAAAGAAGATACACCAGATGTTCCAGTGATTATTATGACCGCTTTTGGGTCCATTGAAATGGCTGTTCAGGCGATGCACAAAGGGGCATTCAATTTTATCACAAAGCCGTTTGACCGCGACACCCTGATTTTATCCTGTAAAAAGGCGTTAGAGCTTAAAGGGTTACGGTCCAAAACAAAGCTGTTGGCAAATGAAGTGAATCGGCTGACGGGCACAGAAGGGATTGTGTCTGCAAGTTCTGTTATGAAAGAACTTTTAGATACGGCTTCAAGGGCAGCGAACAGTGAAGCAACCGTTTTAATCTCGGGTGAATCGGGTACTGGAAAAGAAGTATTGGCTCGTCTGATACACCAGAATAGCCCCAGAAGTAATGGCCCCATGATTGCTGTAAATTGTGCTGCAATTCCTGTGGGGCTAATAGAAAGCGAGCTGTTTGGCCATGTAAAAGGGGCTTTTACCGGTGCCATTAAGGACAGAAAAGGGTACTTTCAAACTGCCTCTGGCGGCACCCTTTTTTTAGATGAAATAGGCGAATTAACAACAGATATTCAGGTGAAGCTTTTACGGGCAATCCAGGAAAAAGAAGTCCAGTCTGTTGGATCTGAAATGACAAAGAAAGTGGATATCAGAATTATTGCAGCCACCAACCTTGATCTTAAAAAAAGGATTTCCCAAGGAGAATTCAGGGAGGATTTATACTATAGGCTAAGTGTTATTCCACTTCTAATTCCGCCATTAAGAGAGCGAACCGAAGATATTCCTGCACTGGTCAAACATTTTTTAAATAAATTTGATGCACCTTTGGACGTCATTTTTTCAAAACAAGCCCTTATGGTATTAAAATCATATCAATGGCCTGGAAATATAAGGGAAATGCAAAATATTGTTGAACGATGCATTATATTGAGAAAAGCGAGTGTGATTGAACCAGAAGATC
>JAAEKY010000744.1 GCA_024227235.1 Desulfobacteraceae bacterium | reverse complement strand
TTCAAGGGGGCACCCGAGCTCCTCGAATAATTGAGCAGTTTTGTGAGCAAAACATACTCCCTATTCTAGATCCTTTAGCAGTGCGCGAACTCTATATTGACTCTGAATATACCAAAGAGAAAGACTTTCATTACTATAAAGAAGTCACTTTTAAGAACGGTGATATCTTTATCTGCCTGAGAAAAAACAAGCAAATCATCAAATTGATCCAACCTGCTTTAGACGATAATCAAGGGTGGCAACGATATAACCAGGACGATGAATTCAAAGCAATACAGGTCAATTTGCCCAAAACAGGGCTTGCAATGAAAATCGTAATTCTCAGAGATCGGGAGAAAAAGGAGAAAAACATCCGATGTTTTGGTACCACGAACGTACAACTTGCTCCAAAAGACATTCTCCGAAAATATCGTTTTCGTTGGATCATTGAAAATGGGATCAAAGATCTTGTTGCGAGTTATTTTATAGATGAGGTTTTTGGTCTTGACCCGGCAAAGGTTGAGTTTGAATTCTATTGTGTTATGGTAGCAAGGCTTGCCTACGAGTATTTCTTGAAGGAGTTGGCAGGCAAGTACTATAACAAAGTAGATGGAAATAAGTATACCCTTCAAAAAATGCGCAATATTCTATTTGAAAAAAGAAACTGCACTATCGAGCAGGATCATTCCGGCAACCTAATATTGACCCTTTTGGATTGGCAGCATAAAGGGACTACTGAAGATCACGTCGCAAAAATGCTATTATCTCTAAGCGAAAAGGGTAAGAATAAAGTCCTATGGTGGAATAACCGAGGTATCTTTTTACGCGCAAAAAATCAATATGAAATGCTGAAAAGTGTCCAGTGATGCTGGCAGTAAAATGTCTGGTGGGCACTTCCGATTTCGTCTGATTCCTATTCATATTTATTGATTTTTTTGGATCCATTCCCACACATCATTCCATATAAAACGTAAATATCTGCCAACATGAATTTTAGGCATTGCATGAGGGCCCGACTCCCTTGTTCGTGTATAGATCCAGGATATAGGAACTTTCAATTTTT
>JAAEKY010000743.1 GCA_024227235.1 Desulfobacteraceae bacterium | reverse complement strand
GACAGAAATAATAAGGAAAAATTTAAAAGGAAAAATTTTCGTTTGATTTGGCTCATTTCAAATATCCCTCATAGAAGTAAAAATATCATTAACCCACTTTTCAGCTGCGCGGCTTTTTATATCCGCTGTTAAGTTTTGTTATGTTGCGTTTTCCCCTTTTAATTTCCATTGCTCAATTTCCCATAGTCAAAATTTTTATTAAAAAACATGACTTTTACGATACACTGAAAAAGGCATATTGATAGCAGCTATTTTGACTGCAGCGGTTAGTCGTTTTCACTGAATATTTTGTTCAAAGCTTCAGATAATTGTTCCTTTGTATATGGCTTTGGCACAACTCCGCAAAATCCATAATCCTCATGCTTTGCCATGATGGGATCGTTTGAATAACCACTTGAAACTGCGGCTTTAACATTGGGGTCAAATTTTAATAATTCGATGATTGTTTTTAACCCTCCCATACCGCCAGGGACTGTCAGGTCAAGAATTACCAGATCAAATGGATTTTCAGAGGATTGTGCCTCTTTATACATTTCAATCGCTTGACTGCCATCAGTCGCAAAAGCAGTGTCATACCCCATTTTGATCAGCATTCTCGACGCCATCGTCAAGATGGGTTCTTGATCGTCCATGATCAGGATTTTGCCTTGACCTTTATGTTTAGGTTCTGCCTTATCATCAGATTCTCTTACATCCTTTAATGCAGCGGGTAGATAGATTTTAAAAACAGTTCCTTTTTCGATCTCGGAATATACAGTAATATGCCCATCGTGCCTTTTTATGATAGAATATGTGGTAGCTAAACCAAGGCCACTTCCTTTTTGCTTCGTTGTAAAATATGGTTCAAATATGTTTAAAAAATGTTTTTTTGAGATACCAACGCCTTGATCTTCAACTACGATTTTAATGTACCGTCCAGCAGGCAAGGGAATACCACCTTCAATATCAATATTGACATTCTCTGTTCGGATGGTAATAGTCCCACCGTTTGGCATTGCTTGATTAGCATTTATCATAAGATTGCTAATAACCTGATTTATCTGACCTTCATCGATGTTAGCTTTCCATAAATTATTTGATAATTCAAAACTACACTTTGCCTTTGTTCCTCTGATCGAAAAAACGGCTGATACATTAATTAATTTGTTTATATCCGTAACTTTTTTAATCGGTGCACCACCCTTTGAAAAAGTAAGGAGTTGATACGTCAAGTTTTGAGCCTGTTTTGAAGATTCTTGAATATCTGAAAGAACATCATATAATTCATCATCCTTATTCAAGTTGTTTAAGGCATATGATACATTCCCAGTTATAACTCCCAGCATATTATTGAAATCATGGGCAATACCACCCGCTAAAGTGCCAATGGCTTCCATTTTTTGAGATTGTTGCAGTTGTGATTCTATCTTTTTCCGGTCAGTGATATCACGACCGATTGAAATAAAAAATTTCGGCTTACCAAGATCATCTCTAATGACAGATGCATTGTATTCGGTGGGGACTTTATTACCGTTTTTGCAAATCAAATCCAGCTCGATTATCCCCATCCCCTCCTTTAAAACTTTTTGAATGAACTCCTTTGCCTTTTCTAAATCTTTGGGACTGTAATAAGAGTCTGGTGCTTTCATCCTATCGATCTCTTCATCAGTATATCCGGATATATGCTTAAACGACTGATTCCATCGTAAAGCTTTGCCATTGATTAGGTCAAAAAGAAAAAAAGTGTCATTTTGTACGTTTAAAGCTTTATCGGTGAATTCTTTTTCGCTTCGAAGAGCATCTTCTGTCATTTTCCTCAGAGTTATATCCCTTGCAATACCCAACACTCCTATGAGATTGTTTTCTGAATCATACATTGGTGTCTTGATCGTTTCGAGTATTTCTCTGTGACCATCATCAGCATATACAACCTCTTCTTCGTTCATAATAGGTTTGTTAGCAGCAATAACATCCTTATCTTTTTCACGGAAAAAACCTGCTAATTCCTTGTCTACAAAATCATAATCTGTTTTACTCACAATATCAGATTCATTTGCACCAAAGAAACGTTCAAACTTTGAATTACAAGAAAGATAAATACCATTTGGATCTTTCAGCCATATGAGATCAGGTATTGTTTCTATTAATGTTTTCAAATGAGCTTCACTTTTTCGTAGGGAACCCTCTGCTTGCTTACGATCTATGATTTCATGATTCAAATCATTCAACATTTGCTGTAATTGTGCAGCCATTTGGTTAAATGATTGAGTCAATGTCTTCAACTCTACAATCTGACCATTGCTGTAAATTTCTTGCTTCAATTCACCTTTAGCCAAGTTAAGTGCAGCATCATTGAGCTTTAAAATAGGCTTGGCTATACTCCTTGCTGTAAAAACACCAACAAGGAGAACAATTAATAGTGTAATAATAGTGGAAACAGCAGTAATGATATTATTGATCTTAATTTGAGCCATAAAATCGGCTTCTGGTACAACCACGGCGATCAACCAATCAAGGCCATATTCATCCTGCAGAGGTGAAACCTGTAAAAATTGTTTCTTCCCGGAAATCTCAAAAGTAATGTTTTGCTTATTAGTGATGGCACTCAAATCACCAAATCGTTTGACCAATGATTCTGCTGCGAATCGGATCAAAGGTGTTTCGCTTTCAGTAGCCTTAAGTCGATGTCGATCCTTTTTGTTTAATGGATTCGTGAACAGTTTCTCATCGTTTGATGCTGCAATCATTAAGCCTGATCGTTCAATTAGAAAAGCAGACCCACTTTTACCAATTGAGAGGTTTTTCAAAAAGTTGGTGATATGAGAAAGAAAAAGATCAACCGAAGTTACACCTATCAGATTATTTTGATTATCGTATACAGGACGACTGGCAGCAATAGCCAAATCCTGTCCAGTAAAAAGAATGTAAACAGAACTCCATACGCTTGTGCCTTTATCCACGGCCTTGATGTACCACTGACGTGTCCGAGCATCAAAATTCTTGACGGTTACAAGCAGTTCGCCACGGTTTCCTTTTTTATCTGTAGCGAATTTATTGAAAGGCCCACTCTTAAAGCCATTAGTTACAATAATATACTGGGAAGCAGACGCTCCTTCACGTCCGCTGTTCACGAGTCCCCCCTGAGTATTGCCAAAATAAATACTTGAAACAGCTTTATATGTCTGTATTTGTTTCCAAAAGAAATATTCTAAAGCCTCGGGATTATTTACATTCAACCTGTTTTGCTGCATACTATCAGCGTTTAATTGGTTAATCTGTTGAGGCGTTTTTAGAAAATTAGATAAATGGCTTTCAATGTGTTCAGAAATTCTACTTCGCAATTGAAGGGCAACATTATTTACAGCTTTTTGCCCATTTAAGAAAGATATGTACCCTACAAGGCT
>JAAEKY010000742.1 GCA_024227235.1 Desulfobacteraceae bacterium | reverse complement strand
TCACAAACCAAGAACAGATGATTCAAACTTCCTCCAAGGTATTCTTGAAATATTTAAGCAGGAAAAAGCAAACATCCATATTCTGATCGGAACAGGCGCTCTTCTTGTAGTAACATCAATATTTGTCTGCCTTTCAAGAGGTGGTATTATCAGTACATGTATCGGCCTATTATTTTTCTTATTTCTATCTTTTAAAAAAAAGGTAAGTAGAAAAGGATCCTTATTTGTTATATGCATGGTTATAATCGCAGGTCTTTCCATTGCCTGGTTTGGCTGGAGTAGTATACAAAAACGATTTTCAAGTCTTCATAATACTGATGGAACAATATCTGGTGAAAGGCTTGATTACTGGAAAGACAGTCAAAATATCATTAAAGATTTTCCTTTAACAGGATCAGGATTCGGCACTTTTAAAGATATATATCCTTCTGTCCAATCACTTGATAGCAGTGCTTATCTTGAGCACGCGCATAATGATTATATTGAACTTATAACCGAAGGAGGTATAACTGGTTTTCTTTTAGTCTTCTCTATTTTAACTTCTATTTTCTATAAAACATATAAATCATTCAGCTTTAGAAAAGATGCCTATTCAATATATATTTATATTGGCAGCATTACAGGGATGATCT
>JAAEKY010000741.1 GCA_024227235.1 Desulfobacteraceae bacterium | reverse complement strand
TTAATAACTCTATCAAAACTTCAGAATCACTCAGATTATTAACCCCTGGAATACCACCGGGAAGTACAATAAGATCATAAGTTTTATCGATACAATCTTGTATCAGAGCATCAGAAAAACACCTGGTGCCCTGAGATGCTTTCACAATCTCTTCATTCACAGAAGCAATTGTAACATCAGCCCCTGCCCTTTTCAAAACATCAACAATACAGATAGCCTCAAGCTCTTCAGTCCCGTCAGCAACCGGAACAAGAATTTTTTTTGTCATAATCTCCTCCGTTGTTTTGTATTTATCTTATCTAACCTTAATCAAATTTTTTGCCCTATCACAAGCTTTTTATTGTTTTTATTTGTTATATCGAAGCTTTATAGCAAAGGCTTGCGATACTATACAATGGAAGAAACTCAAGTTTTTGTTCTGTCAGACTTTTATATTCTCCATTGTAAAACACAAGTCCTTTTTGAATATCTGGATATTTATCCAACATCAAATGAAGACTTCTCAAACTGCCACCTTTTCCTGACTTAACTTCTATGGGATATATTCTTCCTTTAGCAGTAAATAAATAATCAACTTCAGCACTGCTTGATCTGGCATCCCTTGACCAATAAAACAATTGAGAATCTAACCAGACTAAAAGTTCCTGTGCAACAAACTGTTCAGCAAGCCTGCCTCTGAACATTGCAAGAAGATCTTGATGTTGTAATTCAAGTTCAACCGGCACCTGGCATAATCGTTGTAGCAAACCAATATCTAAAACAGATGCTTTAAATTTTTTGTGATTGGCTGATGCACCCAATGGAAGGCCTGAAGGATCAGTAGAAGTGATTTTATTAATGATTCTTGCCTTTTCCAGAAGTTCAAAAGCTTTGCGATTTGTTTGACCGGAATGACCGTGATTAAGTCTTGTATATTTTATTTGTTCCCCTACACTTTTTGCGGTATTTAAAAAAACAGCATTCAGACATAAAGGATCAACACTGGGTTTGTATTTTGAAAAATCATCCTTAAATGATTCTATTATTTCGGATTGTACTTTAAACGTTTCAAGCATTGAGTCTGTATCACGTTTAGTTTTAACGCATTCAGGCATACCGCCAATAAAAAAATAGTCCCTTAATGCAGATAAAATCATCTTTTGAATACCAGCATCAACCTTTGAAGGATGAATTAATAATGATTCTGCCATTGGCTTTTTCCCAATTGCAAGAAGATATTCATAAAATGTCATAGGATACATATGCAGATATTGAATCCTGCCAACCGGAACTGAAATCTCACCAAAGGCAAACTCTAATGCAGAACCTGCTGCTACGACATGTAGTGATGGAAGTTCCTCATAAAAATATCGCAAAGCCATTATTGCCCTGGGACAGGCCTGGATTTCATCAAAAAATAATAATGTTTTATTGGGAATGATTCTTTGACCAGCTGATAGTTCTAAATAGCTTAAAATAGATAAAGGTTCTAAGGAATTTTCAAAATGGATGTGAAGATCTCTTTGTTTTTCAAGATCAATCTTTACATAACTCTCAAACTGAGGCGCAAGAACATTATCTACAAGCCAGGTTTTACCTACCTGACGTGCGCCTCGTATAACTAATGGCTTACGCCGAGAAGACTCTTTCCAGTCAATCAATTGCTTTTGATATATTCTTTCCATTGTTCATCCTCGAATTATTGTTTAGCTATTACTTTAACATTCGCATGTAGAAAGTCAAGGCATTTTTAAATACTTCAGTGTAAATAATCAAGGTAAAATCAATACTGAATTTCTTTTAACCTGCCTTTTTCGTCAAAACTAAATTCAACTTGCTTAACCTCATTTCGATTCCAGGTTATTTTATTTTTATTT
>JAAEKY010000740.1 GCA_024227235.1 Desulfobacteraceae bacterium | reverse complement strand
TTGTTCATTAATCGTTTTTGCCTCACCTGACAACCTCCTCACGAATTTTAGTATTACTTCTGAGGTGAAGGCTCCGACTGGCATACTATCATTGTTAAAATATTCATAGTATGATGTTTGCAGTGATCCTTCTATATAAATTAAATCCTCTTTCCCCAAGCGTTTACATATTTCAGCGTTCCTACCTCTGGCAATAACCCTATGGTATTGAGACTCTTGTCCGTGCTCGGGCCAGTCCAGAGGGATTCCTGTCCCTGTTCTGAGGGGAAACACTGTTTCCTTTTTGCCTCCGTTGGAACTATACCTTGGATATTCAGATATACGTCCTATTAGAATTACCTTATTTACCATAAATCACACTTTATAATTTGGTTCTATGAAGTTGGTGAGATCTCGACTTAGGCTGAAATAAATACAGGCCGTCAGAATCCTTGCTTATTTTTGCTCAGCGATCAGGGTGATAAACCCATGATATTTTAATAATTATTTTTTACGTATTCATATATTAGATAATTAGTATCTTTATTTATATATATTGTCAACACTGAATTCTAAAAAATAATATTTTGACAAAATAGTCAGCAGAAATCTATTGGCAAATTATTTTTGGACAGGATATTTTATAGTATCACGTCTTCAAGTTTTCTTAGCGTTGATGCTGTACTTAACATTTCAGTTTCTTTATTGTTAATCACCCAATCAAATATTTTTTCCAATTTTTTGCTATCTACTTGTTCTTTTGAATATTTTTCAGCCATCTTGGTTACGACATCAACCATCATTCGCATCAAAGCGAAAACGCCAAGCATTCTTTTCTCTATTGAATTTTCGCTACCTCCCAGCGATTTGTGAACCTCAGTAAAAATCATATTTTCCGACAAAGCAGCCTTACACGCATCCAACTTGTCCCGTAAGCGCATATTTTCATCTGTTATTTTCATAATTTCATATTGGGTGCGCCTATCATAATCCTGTCTTTTTCCTATCTCATTTTTCTTATAATAATCCATATATTTCGGTCCGATATTATAAAATAACCAGTTTGGCGATATATTCTTTAATTCCATTATCTTGACCAACTTATCCATCTTTGGATACTTTCTTTTTAGCCAATAGTTGCTTACGGTGCTTTGCGCTGCACCGGTTCTTTCGGCCCACCATATTTGTTTTTCTTTTTCCAATATTGAAGTTAATCTATCAAAAAAACCATCCTCATCGTGTTTCAAATTTTCCCTCATAATTTCCTCTTATTATAATATGTATTTAATTTTTATATAATTTGTTATATAATTTTTTACCTTATAACAAAAATATTATTTAAAATCTAATTTTTGGTGATCGCGATGAATCAATTAATTCAGAAACATAATATTTTAATTGTTGATGATGATGAAGATTTGGTCATTATACTAAACAGGCTATTGAAAAGGAATAATTTCAACACTGATTATGCATATAATGATGAACAAGCCATAAAAAAAGCCAATGAATTCAGACCAGATTTAATATTACTGGACATTAAGCTAGGACAAGGAGGAAGAGAAGGAATAACGGTTATAGAAAAACTGCGCTCTGACCGAAAATTCGATGATACCAAAATCATAGTTCTTTCAGCAAAAACGCAACTGCATGAGATTAATGAGGGAATTGAGGCCGGTGCAAACTATTATCTTCGCAAACCCCTAATGTTCAAAGATATCGTCAGCACAATTAAAGGACACCTTTCTTGATGAAAATACTATTTATCTATCCTACGGTACTATCTGACGGCGAACCTATCAAATACCGCAAGGCTTACCTGCCTCCGCTCAACTTAGCGATCCTGGCAAGGCTTACCGAGCAAGCAAATCCCAGGCATGAAGTCAAAATCATAAATGAAAGTGTAGAGTACATAGATTTTGATATGGATTGTGACCTGGTCGGTATCACCGCGTTGACCTCTCAGGCTGTGCGGGCTTACCAAATCTCAGATTTGTTCCGCGCCCGGGGCAAGACGGTAATTTTCGGTGGCGTGCATCCATCCTTAATGCCGGATGAGGCCATAAAACACGCTGACTCTGTTGTAATCGGTGAAGCGGAAAATCTGTGGGACGGCATCCTATCTGATCACGAAGCGGGTCAATTAAAGCAATTTTATAAAGAGGACAATTTTCATGACCTGGGTACACTGACTATTCCCAAATGGGATGATATGGATCTGTCTATTTACAAACGCTCATTTGGGCGCAAAATGCCCAGGATGCCCATATTTACTACTCGCGGTTGTGTGCATAATTGCAAATACTGCTGCGTGTCAAAATTTTTTGGGCGTACTTATCGATACAAACCAATATCGAATGTTCTGCAAGAAATAGAGCACACCAGAGCTGAAAGTTATTTCTTTACTGACGATAATATCATTTGTTCCCAGGACCATTCCGTGGAATTGTTTAAAGCGTTAAAATCTGCAAATTACGGAATCCGATGGATAAGCCAGTCAAGCACCGACATTATAAAAAAGCCTCATTTAATTGATTTGGCCAGTGAAGCAGGGTGTAGATCACTCATTTTCGGGGTTGAATCGATTAATCGTGCAAATTTAAAGGATGTCAGAAAAAAATTCAATGATCCAAAAATTTATGTCGAGCTTTATAGACGTTGTACACGGGTCTACATACAGCCATGGTTTAGCATGATCTTTGGTTTGGATCATGACACGGTCGACAGTATGAGAGAAACAGTTGAGTTTTTGATAAAGAATCATATTTGGAATGTCGTTTTTTGGATTCTAACACCATTGCCGGGGACCGATCTTTTTGAGGAGATGATCAAATCAGACAGAATACTGGATCTTGATTGGTCAAAATACGATCTGAACCATGTGGTGTTTAAACCTGCGAATTTCACACCAGAAGATCTTTATTCTAATTTTTGGAAAACTTACAGATCACTATATTCAATTCCAATCACCCTAAAAAGGGCTGTCAGCGTGTTCGAAAATACAGACAAGCCAATGAAAAACGTGATCACGAGCTTAATAAATCAATACTACTCCCGCCAGCAGATCAATGGTTACATTCACCCGTATTCAATGGGTATTTCTAGGGTCTAAATGCCATGCAAGATCAGCGCTTATACAATTCTGTGATCATTGACAATTATCTGAATCTGCTCAAGCTTAAATATCCAGACATAAATGCAGGCAATATTTTGCGCGAGGCCGGTATTGAAAAATGGGAGTTAGATCCGGGTCACTGGTTCAGCCAGGATACCATGAATATATTTCAAAAAGTTATTGTAGAAAAAACTGGCAATCCCAATATTGCCCGCGAGGCCGGCCAATTGGCAGCGCAAGACAGAGCTGGGAACCTGATGCGGCAAGCTGGACTAACTCTGCTATCGCCCTCTAAACTTTATGACATTGTTGGGTCCATTGCTTCAAAATACACAAAAGCGACCAACGTTATTTCAAAAAAAATATCAGCAAACAAGCACGAGATTACGGTCACCTACAAAGATGGCGTGAAGCCTGAAAAATACCAATGCCTCTCTTATCTGGGGTACCTGGAAGCCATGTATATGATTTTCCATTCCAACCCCCCTAATTTAGAACATGTAGAGTGTATCTTTGAAAATGGAAGCGTGTGTAAATACATCATATCGTGGCAATATACCCTATCTCAACTTTTAAAATCAGTCCGAAACGTTTTGTTTTTGGTCTGCTTTATTATGCTCGTTTTAATGATCGTGTATGATTGGCCGGTTGTCTATTTCCTCTTGTCTTCCAACCTAATCTTGGTATCCATCGTTATATCAGTGTATTATGAAAAATTGGAGCTTTTCAAAACTGTAAATAAACAGGATTTTAAGCCCCACGACGTTTTGGACAGTCATAATAGGTTTTACCATTCTACTAACCTGATCAGCGAAGTTGGCAGCGCACTTTCACGCAACACCTCAGTAAATGAAGTGTTGCACAGTGTAGCTGATATGTTTGTAGGATTAGGCTACCGATCTGGTCT
>JAAEKY010000739.1 GCA_024227235.1 Desulfobacteraceae bacterium | reverse complement strand
GGAGTTCTTGCCTCATCAATCAAAATTGAGTCAACTTCATCGACAATAGCAAAATTTAAATGACCCTGGCAAAGATCTTTTTTTTCAAACTTCATATTATCTCTTAGATAATCAAATCCAAACTCATTGTTTGTCCCATAGGTAATGTCAGCGTCATATGCATCTTTTCTTTCCTGGTCTCCCATATTGTGCAGAATAACACCAACGCTGAGTCCAAGAAAATTAAATAACTTGCCCATCCAATCTGAGTCACGTGTTGCAAGATAATCATTAACTGTAATTATATGGACACCTTTCCCAGTAAGGGAGTTAAGATAAGCTGCAAGGGGAGCTACAATGGTTTTGCCCTCGCCGGTTTTCATTTCAGCTATGGATCCATTGTGAAGGACAATTCCGCCAATGAGCTGGACGTCATAGTGCCTCATGCCAAGAGATCTGAAGGCAGCTTCTCTTGTGAGTGCAAATGCTTCAGGTAGAATATCATTAAGAGATGTTCCATTTTCGACTTTTTGTTTTAGTTCAACTGTTTTTTTTGGAAAATCATTGTCATCAAGTTTTTGCATGTCTGGTTCAAGCTTATTGATAAGATCGACCAAAGGATGCAATTTTTTTATAATTCTTTCATTGTTAGAGCCAAATAGTTTAGTAAAGAAGTTTAAAAACATGAAATTTTCCTATCAGTAATTATAATTAAATTAATGCTAAT
>JAAEKY010000738.1 GCA_024227235.1 Desulfobacteraceae bacterium | reverse complement strand
TCCTTTGACAAAGCCATTTTATTCTCCTTTTGAATTCTGCATAGTCTGCAGTTTAAAATATTCTCCCTTTTGTTCCATTAATGCATCATGAGTTCCTTGCTCTTTTATCTCACCATTTTTCAATAAAATTACTCTGTCTGCATATTCAATTGTTGAAAGCCTGTGTGCAATAACAAGGGTTGTTCGGTTCTTCATAAGATTACCCAAGGCTTTTTGGACAACTTTTTCAGCTTCTGCATCAAGGGCAGAGGTTGCTTCATCAAGTATAAGAATTGGAGCATCTTTTATAAGTGCCCTTGCAATACAGAGCCTCTGTTTTTCACCACCTGAAAGACGGTTTCCAAGCTCACCAATGCGGGTATCAAAACCTTTAGGGAACCCTTGAATAAAGTCATATGCATAGGCTGATTTTGCAGCTATTTCAATCTCTTCATCACTTGCATCGGATTTACCATATTTAATATTATCTCTTACAGTCTCATTAAATAAAATAGGTTCCTGGGTAACAATTGAAATATGTTCTCTCAATGATTTAATAGAAAGATCTTTAATATTTTTATTG
>JAAEKY010000737.1 GCA_024227235.1 Desulfobacteraceae bacterium | reverse complement strand
CGAGAGTGAAAAAAGATTTCGCATGCTTTTCAATGAAGCACCTGATGCTATTTTTACCATAACCATGGATGATAAAATTATTGATGCCAATGATGCAGCATCCAGAATGCTTGGCTATACGCGTGAAGAGTTTCAAGCTCTGACCATAGCAGATCTCCAGGCTCAAGAAGTTCGTGGGAATGCTGGAACCATAATTAAAAATGAATTAAAGATGAATAAAGTTTTTGAGGGTCTGGATATACATAAAGATGGCACTCTTGTACCCATTGAAATACATAATCATAAGATGATTATTAATGGTCAGGAGCTTGTTTTATCAACAGTAAGGGATATTACTGAACGTAAGCAGTTTGAAGAAAAATTAAGAAAAAGTGAAGAACAATATCGAGAGTATTTCGAAGATGCCCTTTCAGGGACCTATATTTCAGAACCTGGAGGACAACTAATTGCATGTAATCAACAATATTTATCGATTTTTGGATTTGAAAACACTCAACATGCAATGGAATCGTCTATTAGTGACCTTTTTGAAAATCCTGGTGAGAGATCTGAATTTTTAAAACTTTTTAATGAAAATAGCCGCATAATAAACAACAAGCCAAAATTAAAAAAAATTGATGGGACACCTGTTCAAGTAATTGAAAATGTTTCTGGTGTTTTTGACGAAGATGGCAAATTAAAGTATTTGAGAGGTTTTTTATTGGATGTTACCGAACAGAGAAGACTTGAAACACAACTTAGACAATCTCAGAAAATGGAGGCTATTGGTACCCTTGCCGGAGGAGTTGCCCATGATTTTAATAATATATTATCAGGTATTTTTGGTTATTCCCAGTTGGCAGAAATGAGCTATGAGGATCCAAAAGAAGTAAAAGAAAACTTAAAAAAAGTGGTAAAAAGTGCTCAAAGAGCAAGTAACCTTGTTAAACAGATTCTGACATTCTCAAGACAGGCTGAACATAAAAAATACCCACTCAAATTATTGTTTGTTGTCAAAGAAGCTTTAAAATTTTTGCGTTCATCAATTCCTGCAACCATAGAAATTAAAGACAAACTGTCATCCAAAGCAACGATACTTGCAGATCAAACCCAGGCATATCAAGTTGTCATAAACCTTTGTACAAATGCCTACCATGCAATGAGTGAAGCAGGAGGCACTTTATCAATAGAGCTGGATGATATTGAAATTAAACCCTCGAACAATTCAGGTGAGAAATCATATTTACCTGGAAAATATGTAAAACTTGAAATAAAAGATACTGGCCATGGTATGGATAAAAAAACTTTGGAGAGAATATTTGATCCTTACTTTACAACAAAAGAAACCGATAAGGGCACTGGTTTAGGGTTGGCTGTAGTAAAGGGTATTGTTGATAATCACAATGCTTTTATAGAAGTATATAGTGAAATTGATCAT
>JAAEKY010000736.1 GCA_024227235.1 Desulfobacteraceae bacterium | reverse complement strand
TGTAGCGTAGCAGATGAAGTGAAGTCAACTCGCCTGAAAGGGGAAAATTGAAATTTTCCGGTGACAGTTTGTATTTTAAAATAAGTTCCAAAATTGGAATTAACCTTTTGTAATTATAAATAGTTTTCCGGAAAATGTTCAATTTTCATGAAATATCCGGGCTAACCCCCTGATTTGATCCCGGCTTTGGGTGATCCTACCCCTAAACTGGAGACCAAGTTAAGCCACATTTTCCAAGAGGTATGATTGGTGGAACTGGAAATAGTCAGAAAACTTTCACCCAAGCCTTACCGACACGATACTTATCTTTATGCCTCTGGATATAGGAATGTGTTTTTTTAAGAACCGTTATAGAAAATTCAAATTCCCTTTTTAAAAAGCTCTTCAGAATCAGACGCAGTATCCGGTTTTTGGGTATGCTCGGTCGGCATGGTGCCTTCTTTGAAACACTCAAAGATCGTTTTTTCAGATTCTTCTATGGGAAGCAGCCCTGTTTTTGCATCGATTTTAGCAAAGACAATACCTTCAGGAACATTAAACGTTCTTGCAGGTTTCCCTTCTAATGTGTTTTTCATGAATTCAAGCCAGATAGGGCTTGCTGCTCTTGATCCGGTTTCACCTTTTCCAAGAGGGGCTTCCTGATCAAGTCCAACCCAGACCCCTGTAGTGTATCTAGGGGTGTAGCCCATAAACCAGGCATCAAAAAGATTGTTTGTTGTTCCGGTTTTTCCTGCTACAGGGCGTTTAAGTGCTTTAATACGCCATCCTGTCCCTGTTTTTACAACACTTTCCATGATGTTGGTCATAATATAAGCCGTACTCATATCAATAACCTTTTTGCGGACCAGCTTTGAAGTTTCTAAAAGATTTCCATCTCTATCGTATATTTTTGTAATAAATACAGGTTCAATTAAATATCCCAGGTTTGAAAAAACAGAGTAGGCATTAACAAGTTCAAGCAAAGACAGCCCGGAGGATCCAAGTGCAATTGATAGATCATTGCTGATATCTGATGCAATTCCAAGTTTCCGAGAATAATTAATGATATAGTCTATGCCAATATCTTTAAGGATTTTAATCGTAACGATATTTCTTGATTTTACAAGTGCATGACGAAAAAGGGTAGGGCCAAAAAACTTCTCTTTATAATTACGGGGTTTCCAGATAAAATCACGCTCTGTGTCTTCATAGACAACTGGAGAATCAATGATGACACTTGCCGCTGTATACCCCTTATCAAGAGCTGCAGCATAAATAACAGGTTTGAATGCACTCCCTGGCTGGCGTCTGGATTGATAGGCCCGGTTAAACTGACTGTTCTTGTAATCCCGCCCACCTATCATTGTTTTGACATGACCGGTTTCTGCTTCAATACTTAACAATGCTGACTGGGCAACAGGCTCCTGCTCAAGGCTAAATTCAAGTTCGTCATCTTCAATTAATTCATTTAAGACTTTAACCAGAATGACATCCCCGACCGTCAAAACTTGTGAAGGTTTTTTAACCTTGGTTTCATAATAGGCGACATTAGAGTCTGGTTTTCGGGCCCATTTCATGGTTTCAAGTTTGATTACGCCATGGAAGTCACCCACTCTAACTTCAGTGATAGCATTTTCATCATCAACATTTAAAACCACCCCCTGGTAAGTCGTTCCTTTATCCAGCAGCTTGTTTCCGATTTCTTCTGATATCTGAGTACAAAAGTTCTCTATTTGAAGAGAGGAAATGTTTTTTAAAGGGCCTCTATATCCCGTGCGCTTGTCGAGATCACTCAAGCCTTTATTGACTGCATTCCTGCCGATTTTCTGGAGTTCAATATTAACGGCAGTGTGTATTTGAAGTCCTTGTTTGTATAAGGCATCTTTGCCATAATTGTTTTCTACATATCGCCTAACATGCTCAGTGTAGCAAGGGACTCTTTCAATGAACCAATTTTTTCGAGGCTTGATATCCAGTTTGAGATCAATGGCTTCTGTGGCCTCAAGATTTGTGATCAGGTCATCTTCCTTCATCCTGTTCAGTACATAAATTTGGCGTTGTTTTGCACGATCTGGAAATCTGAAAGGAGAATATCTGCTGGGAGCTTGTGGTAAACCTGCGAGCATTGAGCATTCTGCCAGGTTAAGGTCTTTAGTATGCTTTCCAAAATAATTTTCGGATGCCGCTTCTACACCATAGGCACCATGCCCCAGATATATTTGGTTCAGATAAAGAAACAGAATTTGATCTTTAGTAAATTTTTTTTCTATTCTATAGGCAAGAATGGCTTCTTTAATTTTTCTTTCATAGGTGCGTTCCGGAGTCAGTAAGAAAGATTTTGTCACTTGTTGAGTGATTGTTGATCCCCCCTGGACAATAGTTCCCGCCTTGAAGTTTTTTAAAGAAGCTCTGACAATGGAAAGGATATCAATACCGGGATGTTCCCTGAATCTTGAATCCTCTGCTGAAACAAAGGCGTTTATAAGACTATTTGGCATTTCAGATAAAGGAATAACAATCCTTCGTTCTTCGTAAAATTCTCCAATTTTTCTACCGTCATCTGAGAACACACTGGTTACAGTGGCTGGACGATAATCTTTTAATGTATTTATTTTCGGCAGATCCTGGCTAAGATAATAGTAAAGCCCCACAAGTCCTGTGCAGCCCAAAAGAGTGGATAAGATAATTAGGATAAAAAGCCATTTGAAAAGGAAAAGAAAAATGTTTTTTTCCGTTTTTTTGCCTCTATGTTTCAGAACTTCAGCTTTGCTTTTTCTTTTTGCCATACCACCCTGGAATAAAATTCAATATTTAATGTTTTTTTAGGTGGTTATTATCAGATTCCATGTCGTATGGCAATACTTTAAGGTTTCTTATGACAAATTTTGATTGTGTATAAAATTTGACTTTTTTAACAATACCGGGTATTTAATAAAGTTTTGATTATTATACTCTAAAGGAGTTGTTATAAATTATGATTGAGCTTGATTTTGAAAAAACCAATGGATTGATTCCTGCTATTGTACAGGATGATAAAACGTTGGAAGTCCTGATGCTTGGTTTTATGAATAAGCAGGCGTTTGATGAAACAGTGAAAAGTGGGCGAGCTACTTTTTTTAGCCGGTCAAGACACACATTGTGGAAAAAAGGGGAAACATCCGGTCATGTGCAGCATGTAAAAGAAATCCGGGTGGATTGTGATAAGGATACGGTTCTTTTAAAGGTGGATCAGGTTGGTGGCGCTGCCTGTCATAAAGGGTATAAGAGCTGTTTTTTTTCAAAAGTGGAGGACAATAATTTGAAAATAGTAGAACCCATAATTTTTGATCCGAAAGAGGTATATAAATAATGGAAAAAATATTAAAATTAGGCATTCCAAAAGGAAGCCTTTTAAATGCAACAGTCAATCTTTTTAATCGGTCAGGATGGAAGATTAATATTGAAGGAAGAAGTTATTTTCCAGATATTAATGATGATTCTATTGAGTGCGCTATGTGCCGTGCCCAGGAAATGTCAATTAATGTAGAAAGCGGTATCATTGATGCCGGGTTGACAGGCCTTGATTGGGTGGCTGAGCATGAATCTGATGTCCATGTTGTAACCGATCTTATTTATTCAAAGGTCAGTGCCCGTCCGGCAAGATGGGTGATTGCTGTTGCAAATGATTCTCCTATGAAAACGCTCGAAGACCTTGAAGGAAAAACAATTTCCACTGAACTTTTAAAATTCACAAAACGATTCTTTCAAGAGCGGAATATCAATGTAAATGTGAAGTTCTCCTGGGGCGCTACAGAAGCGAAAATTGTGTCAGGTTTAGCAGATGCTATTGTTGAAATCACAGAGACTGAAAGTACGATACGGGCGCATAATTTAAGGGTGATCCACGAGGTCATGGAGACCAATACTCAGTTGATTGCAAATAAAACGGCTTGGAAAGACCCAAAGAAACGAGAGAAAATTGAACAGATCGCTATGTTGTTACAAGCCGCTTTGGTTGCAGATAAACTGGTCGGTATAAAAATGAATGTGCCTGAAAACAAAATTGCAAAGATAGTATCTCTTCTTCCCAGTCTTAATGCACCCACTATTGCATCTTTGTATCAATCTGACTGGTTTTCTGTGGAAACTATTATTGATACAAGCCTTGTCAGGGATTTGATTCCCCGACTATTAAAAGAAGGCGCTGAAGGTATTATTGAGTATCCATTAAATAAGGTGCTTTAAATGAAACCTGCCCATCGATGTGAAAAAATAACCCCTTTTATCGTTATGGAGATCCTTGAGAAGATCCATAAAATGGAAGAATCCGGGATTGATGTCATTCATATGGAAATAGGGGAACCTGATTTTAATGTGCCTGAGTGTGTCAATAAGGTGAGTGTTGAAGCCTTTTTAGACAATGAGACACATTATACCCACAGCCTGGGTGATATCCGTTTGAGGGAAGCCATAAGCCAGTATCATAAACAAACGTATGGGACAATCATTGACCCTGGACAGATTCTGGTAACATCAGGAACTTCACCTGCCATGCTGCTGTTGTTTTCAGCTCTTGTAAATCCAGGGGATGAGATTATTATTTCAGATCCGCATTATGCGTGTTATGCAAATTTTATTAATTATGTATTAGGGGTTCCAGTTACTGTCCCGGTTTTTGAAGATGAAGGTTTTGTGTATACGCCAGAAGCAATAAAAAAGAAAATTACGTCAAAAACAAAAGCAATTTTTATTAATTCCCCGTCAAATCCAACAGGAAATGTTATTCCAAAAGAAAGGATGCAGCAGATTGTGGATATTGCTCAAGCCAATAATCTTTATGTGATTTCAGATGAAATCTATCATGGATTGGTTTATGAGGGACAAGAACATTCTATCTATGAATTTACTGACAACGCTTTTGTTTTGAACGGTTTTTCAAAATTGTTCGCTATGACAGGGCTTCGCCTTGGATACTTGATCACACCACCAGAATTTGTTCGGGCATTGCAGATCCTGCAGCAGAATTTTTTCATTTGTGCCAATTCTGTGGCCCAACTTGCAGGTGCTGCTGCTTTGAAAGATGCTCATCAAGAGACCCGAGTCATGAAAGAGACATATAATAAGCGCCGTATTTATGTCATTGAAAGATTAAAAAATATGGGATTTGGAATACCTGTGGAGCCAACAGGGGCATTTTATGTGTTTGTCAATGCAAAGCATATTTCAAATGATTCATATGCCCTTGCCTTTGATATACTGGAAAAAGCCCATATCGGGGTGACTCCCGGAATTGATTTTGGTGCAAACGGGGAAGGCTATTTGCGGTTTTCATATGCCAATTCCATAGAAAATTTAAAAATCGGCCTTGACCGCATGGAAGGGTATTTAAATAATCTGTTATGATAATTAAAACCGTTGAGTTTGTTAAAAGTGCTGTTAAACCATCCCAGTATCCAGAATATGATTTGCCAGAAATTGCATTTGCAGGCCGCTCCAATGTGGGGAAATCTTCTTTGATCAACACGCTGATTCAAAGAAGAAATATGGTGAAAACGAGTTCAAAGCCAGGGTGTACACAGCTGGTCAATTTCTTTTTGATTAACGAAGACCTTTCTTTTGTAGATCTTCCAGGTTATGGTTATGCAAAAGTATCAAAAAAAATCAGGGCCCAATGGCAGCCGATGATTAATCTTTATCTTTCCCAACGTCAAAGTCTATTAGGGTTGATTCTACTGATAGATATTAGAAGGGATCCGGGAAAAGAGGAAAAGGATATGGTTGACTGGTTGGAAGTCCATAAAAAACCTTATTTAATAATATTAACGAAATCTGATAAGCTGTCAAAAACAAAGCAGAAAAAAAGGCTTTTTTCCATTTGTTCTCTATTAAACCGAGAAAAAAGCAGTGTCATCCTTTTTTCAGCTAAGACAAAAATGGGAAGAGATACGGTTTTAGATGAAATTGAAAATTTAATAGGCTGGTATAATGAATAAGAAAGTCGAAAAAAGTATCCGATCTGGATTTGTTGGCATAATAGGTGCTCCCAATGCAGGAAAATCCACTCTACTCAATCAGGTGTTGGGGCAAAAAATTTCTATCACCTCTAAAAAACCTCAAACAACACGGGATAGAATCCTTGGAATTGTTAATAGACCATCATCCCAGATTATTTTCGTAGATACACCCGGAATTCATAAAAGTAGTAATCTGTTAAATAAAAGAATTGTTGATCAAGCTATGCTGGCTTTGGAAGATGTAGATGTGATCCTTTTTATGGTGGATGCAGACTCACGAAATTATTCAGCAGAGAAGCTGATCATATCTCAATTGAAAAAGACTTCTAAACCGGTTGTCCTTGCGTTGAATAAGATTGATTTAGTAAAAAAAGCACAGGTATATAGCCTTGTTGAGGAATTCCAAAAACTATATAATTTTAAAGCAATTGTCCCTGTTTCAGCCAAGAAGGACATTCAGGTAAAAAATATTCTTGAAGAAGTCGAACAATCATTAGCAAAAGGGCCCCGGCTTTTTCCTGAAGAGACATTCACGGATGTGTCAGAAAAATTTATGGTAAAAGAAATTATCAGAGAAAAAGTATTTCGATTAACGGGGATGGAGATCCCCTATTCAAGTGCGGTTACTGTAGATTCTTTTGAAGTGGAGAAAAAGCTGATTATTATTCATGCCAGCATCCATGTGATCAGGGATTCTCAAAAGGGCATTATTATTGGGAAAAAAGGCTCAATGCTGAAAAAAATTGGTGCCAAAGCAAGAAAAGATATTGAACAGATGACCGGGCAAAAGGTGTTGCTAAAACTTTTTGTTAAAGTGACCAAAAACTGGATTAGCAATTCAAGGATTTTAAACGAATTTGGCTACTAACCTGGATATTTTACCAATGGATCAATTTTATACTTACACAGATGAAAGATTCTTGAAAAAAGAAAGAGATAAAGCACGAAAAATTCGAGCCAGTCAATGGTGGAAGCGAAAACGCTCTTCAGGGATTTGCCATTATTGCAAAAAACCTTTTTTACCAAAAGAACTTACCATGGATCATGTCATTCCAATAGCGCGTGGTGGAAAGTCGGAAAAGTTTAATCTTGTACCATGCTGTAAAGAATGCAATACAAAAAAAAAGCAATTTCTTCCCTCGGAGTGGAATGAATATATGATGTCCCTGAAAAAATAAACAGCGGGCAAAATATTTCTTGCCCGCTGTTGTTGCTTACAATTTAGTTACTTAAATTTAGACAAATTTATTTCTTATTGCAAAGCCTGTGAATGGTTTGTGCGTGCCATTCTCCACGGCCTGAGAATGTGGGTTGGCCCAGCTCAACCAGCCGGTTTGCAACTTGATCAAAGGTTTTGCCTTCAGCTCTCATGGTATTAATGATATCCATAACGGTCTCACGGCTGAGAAGTTTTTGATCCTTTGATGTTGCCTGAGAGTTTTTCTTTGCAACTACTTTTTTTCTTTTTCTAACAATAGTTTTAGCTGTCTTGATAGTTTCAACAGGCTCAGTGATCTTGGCTTCTGCTTTTTTAGAAGTTACATAATGATTTTCAAGGGGCTTTTTAGAGACGCTAATAGGGTCACTTTTCTTTTCAGGCTCAATTTTTTGATCGGATGTTTGATCGGATGTTTGACCTGGTTTTTTTTCAGGAGCAATGTTCAGATGATCGACGATCCTTTCAATAGCTACTGCTTGGCGTTCTAGCATATCAGCAGTTCTTTCCTGAACACTGACCAGATAATCCTGGTTTTTTGCTAAAGTTTCAATATGGCCGCTTAAGCTTTCAATTGCTTCTGCCAGCATTGATGTTGTTGAATTCTCGTCAACAGGAAGTTGATTCCCCTGATTTGGTGTGTGGGGCCGTTTCATGTGCTGGTTTCTGTTATTCTGGTATCCGCCATAAGAATGAAATCTTGGGGAACTGGTATAATGATAACCATTATCAAAATTTTTTCGTGTTTTGGGTGTGCGTTGTTTTTCAGCCTGCCCATTACGAAGGCTTTGTAAAAAATCGTTCATTTAATTAATATCCTCCTCAGGAGTATTTTTTTATGCCAAAGATGGTATACCCACACTTTGCAAAAGAGCTTAAATTTTTCAACTCATTGATTTCTAAAGAAAGTTTCGAAACGTTCTTTAATAGTTAATTTACAATTTCGGTCTGACATTTATCCTTTTTTTTCATATCTTTGTCAAGCTTTTTTTACGATTTTTCCAAATGGCGATACGGGTGCGCGTTTTCGTCGTTTATTCATTTGAAACATCATTTTCTTTATGATAAATTTAAAATTTATAACTTTTTTTAAAGCATAAGGATAAAATCATATGATTGAAAATAAAGACTACAAAACCAATTATAAAATTGAAGATCCAAGTATTGTGAAAATAGATTTTTTAGAGGCCATACCCTATGCCTATAAATCAAAACGAAGCATTGATATTATTATCAAACAGCCTGAATATACGTCTGTATGCCCAATGACAGGACTTCCAGATAATGGGTGTATCACCATTAACTATCGACCAGATGAGACGATTGTTGAGCTTAAATCGCTCAAATACTATTTATTGCAATTTAGAAATGTAGGCATGTTTTATGAACATGTGGTCAATAAAATATTAGATGATCTGGTTGAGATTTTAAACCCATTAAGAATGGAGGTCACAGGCGAATTTACACCAAGAGGTGGGGTGAGTTCTATCGCCACGGCTCTCTATGAAAAAGAATAGATTACCTCATTTTCGGAAAGGCACTACATAAGACTGGCTTCAAATTCTTTTATAAGATCGAGTGCATCATTTTTTGAAATAACTTTAGAAAGATTTGCCCTAAATGCGGAACATCCCGGCATCCCTTTTACAAACCATGAAAGTCTGCCTCGAAGCATCTTACAGGCAGGCTTTTCACCAAAATATTCTACATACCTTTTTGTTAGAGACTCCATCTTTCTAAAAATGTCATGGGGCGTTGGGGTTTGATAAGATCCATTCCGAATAAAATCATCAATTTGAGAGAGGAGAAAAGGATTTTTCATGGCAGCGCGCCCAACCATCACAGCATCACATGCGGTTAACTCTATCATCCTTTGAGCATCTTCGACACTGTTAATATCTCCATTGCCAATAACCGGAATGGATAATTGCTGTTTTAGTGTTTTAATTATTTCCCAATTGGCTTTGCCTTTAAACCCCTGGCTGGCAGTTCTAGGGTGTATGGTTATGGCATCGACACCTGAATCCTGGGCGATTTGAGCAATTTTAAATGCCTGTTGTCCTGAATTATCCCAACCAGATCTGATTTTTATTGTCAGCGGTAGATCAGTTGCTTTTCGAACAGCAGCCAGTAAAGATTTGGTAATGTCAGGTTCTTTCATCAATGCTACTCCGGCGCCTTGTTTCACAATCTTTTTTACACTACATCCAAAATTAATATCAATAATACTGGCAGTGTTCAGGGTTTCTACAAATTTTGCTCCTTTTACCATTGACTCAGTGTCTGAGCCAAACAATTGAACCGATAACGGTTGTTCTTCTTTTTTTGAGGATAAAAGATCCAATGTTTTTTCAGAGTTGTAAAAAATTCCTTTTGCACTAACCATTTCAGAACATACAACCGCACAACCACATTCTTTTACCAGAAGCCTGAATGGTAAGTTGGTGATCCCGGCAAGTGGTGCTAAAAATGTTTTCCCATGAATGGTTAGGTTTTTAATTTTCATTGGCATTATTTTTAAGGATATTATCTATATCAGGGTTTGCGTAACAAAAAAGGCAATTATGAAAACATGGATGCATATCATAGGAACCAATATCTATGGATTTGGTGCATAGGCATCCTTGTTTTGAACGTTGTCCATAATCTCTTTTTACTTCGGGGGTCCCGCCAAAGTTGGTTTTTAACAAATGGCCATCAATACATGAATTCTGTTTGATGCCTGTTTTAGAACAAAGCTTTAAAAAAACTTGCTTTTCACAGCAAAGGTACAAAGGTATACTCGCTTGAGCCAAAACTTTTTCCATTCTATGAATCACTTGTCTTTTCTTATCCATTGATGGAGCAATAAACACAATGTTCTGACGGCTTTTTTTCGATAAGAAAGCCACTCTTTTTTGAATTTTTTTATATGTATCAAAAAAACTTGTGATACATTTTTTAATACCAAATTCAGCGGCGTGGTGTGCGATTGTTGGAAAGTCAGAAAGATTATTTTTAATAGGACCATTATTTTGTGTTTTATAAAAACAAATCGGGTCAAACCGCCAGGCAATGTTTCGGGGGCCGAATTCCATTGCCAGTATTCTTAATTGTTCAAGCCTTTCTTTTAAAGGGGGGATTTTTGGTTCAAGTAAATCAGATACAGAGTTGATTGTAAAATTAAAATATAGATTAAAGCCAAGTTGAGCTAATTTTTTGCCGGCATTTTCTTTGATAAAACTATGATAATTTTTTGACCAAAATACGATTGAATGGATACTTTCTTTTGAAACCTCAACTTTTTTAATGGCTTTGGTGTAGGGATTTTTCACATTGAAGAACCCTAAATGTATATGTTCCATAAACCAGTCCAAGTAGAAGGCAGGAATATCCGTTCTTCTTGAGGCCGATATAATTTTAACCGGATTCTGGTCCATCATTCTTTTTTAGGTCTGAAAAAGAAATAATTTTAGCAGCCTTCTTTTTTTTGGGATTATCTTTTTCAGACTTTTCTTTACTGGAAGGTTTTTTTAGATTAGAAAGTGCAAGCTCCTCAACAGGACATTCAACCTTTTCAATTCTCATTGGTTTACCATTCATATTGAATTGGTGACCATTGATATAATCATCTTTTAGTATCCAGGTAACCACTTGTAATGGGATTTGGAGCATCAGTAATTTGATATGATACCAGTCTTTCTTTGCATCGGGAAGGATACTTTCAACCCTTGCAAATGAAACCGGCGCATCTTCAAGATATATTAAAACAACATCATTAACTGTGGCCATCAGTATTCCTTTAAAGGTCTCTCAAATCATTTAATTTGCCTTGTCAATTGGCTTCATATAACATAATCTTTTCATTACTAAAAGATTGGAATGGTTATATGGCCTCAGTATTCGAAAAAAAGTGGAATATTTTTGTTCTTGTTGCAACCTCAATCTTCATGTCAACGCTGGATTCCAGTATTGTCAATGTTGCGCTTCCTTTTATGATGCAGGACTTGAAAACAGATGTTCAAACCATTCAATGGGTAGTGTTGATTTATCTTATGACAGTATCCTCCTTGCTTTTAACCTTTGGTAGACTTTCAGATATTAAAGGCAGAAAGCCTGTTTATGTCCTGGGATTTACTATATTTGCGGTAGGCTCCTGGTTATGCGGGATGGCTAAAATACCAGAGCTTTTAATTGCAGCAAGAGCACTACAGGGTGTTGGGGCATCCATGCTGATGGCATGCTCACCTGCCTTGATTGTTGATGCATTTCCAGTACAGGAAAGAGGAAAAGCGCTTGGTATGATCGGAGCAGTGGTAGCAGCAGGCCTTACAACAGGACCTGTCGTAGGTGGAATTCTCCTGGAATATTTTTCCTGGCAGTTTATTTTTTATATTAATATTCCCATAGGGTTAGCTGCTGCCATAGGCGGCTATTTTGTTTTAAGCGGTGTCCAAACTGCAAAAGGAAGCAAAGAGCCCATGGATAAAACAGGAAGTGTTTTAGTAATTTTAGTTTTATCCAGCTTGATTGTTTTATTAACACAGTTATCAAAGTGGGGAATGATTTCGATTTTATCACTCTCGTGTGCTGCTCTTTGTATTCTGGGCACAATCGGTTTTGTGATAAACGAAGCAAGATCTAACTATCCATTGTTTGATTTAAAACTTTTAAAAATAAAATTGTTTATTTTCCCTGTGATGGGTTCATCCATTCTTTTTGCAGCACTTTTTGTAATTATTTTTATGATGCCGTTTTACCTGACATACCCTTGTGGTTTTACCGCATCAAAAACTGGTTTTATCATGATTGTACCTTTTTTATTTCTTTTATTTGTCAGCCCGTTGTCAGGAATGCTGTATGATAAACTTGGTTCAAGACGACTGTGTATGACAGGCATGACATTATTGATGTTCTCTTTGATTTCAATGATGTCAATTCAACCCTCCATGGGCGTTTTGTCAATTTTGTGGCGAATAGCCCTTGCAGGAATTGGGACAGCACTTTATGTCTCTCCTAATAACACAGCCATTATGAGTTGTGTGTCTTTGCCAAGGCGTGGCATAGCTTCAGGCGCTGTGGCTACAGCCAGAAACCTTGGAATGGTAATCGGAGTAGCCCTTGCCGGATTAATCTTTACCAGTTCCTTTTCAGCACTTACAAATGGTGCAAGCCTTGAAAATTATATCAAAGAGATGGACCCTTTTTTTATGTTAAGTTTTAAACGAACAATGGCAATGAGTGCGATACTTTCGTTTGTAGGAATCATTGTGACATATGCAAGAGGTAAAGAAAATTCTAATGTTGGGGATGAAACTAAATCATAATTTTTAATGGAGGCAAATTGTATGGCTCAACCAAAAATAAAGAACTATTCAGTTCTGGATCACCCTCAAGTGACACAATATCTTTTTCATCCTCGGCCTGAAGGCGCCTATAGACAAATTAAAGATACACGAAAAGATCTTATGATCTCCGTTGATAACGGTGCTCAGATAGGGGCATCTTTCCATTTTGTAAAAAATGATGCCCCAGTGATTCTATTTTTTCACGGCAATGGTGAAATCGTATCAGATTATGATGATTTTGGGATTTTGTTTAATGATGTGGGACTGAATTTTTTTGTAGCCGATTATCGGGGATATGGAATATCAACAGGAGTGCCGTCTGTCACATCTATGATGAAAGATTGTTATAAAATTTTTGATTTTGTTCTGGAATATATGTCCAAAGAGAATCTAACCGGCCCGCTTATTGTTATGGGAAGATCTTTGGGGAGCGCGTCTGCCATTGAGCTTTGTTCAACAAGATCAAATGATTTTAATTGTGTGATTATTGAAAGTGGATTTGCATATGCATCACCCTTATTGCAAACGCTTGGTATTGACCCTGAAAGTATCGGTTTTAAGGAGCAACAAGGGTTTGAAAATATTGATAAAATTAGAATGTTTTCAAAACCCTGTCTTGTTATTCATGCTCAATATGATCACATAATTCCTTTTTCAGATGGTCAAGCACTTTTTGATGCCTGTACTTCAAACGATAAAAAACTTTTAGAAATTAAAGGGGCAAATCATAATGATATTTTTCTAAAAGGAATGAACCCATACCTTAAGTCTCTAAAAGAGATTTGTTTTTTTTAGGAGAACTGAATAGAGCGGATGTCTTTAAGATGGCTCCTAATTCGGTGGGAGATCCACCCTTTCTTTCAGCTCTTTACCGCATTTGAAGAAAGGAAGTTTTTTTGATGAAACTTTAACAATTTCACCCGTTTTTGGATTTCTACCTGTATAAGATTTATATGCTTTTAAATAAAATGACCACAACCCTCTGAGCTCAATTCTTTCTCCTTTTGCCAGGGTATCTGCCATTTCGGTAAAAAATAAATTTACGATGTTAGTCGCTTCTATCTGGGTTAACGAACATCGATCCTTTAGCTTTTCTATTAATTTAAGTTTATTCACTTATTCTCTCCACATTATTTTTATATCATAAATGACTCAATAATTTTTTAAGTATAATAAAAATAATGGTGCAAACTCAATAGGTAAAAACCCCTATTTATTCAATAAATTTATAATCAGTGTTAAAAAATTCTTCCACCACATACTGGTATTTATGTGTAGAGGTCGCTTTTAATATTTTTTTAAGTCCTTTCTTGCTCTCTTTAAACGAAGGACCTAAATAACTCCAAAAGCCTTTCATCCTTCCGGTCAAATGCCCCGGTCCTGAAAAGATTGTTTTATAGTTGTTAAAAAGATCATCGTGGAAAATTTTTAGTCGTTCAATTTTATCTTTGTTTTGGCCAATCCCTTTTATTCTTTCAGCCAGAAAAGGGTTGCTAAGAATTCCTCGACCAATCATGAATCGTTTGATGTGGGGGAATTTTTTTTGAACGAGTAAAAATGAATTTAAATCAGTGATATCTCCATTATAAGTAAAATTATGTCGGCTGCTATAAAGCGCTTTTCCAAACGCATCATGGTCGGATGTCCCCTCATACATTTGGATACCGGTTCGAGGATGAAGAATGATTTCATCTAAGGGGTATTTGTCCAAAATAGGCAAAAGATTGAAAATTTCATTTTTAGATTTTCTGCCCAACCGTAATTTAATTGAAAGTGTGTTTGAAATTTTAGACAGCACTGTATCAAGGAAAGCATCAATTTTTTCAGGATACATTAAAAGTCCTGAGCCTCTTTTTTTTTTTGCAATTTTTGAATGAGGACAGCCAAGGTTCCAGTTTACTTTCTTATGGCCCATGTCATACAAATGATCAGCCAAAAAGATGAAGTCACCAGCAATATTTCCTAAGATTTGAGGAACTACAAATAATTTTTTATTATTTTCAGGGGCCACATCTTTTATTCTGGAGGGCTTTAACCGCATTTGGCCCATCGTTGATATAAAAGGAGCTATTGCCTCATCTACACCTGAAAAATGATCGGAAAATACATTTCGGTAGGTCACATCAGTAAACCCCTGAAGCGGGGCAAGAATTATTGTAATATTATTTTTTCCCATCAAAGGTCTCTTAAATTAATAGTATTAAGAAAAAAACTTTGACAAACATTATTGTGATAACTTATACAACCAAGTGTTTTTGACCTTAGCTTATATATAACATTAAAAAAGATTGCAAGGAGTGTTTTAAAGGTATGAAAGAGCTTTTTAAAGAGGTTATCCGGATTAACTTGATGGAAAATGCCTTAGAAAAAGAAAGTTGTGCCAAGACGCTGTTTTCCAAGGTGAATACCATGGAAATGCCTAAATATTTTAATTGGGCCCAAGAGATTTTTGAAACACTTCATGTGAATCAGAATCCAGATAAAAATGCATTAATCTGGACAGATATTGGTACACTTGAGACCAAAACATATACATTTAAAACAGTATCAGAAAAAGCAAACCAGCTGATTAATCTATTTGAAAAATCAGGACTCAAGAAAGGGGATAATCTTTATATGATGAGTCCTGTTCTGCCTGAAAACTGGTTTGCGGGGGTTGCCTGCATTAAAGCAGGGATTGTATCTGTTCCTACAGCAACAACAATGACCCCAAGAGAATTGGAATTCAGGTTTGAAACGTATTCCCCTACTGTTATCATGGCAGATGAAAAATCCGCATGCCTGATTGATAAAGTCCTTGAAGAAACCAATATCCAACCTAAACTCAAACTGGTATTAGGTAAAAAGGCAGGATGGGTATCTTTTGATGCCATTGAAAATGAATCCACCGAGGCAAAGGCAGCAAAAACAAAACCCGATGACCTCTTGTTTTGTTTTTTTACATCGGGAACAACAGGCCTTCCCAAACGAGTCGGACACACAGCTGTGTCCTATCCTGTCGGACATTTATCCACCACAGTGATGATGGGTATAAAACCTGACGATATTCATCATAATCTGAGTGCGCCTGGATGGGCAAAATGGGCATGGTCCAGCTTTTTTGCGCCCTTTAATGTTGGTGCCACAACCACCGGGTTTAAATATTCTCTTTTAGATGGTGAACAATATCTTGATGCCATCTCAAGACACAAAATCACAACCTTTTGTGCCCCTCCGACTGCCTGGAGAATGTTTGTAAATATGAATCTTGATTCTTTTAACCTGTCCAATTTAAAGCAATCCATCAGTGCTGGAGAACCTTTAAGTTCAGAAATAATTGATAAATGGAAAAAACATACCACTACAGAGATCAGAGATTATTACGGGCAAACTGAATCCACAGCGATGATTGGTAATCCTCCCTGGATGAAAGGCAAAATAAAATCAGGATCTTTTGGAATCCCATCTTTTATGTATGACATGGCATTGGCTGATAATGAAGGCAATGAAATCAATATACCTGGCCAGGAGGGGCATATCGTTGTAAAATTAGATCGGTGGCGAGCCGTTGGCCTTTTCCCAGAATATATTGGAAACCCTGAAAAAATGAGCTCAGTCTTTGTAGATAATTATTATTATACCGGAGATAGGGCATTTTTTGATGACCAAGGGTATTGGTGGTATGTGGGAAGAGCAGATGACGTTATTAAATCGTCTGACCATAGAATTGGTCCTTTCGAAGTTGAAAGTACGCTCATAGAGCATCCTGCCGTGGCAGAAGCAGCAGTTATCGGTTCTCCGGACCCCCATAGATATCAGCTGGTTAAAGCCTATGTGATTTTAACACCAAACTATCAAGAATCAAAAGAACTGGCCTTAGAGCTGTTTAAACATACCATTACCATTTTGCCTAGATTTAAAATTCCTAGAATTATTGAATTTGTTCCTGAAGTCCCAAAAACGATCAGCGGTAAAATTAGACGAATTGAGTTAAGGCAAATTGAGATGAATAAGCAGGATGATAATTCATCTGAGGACGGCATAAAGGAATATTTTTATTGGGATTTCCCTGAGTTGAGTTCTAAAAAATAAAAACTGTCTAAAAAAATATCCTTTAGCCCAATTTTTGTGTCCGATTCAAAAATACAGTCCTATTATTATATTCCGAGACATAAAAATTATCAGTCTTTTTTAGGGTGAAATTGCATTTCAACTTCAACTTCTCCACTCCCGCTCCTTAAAAATTTAGCAGTGGGATACCTTTTTTGAAAGACATTGATCATTTTTTCATTTTCAGCCAGGACGGTTGCAGTAAATCGTTTATAATGATTTTCTTTTGCAATGGTTTCAAGAATTTCAAGTAAATAAGATCCAATACCCATTCTATGTAGTTTTTCCTTAACAAGGAAAGCCACTTCAGCCGAGTCTTTGGCCACTTCAGCATAAGAGCCGATGGCCACAATTTGTTTTCTTTTTCCTATCTGCATCAATCCAATAATGGTCATATTTCTTCTGTAATCAACCTGAGCCCATTGCTTTTGAAGCATATCTCTTGAGAAAACTTTTCTTTTATTGAAAAATCTATAGTAAATAGAATCTTCCTGTAAAGAGTAGTAAAAATGTCTGGATTCAAACTCATCAGAGGGCAAAAGAGGCCTGAAATCAACATTTTTTCCATTGGCAAGTTTTAATGAATATAGATATTGATCCAGAAAAAGAAGGTCTTGTGTAGTCGGTGGCAACTGATCCGGGAATATATAATGTCTTTTTTTTGCTTCTTCGATTAGATTCTTTCTGAATTTTGGATGGGCTATCCGGGCAAGTTCCATCACCCGTTGATAGATACTTTTTCTACGCATTTCAGCAATACCATATTCAGTAACAATGATATCAATATCTCCCCTGGTGGTTGCCACACCAGCACCTTCACTTAAATGGGGTACAATTCTTGATACTTTACCATTCTGGGCAGTGGAAGGAATAATAATAATAGAAAAACCACCCTTTGACATAGATGAACCCCTTATGAAATCAACCTGATCTCCAATACCACTGTAAAAAAGATAGCCTTTAGAGTCTGTGCACACCTGTCCTGTTAGATCCACCTCAAGTGCAGAACTAATAGAAATAAAATTGTCATTTTTGGCAATGACATTGGGATCATTAACAAATTCCGAGGATTTGAAATAAAAGATGGGGTTGTTATCCACGTAATCATACAATTCTCTGGATCCCATACACAGAGATGCAACAACCTTATCTTCAAGGTATGATTTTCTTTTGTTAGTGATTACTTTCTTTTTAAACAAGGGTAACAGTCCATCCGTGATTACCTGTGTATGGATGCCCAAGTCTTTTTTGTCAGCAAGATAGGGAACCACCGCATCGGGTAAATGGCCAAATCCAATTTGCAGTGTCGCACCATCATCTACTAACATATTGACATAATGGCCGATTCTTTCAATGACTTTTCGGTTTTTCATTTCTGGAAGGGATTCCAAAAGTGGCTCTTTATGTTCTACAAGATAATCAATTTCATCAATATGGACCATACTGTCACCCCAGGTCCTGGGCATTTCCGGGTTCACTTGGGCAATGACAATTTCGGCATTCTTCATTCCCGAAAGGGTAATGTCAACAGAAATTCCTAAGCTGCAATACCCATGGTCATCCGGAGGACTGACCTGTATTAGTGCAACATCAAGGCCGATTTCATGGTTTGTGAAAATTTGAGGGATCTGAGATAAATAGACGGGTATATAATCAATTTTCCCTTCAAAAGCAGATTGGCGCATTAAAATGGAAATAAAGAATAGTTTAATAGAGAATCTTGAAAGGAAATTTTCGTCGTTAACATATTTGGATAGCGTCGAAGACAGCATTTGATAAATAACAATATCCTGAATGGATAAATCTTCAATCATGGCTCTAATTAAGGTCTGAGGTTCACCGCATCCTGTACCGATAAATACCCTGGAGCCGTTTTTTATTTTTTGGACACTTTCTTTTGCTGTTAATAATTTTTCAGGGTAGGTATCCCTAAGATTCATTGAATTTCTCCTGCTATCCTAATAAAGGTGAATAAAAGACTCAATTATTAAATAAAATTTGATTAAAGTACAGGGAAAATAAGAGATTTTATATATTTGTGGGGGCAGATAATATTTAAGTTTGTATTTTATTAAAATTTTATTTATTTAGGGCCTGATCGGAAACCCTGTATTCGGGTGGCTTGTAGAGGAGCAAAGCTCGCAAAATTACCATATGCAAGGCGTAAGAAATCTTGAGACCGGAGTGAGCTGCTGTACATGAGGCAACTCTTATAATTTGGCAGGATTTCGGAGCAACGCAACAGATGGGTGAGGCTTGGTTCAAATACTATTTCGTTTTCTACTTATAACTAATCAGTGGTATTCTCATCAATCCAGTCTAAATATTGATCAGAGCCATCATTGATTGGAATTTGAACAATTTGGGGGACGTCATAGCTGTGACTTTTTTTGATGAGTTGTTCAACAGATTCATACAACTTTGTCCTTGTTTTTATGAGCAGCTTAATTTCAGGGTCAATGTGCTGTTCGTTTTTCCAGCTATAGTAACTTTTGATGGGGGTAAGCTGAACACAGGCTGCCAGTTTCTCTTTGATGAGTT
The DNA here is from genome assembly GCA_024227235.1 of Desulfobacteraceae bacterium. Lineage (GTDB taxonomy): Bacteria > Desulfobacterota > Desulfobacteria > Desulfobacterales > Desulfobacteraceae > Desulfobacula. The sequence continues at coordinate 19,078 of JAAEKY010000736.1, read as the reverse complement.
TTGATGCAAGACTATTTGCTTCGTCATCATTAGGACAGGTTGTCAGAATAATACAGTATTCCATAATAGTTTTTTTCTTTGGTTGAGTTTAAGTGAATGTCAAGGTTTTAGGCTCAAAATTGAGTGTTGAAAAATAGTCATCTATGGACTCCGCTCTTCTGATCATCTCAACACTTGAATCCTCTTTTAACAGCAATTCTTTGGGTCTTAGGTGGCCGTTATAATTAAATCCCATTGCATGTCCGTGGGCACCCGTATCATGGATGACCAAAATATCACCCTCAACAGTATCTGGCAATTCTCTTTGAACAGCAAATTTATCTATGTTCTCACATAAAGCACCCACCACGTCTGCTTTTTCTAATTGTGTGTCATTTTCTTTTTCATGAACATGGATATGGTGATAGGCATCGTACATGCCCGGCCGCATGAGAGCTGACATAGAGGCATCTACACCAATATACTTCCTATAAATATTTTTATGGTTAATCACTGATGTGACAAGTACGCCATGTGGCCCGGTTATAAAACGGCCACTTTCCATATAAAGTTTAGGAGCCCAGCCATTTTGTTTTTTAAATTTGTTGAAAAGAATAATCGTTTCACGGGCCATTGCATTCAGATCAAAGGGGGGGGTATCCGGTGTATAAGGAATGCCAAGTCCGCCGCCAATATTGATAAACTCAAAGGTGATGTTTAGCTTTTCACATACCAGTTTGGTAATATCCAAAAGCATTCGAGTGGTTTCAACCATATATTCAAAATTCAGCTCATTAGATGCCAGCATAGTGTGAATACCAAAGCGTTTAACTCCAAGTTTTATGGATTGGCTATAAGCATCTACAATTTGATCGTGGCTGACACCATATTTTGATTCGACGGGATTCCCAATAATCTTATTGCCTTTCCGTCGCGGACCGGGATTGTATCTAAAGCAGATAAGCTCAGGGGTATCAGCCAGTTTGGAAATTAAGGAGATGTCATCTAAGTTTAGAATACATCCGCCATTTTTTATTGCAGCTTTAAATTGAGGAGCACTGGTATTGTTTGATGTGAACATGATATCTTCTTTTAGCCCGCCAACCTGTCTTGAAAGCTCTATCTCCGGTGTTGAACTGCAATCAAAGCCAAACCCTTCTTTTCTCAATATTTTCATTATAGACGGGTTGGGTAAAGCTTTGACAGCAAAAAATTCTTTGAATCCTCCAATATTTTCAAAAGCAGTGTTCAGCTTACAACACGTTTCTTTTATCCCTTTTTCGTCATAAATATGGAAAGGCGTTCCAAAGGTTTTAACAGTTTGTGGAAGAATTTTCGAGAGTCTTTTCATGTATGAATCTGACATTGGCATGGCAAATAAGTTTCCTGTTATAGAGTTTGGGGTAGCATTATTTTGGCGCTTTCTTTATATGTGGAAAGCGCGATAAAGGTTTTGGTCCGTTTTACACCCTCAAGGGGCGCTATTTTGGTTCTTGAAATAGTTTCAAGCTCATTGTTGTCGCAGACACGCAACTTTACCATCAGGCAATCATTACCTGCAAGGTAGTGCGCCTCTTGGATTTGTTCTATCTTCGAAAGTGTTTCCCCGATTTCTACAAGCTTGCCTGGCGTATCGATTTCTATTTGAATAAAAGCCACCATTGAACAATTGAACATCTTCGGATTAAGGCGAACTTCATATCCTTGAATCACACCCTGGACTTCTAATTTTTTAATACGTTCTAACACGGCAGAAGGTGCCATCCCAATATTTCTGGAAATTTCTACATTTGGTACACGCGCTTTCCTCTGTAAAATTTGAAGGATTTGGAGATCAATTTTGTCCATTATAATACGTGCTTTCTAAAGTTTCTAAAAATTAGTTATTTAAGTATAATATTCTTTAAAATTAATTTTGTCAAGAATATAATTCGTCAAAATAGAATATTTCCACGAATTATATTCACATATGTAATAAGGAGATTGATCGGGTGGTTTTTTGTTGATAAAAGAAATCGTTTAAGATACATTTAATGGATAACTTAATTGTATTGAGGAGAGATTGGTATTAGTAAAGATGAGAAATGATCCAATTAAAATTTTAGTGGTTGATGATGAGGAAGGTATCCTTGATGTAACTGAAGGATATTTTCAAAGAAAAGGCTACGAGGTTTACACTGCGGGTAACGGAGTCGAAGCACTTGAAATTTTGAACAAGGTAAAAATTGAGTGTGTGTTTACCGATATTAATATGCCGCTAATGGATGGCCTGGAATTGGCTGAGAACATCAGGCAATTAGAAAGTACCCTTCCTGTAGTAATAATGACTGGATACCCTTCATTGGAGAATTCCATTGAGACTTTAAAAAATGGTGTGGTTGACTATTTGATAAAGCCGGTTAACCTCGAGCAGATGGAATTAACGCTCAAACGGATTTTAAGAGAACGCGAGCTGTTTGTTGAAAATTTGATTTTAAAAGAAGAGGTGGATCGTCAGGAACGATTAAAAAAATTAAACCATGAGTTGCTCGAAAGGGTTGATGAAGTTAATACTTTAAACCGTGTAATGGAAGATTTTTCTTCCACAGACTCAAGCTATAGCATTTTTAATAAAGTAGTTGATTTAGGTGTTGAGGAATTAAAAGCGGATAAGGCTTTTTTCCATATATATTCAGATCAGGAAAAATCATTAGTTCAGGTTGCGAGTACGGATTGCGGTATTGAAAATGAAGCCGTACGCTTATTATTTGGAAAAGATCTTTCTGAAATGGCAAATACATTCATTCTTGATGTCTTAAGCACGGATCATAACCCCTGCCTTATTTCAGGTTTAGGGAAAAATGTTCACCTCGATGATGTGATTCATTCTTTGATGATCGTACCTTTGAAAATCAGGGACAAGATTTTTGGTATTGCCAGTGCATTTTCATTTAGTGCCAAGAAAGTTTTTAATGAAAAAGATTTATATTATATGAGTTTTATTACCCAGAAAGCCGCCTCTGCGATTGAGAATATCGCTTTATATGAAAATATTTATGACAATCTTTTTTCCACGCTTTATGCGTTTGTACGGGCATTAGAGGTCAGAGATCTGTATACACGAAAACATTCAACAAGGGTGGCTAAATATGCCCATATGATTTCTAAAGAAATGGGGTGTACTGAAGAAGAATTAGACATTGTCAGTTTTGCCGGAAGTCTACATGATATTGGGAAAATAGGCATTCGGGATGATATCCTTTTAAAACCAGGAAAATTGACAGAAGAGGAATTTGAGAAAATTAAGGAACATCCGGTCATCGGTGCGGATATTATCAGTAAGCTTGGATTGTGGGATAAAGAAATGGAGATTATCCGCCATCACCACGAGCGGTTTGATGGTAAGGGCTATCCAGATGGACTTAAGGGAGATGAAATACCAAAATTGGCAAGAATAATGTTTGTAGCTGATTCATTTGATGCTATGGCCTCTGACAGGGCTTATAGAAAAAGGATGGAAAAAATTAAAGTAATTAATATTATTAAGGAGAACTCAGGAACTCAGTTTGATCCGGAAGTTGTAAAAGCCTTCTTAAATGTTGCAGACCAAGAGTTTCCGGATGATTTTTAATGGGTTGAGCCTTGGTTTAAAATGTGTTATTTTGATTTTAAAGTTAACCGTATAAAAAGAAAAAACATGGAGTAAATCTACCATGGTTGTCTCTAACGATGATGAAAAACGTAAATATTCTAGAGTAGGATTTACAACAGCAATCAATGTGCATCTTGAGGGAGATGGGAAAAAAATTGATTTGGAGGGAAGTTCAAAGGATTTAAGCCTTAAAGGGATATTTGTAAGTACGGATCATACATTTTCTTCAGGAACACAGTGTTTAATCAAAGTGTGCCTTACCGGAGGGATAGATAAGATTGAATTGATGATAAAAGGTATAGTTGTCAGAAAAAGTGAGAATGGAATGGGAATTGAATTTAACTCTATGGATGTGGAAACCTATTCTCATTTAAAAAATATCGTGTACTATAATAGTATTGATGAATAATTTTGGATATGGGTTTGATGCGAATAAAAGGCAAGTATTATGGATGTTAAGCTTGTAAATCCTTTTATCAACGCAACGATTAATGTACTGGAAACAATGGCATTTATGAATGTGAATGCTGGCAAACCATATCTTAAAATGGATAGTATGGCGGTGGGTGATGTATCAGGGCTCTTAGGACTGACAGGAATCGCTAACGGCACTATTGCCGTAACATTTGAAGAGAAATGTATTTTAACAATCGTGTCGAATATGTTTGGTGAAACCATGAGTGAGCTGAATGACGAAATTGGAGATGCTGTCGGAGAGTTGACAAATATGATTTCAGGTCAGGCAAGACGCGAGCTTGAAGGGATGGGAAAGGTGTTTAAAGCAGCTATTCCTTCAGTAATCACCGGGAAAAACCATAGTATCGTTCATTATTCAGAGGGGCCCAAAATTGCGATTCCCTTTAATACTGATGATGGAGACTTTACAATTGAAGTTTGTTTTGAATAAAGTGCGTTTTGAAAGATTAAAAAAGAGTCTAAATCTATAGAAGGAGGAAAATGTGGCAATGGACACATCCATCAAGATTTTGATTGTTGACGATTTTGCTACCATGCGTCGTATCCTTAAGAATATTTTGAAACAGCTTGGTTTTAAAAATCTTGTAGAAGCGGATGATGGCACAACTGCCTGGGAAGTACTGGAAGGGCAAGGTATTGATCTGGTTATATCAGACTGGAATATGCCCAAAATGACAGGACTTGAGCTTTTAAAAAAAGTTAGAGCCAGTGATACCTATAAAACCGTTCCTTTTTTAATGGTTACAGCTGAAGCTCAAAAACAAAATGTTATTGAGGCTGTTCAGGCAGGTGTTTCAAATTATGTTGTCAAACCATTTACTGCTGAAGCGATTTCTGACAAGCTTGAAAAGATATTAAAATGATAATCGCCTCAACATCTGCTAAAAATGAACCCGAGGTTAGCCAAGCTTCGGAATCCGATGATAAATATTTTGATCGGATGGGGATAACCGGTGTTAGCAAAGGATTGTTGAAAGTTCTTGATACGGCTAGAAAAGTGTCTAAAGTAGATTCTTCCGTACTTATCACAGGAGAAAGCGGAACGGGCAAAGAATTAATTGCCAGAGCCATTCATAAAAATAGTACAAGATGCGACGGCCCTATGGTAGTTATTAACTGTGGTGCCATTCCCGGAGAGTTGCTCGAAAGTGAATTGTTTGGACATGAAAAAGGGGCATTCACAGGCGCTCATCGTTCCAGGACAGGCAGATTTGAAATTGCAGATCAGGGAACAATTTTTTTAGATGAAATTGGCGATATGAGTCCTGAATTACAGGTTAAATTATTAAGAGCAATTCAGGAAAGACAATTTGAACGTGTCGGGGGAACAGCCACTATTGAAGTGGATATCAGGGTTATTTCGGCAACAAATAAAGATTTGCCTGTCGCTATCGAAGAGGGAGTGTTCCGAGAAGATTTGTATTACCGCCTTAACGTTATTCCTATCCATATCCTTCCATTGAGGGAGCGAAAAGAAGATATTGTAGATTTAACAGAGTTTTTTCAAAATAACCTGACCAAAAGGGTGAATGAGTATCAAGTAAAGACGTTTTCTGAAAAATCAAAACAGGCTATGATTAGCTATGACTGGCCTGGAAATATACGGGAACTTGAAAATTTAATTGAAAGATTGTCTGTTCTTGTTGAAGATTCAATCATTGAACTTCATGAATTGCCCGATTATATAACCAATAACTCTCCCCAAAACACATCTGTCTCTGTCGCCTCTGTCTTTAATAATGGGATCGGCTTTAACCAGGCTGTGGATCAATATCAAAGATCTCTGATAAGACATGCCCTGAATGAAACCAGATGGGTAAAAGCAAGGGCTGCAGAACTTCTGAAAATGAATAGAACCACACTCGTGGAAAAAATTAAAAAAATGAATATCACTCAAGAAACCGAAAAGCCGTTCTTTTAGATGTTATATCGCGTCATTTTTTTGACAATTTTGTGGTTTATTGATCTTTAATAAAATAACCGTATTCGTTTTGCAAATTTGTTTATCGTGAATCAATGCTTTAATTCCTTGGTTTGATCTGTTATTATGAGTATAAATAACTGAGGTATGGCATACTATTTGCTTAAATTTATGACATGGCATCTTAAAATGATTATAAATCCATAGAGCAAAGTAAAGATTATGAGCAAATCAAACAATAAGTTACAAGAAATTTTGCAGATCATAGCCACCTCTATTCTTTTGTTATGTCTTTCACCGCAGATAGCTTTTGCTAACAAGGTGGTGATTAAGAAAATAGAAATTCAACATGCACCTCTTTCTGTTAAATTTTTTATGACAGACAACATCCCTGTTAAAGTGATTCAGGTCGAAAAAAAAGAGCTATTAGTTGCATTAAAGAATGTGGTTTTGGAAAAAGGGTTGAAGATAAAAGGCCAGGAAAACTCTGGCATCAAACACATCGGTATCGAAAAGCTCTCGGGCAATGTGCTTGCTGTTATTTTGACCAGCCATCGCCCGTATGGATATATTGAATCTGGATTTAATACATCGGATTCGAGTTTTACAATTAATCTTGGGGAAAAACAGGTAAAAGAGGCGGCTACTCAACCCCATGTTGTCCCAGAACCTGAAAAAAAACAAAGTACGCCAGGACCCGTAAAAGAACCAGTCGAAAAACTCCAAAAAGAAACTGCTAAGAAAGCACGGGTTGAACCCGCAAAGGGTATTGGAAAAACGTTGTCGAAAAAAGAGCAAAAAATTAGACCACCTTCACAGCCTGAAAAGTCAAAATCAACAACTAAAGCTGTACCGGAAAAATCTGTCAAAAGTGTAACTATACCTGCTTATGTTCCTCCTACAAGAGAGAAAAGCAAGTACAAAGGGGATATTAGCGATCTTGCGCGCATCATTGACGGATCGGAATGTGGTTCAAAACAAATCAGCAATTCAATGCTTCTTATTTTAAAGGATTTAAATCAGGAAGCGTTTGAGGTCCTGGAGCAATATATTTTCCAAGAAAATTTCGCCTGCGTTGAACAGGCTTATTATTTAAGGGCTTACGCATTTTATAAAGGCGTGGAAAAAGATGATTTTGCTCAATTGATAAAGGCAGAACGATTATTTCAGGATGCATTGGTATCCTATCCTAAATCATCATTACTGCCCTATGGATATTCTGCCATTGGTATGATTCAAAAACGGTTAAATAATATATCGGCTGCAGAAGGATATTTTAATATCGTAACACAAGGGTATCTTGAATATTCGGGACTGTCTGAAATTATGTACCATTTGGCAAATATCTATGACCAAAAAGGATATCTGAAAAAAGCATTACGATATTATAAACAGGTTTTTGAAGACACGGTTGAGAACAGCAGTATATCAGATGCCGGTATCGGATATGGTAAAGGGCTTTTCAAGAAAAGACAATATATTGATACATTAAGGGTTTTAAATTATGTTGTGGCGACAGATACTAAAAAAGTGTACACCTCTCATGAATTGTTGCTGCATATTGGAAATTCTTATTTTGAAATCGGGCAGAGTAAAGCGGCAAGAGAAAACTTAACCCGCGTCTTAAATTTATTTCCTGAAATTGAAGGACGGGATGTCATCTTAAGCAAAATTGGTGACACCTATGGCATGGAAAATTATAAGGAAAAGGCCATTAAAGTATATGAGCTGGTAAGGGAAAAATATCCTGATTCTGATGGATATATTGCAAGCTCAATAGGCGTTGCACGATATCTGGAAACAGACACGGGGAAAATTGAAATTTATAAAATGGTAAAAACAAAATTCCCTGAAAATAAATATGCCAGAATTGCCATGATGCGCTTGGCTGAAATTTACCAGGCAAGTGGTGAATATAATAAATGCATAAAAGAGATAGAAGATTTATTATCAACCCATCCAAGAGGCTTGCGATATGAAGCTGTTAAATTAATGCAGCAGGCCTATGAAGCCTTGTTTCAAAAGCAATTAAAAGCAGATGATTATACTAAAGTATTAAATAGATATGAACTTGAGCATACCAGAATTGATAGAATGGGAAGTAAAAGAATTGCATTAAGTGTCGGGCTGGCATATCTTCAGGCAAAATTGTATGAACAATCATTTAATCATTTGATTAATGCATACAAACAGTATAAGAGATCTTCAAGATCGGCAAAATTACTTTTTGGATTGGGTGTGGCCATGGATGAATCCGGCAGAGATGATGATGCGCTTAAATTATTGAATGCATATTCAAAACGCTTTCGGAAAAGCAAACATCGGGTTGAAACATTGACACGGGCAGGAAATATTTATCTGGAAAAAGAGAAATATAAATCAGCTTCTGCAAAATTTAATGACGCATTTAAAATAGTGAAAAAACCTCTGGATAAGGGACATATTTTAAATATGCATTCAAATGTATATGAAAAAAAAGGGGACTTAAAAACTGCCTCAAACCTTCGTGAAAAAGCTATAAAAGAGATCGCCCTTGCGTCTGGTGAAAATTATGGTGCCTTAACTTATGCGTATAAAGAATTAGGACGGACCTATATTGCCCTTAAAAAATATGTAAGATCGGCAGATGCCTATTTAAAAGCATTAAGCTTTTCAAAAAACGATCGGGAAAAAGCAAACTTAGGATTCTTACTTGGGGATGCATACCAAAAGGGGAATATAATTCCAAAAGCCAAAGAGGCGTTTAAGCAGGTCGTTATATCATACGATTCTGTGTGGGCCAGGATGGCACAGCAACGGCTGAATACACTTGAATTGGCAAAAAGCGTTCAAAACTCCTAGGAGGTCTAAGGAAACAAAAAAAATATGCCAGGACATAGAACTTTTATCATACTTGAAAATCCCAAGGAGAGAATGGAATATGTTCGGTTTTTTGAAGATATAGGCTTTTTAGTTGACGCGACCCCTGATGGATCACAAGCGCTATCATATCTTATTGAAAAAAAACCGGATATGGTAATAGCAGATGTTGAAACACCTGGCTTTTCTGCCAGTGAATTCCTTAAAAAAATTAACGAAGCCAAGCTATCATGCCAGGCAATTCTTCTCGCAGATGAGCCGGTTGTTGAGCATGCTGTAAATTTAATGAAGCTTGGTGCTTTGGATTATTTAATCAAGCCTGTTGAAATAGAACAATTAGCCTTGAGTGCTAAAAGAGCGTTGAATGTATCAAAACAGAAAATTTCTGAAAAATCTGTACCCCCTTCGCGAAGAGAAAAGGTTAAAATCGTCACTAAGGACAACGATATCCAAAATATTCTTGTCCTGGCATCAAGAGTTGCCAATTCAAGTGCTTCTGTTTTAATCCAGGGAGAAAGTGGTACAGGAAAAGAATTGTTTGCAAAATATATCCATGAAAAAAGTGATAGATGTAATAGAGCATTTATTGCTGTGAACTGTGCCGCGTTACCGGAAAATCTTTTAGAGAGTGAACTTTTTGGCCATGAAAAAGGGGCGTTTACAGGCGCGATTTCTAGAAAAACAGGCAAATTTGAGTTAGCGGATAAAGGCACTCTTTTCCTAGATGAAATTACAGAAATGCAATTTCATCTCCAGTCAAAATTATTAAGGGTTCTTCAGGAAAAAGTTGTTGATCGCGTTGGAGGAATCGAACCGGTCAATGTAGATGTCCGGGTGATTGCTACAACAAATCGTGATGCAAAAGATGCTGTAGAAAAAGGTGAGTTTAGAGAAGACCTTTTTTATCGACTCAATACGATTCCGCTTGTCATTCCCCCTTTGAGAGATAGAAAAGGAGATCTTGAAATATTATGTGAATTTTTTGTAAAAAAATATTGTAAAATTGACACTCGAGATGTCAAAGGAATGACAAAACAGGCAATATCCCTCCTTTCTCGCCTTCCTTTTTCAGGCAACGTTCGAGAGCTTGAAAATATTATTCATAGAGCCGTTCTCCTGGCAGACTCCAATTTAATAGAGCCCAAAGATTTATTGATTGACATGGGCGAATCAATAGGAGATTTGCCGGATAAAGCCATTGATAGCGGCTTAGGAACGGAGCCCAGTTCGTTAAAAGAAATGGAACAGAAAATGATTTTTAAGACCCTTGATAAAACTCAGGGCAATAGAACCCATGCTGCAAAAATCCTGGGAATTAGTGTCCGAACCCTCCGAAATAAACTCAACGAATATAAAGAAAAAAGCTGATTTAACTTTTCGGCATACAAATTGCAAAAGCTATTATTATAATGTTTTGTATATGTTTTATTAATTCATATTGAGAGGGAAAATGGCAGATTCAAGAATTTTTGGACACACAGCAAAGATGATTTCAAAAGCACTTGATGTATCAGCCAAGCGGCATAATCTTATTAGTGGTAATATCGCTAATATGGATACTATCGGGTATAAACCCAAAGATCTTGATTTTAATCGGACCTTAAAAAGGGCAATGGGTGAAAAAGAGCCTGATTTCTTAGATAAAACCCATAATAAGCATTTGTCTCCCTATAATGAACAATCGGCGAGTCTAAATGGGAAGGATAGTGAGGACGTAGATATCTATCATCTGGATTCGGTAAATATTGATACCGAAATGATGAATCTTATGGAAAATAACCTTAAATACAGAACAACAACAGAGTTATTGCTCAGAAAAATGAAAATATTACACTATTCAATTGATCAAGGGGGTAAATAAATTATGGACCTTTTAAATGCATCAAAAATTAGTGGAACTGCCCTTGCAGCACATCGGCACAAGTTAAATGTGATTGCTGAAAATTTAGCAAATGTTGACACGACCAGAACCAAAGAAGGCGGGCCATATAGAAGAAAAATGGTTGTTTTTAAAGGAGAAAATATTGAGTCTTTTAAAAGCGTGGTTGAAAAGAATGAATTAAAAAAGCAGCAGGCAGGAATAGAACTTTCTCCCATTGAGTTTGACTCTGAAAAAAAACAAGACAAAGGCACAGGTGTGAAGGTTGACCAGGTTGTAAGATCCCAGGAAGATTTCAGGTTGGTTTATAATCCAGCCCATCCTGATGCAGATCCTTCTACAGGCTATGTCCAAATGCCCAACGTGGATCATTTAACAGAAATCGCCGATATGCTGGTGGCCAAAAGAAGTTATGAAGCAAGTGCTACAGCATTGTCCGCTACAAAAGATATGCTACTGAAAGCTTTGGAAATTGGTAAATAATTAGGAGGATAATATTATGACTGGGATAAAAGGAATTAATCCAATATCTTTAAATACAGAGCGATTGCCCAGTAAAATAAACCGGCGGGATTCAGGGTTTGCAAAAAAGATTGAACAAGCCGTTAAAGATGTGAATTCAAAACAGAATATTGCAGATGATGCGATTGAAAAGGTCATTAAAGGGGAATTAGGTATTCATGAAGGGATGATGATGATTGGAAAAGCCGAAACTTCCTTAAAGGTTTTATCCCAGGTTAGAAATAAAGTTATGACAGCTTATAACGAAGTCATGCGGATGCAGGTATGATATCATTAAGGTTTAAATGGAGTAATATGAGGTTATGAATCCCGTCATTGAAAGAATAATTAAGACACTCAAAGAGTTACCGCTGCCCAGAAAAATTGCCATTGGAGTTTTGACTATGGTTCTTATTGCAGGGTTCACCACCATGTTTATCTGGGCAAATAAGACCCAATTTAAGACAGCGTATTCCGGGCTCACAAAGGATGATGCCGCATTGGTGGTTGACAAACTAAAAGAAACCAATACCCCATACCGGCTAACGGGAGATGGAACGACTATTACAGTGCCCGAAGACATTGTTTATGATGTCAGGCTTACAATGGCAAAAGAGGGAATCCCTAAAGGGGGGGGAGTCGGGTTTGAAATATTTGATAAAACCGAATTTGGAACAACCGAATTCGTTCAAAAAATTAATAAAAAAAGAGCAATCCAAGGTGAGTTGTCCAGAACCATCAGTGCGTTTGATGAGGTTAAAACAGCTCGAGTAATGATTGTCATGCCGAAGGATTCTGTTTTTGTTGAAGAGATAAAAAAGCCATCAGCATCTATTTTATTAGAGTTAAATTCAGATCTTGAAAAAGAAAAAGTTACGGCCATCGCCCATTTGGTGGCAAGCTCTATTCAGGATTTAACGCCTAAATTAGTCACCATTGTGGATACAACAGGCAGAATCCTTTTTGAAGGCAAATCAGAAGAGGAACAAGCTAAAATAACCGCTCAGAATTTAGCGGATGCACAATATCAATATAAAGTCAGATACGAAGTAAATCTTACAAAAAGAATTCAAACCATGCTGGAAAGAATCGTTGGAAAGGACAAAGCCATTGTACGGGTGACATCTGAAATGGATTTTTCGAGAAACGATATGAACGAAGAAATATATGATCCATTTGAAAGAGGCGGGGAGTTTATCAGGAGCCGTAAAAACCGTGCAGAAAAACTCACGACAACCGCACAAGAGATTCCAACGCCTTCTAGTGTGAATCCGATTGTAGGAGAAGACTTGTCAGGTGAGCAGAATAATGAGCGGACAAATAAAAGTGACGATACATTCAATTATGAAATCAGTAAACGGATACGGGAAACTACAAAACCCATGGCTGTATTAACAAGGCTTTCTGTAGCCGCAGTTGTAGATGGGATTTACGAATATAAAACAGATGAAAATGGTCATAAGGAAAAGACGTATGTACCAAGATCTTCTGAAAATATGAAGCAGTTTGAAGATATCGTTATTAAAGCCATGGGATATAATGAAGACAGAAGTGATCAAATTTCCATGGAATGTTTTCCGTTTGCCTCCATTGCCGATATTGATGCAGGGCCGCAAATTACCGGGCTGAAAAAGATCCAGAAAGAATATGGCAGACAGATTGCAAATGGGGTGATCGTGCTCGTATTACTCCTGCTTGTCATATGGCCCATCGCAAGGACTGTGAAAGAAATAAAAGTTAAAGTTGAGCAGGAAGCATTACCTGGACCGGAAGAATTGGATCAGATTGAAGAAGAGGAGAAAGAACTTCACTTTATTCAAATGGATGGTAAGCAGCAAAAAGAATATATGGATCTAATGACAGAAGGGCAAAAAGATGATTTTATGAAGAAGATGAGTGCATCAGAGCGTACGTCTTACTTAACCAATATGTCTTTTAATGAAAAGGCAAGATATTATGCCCAAAAAGATATTGGTAAGACTGTCAATATCCTTAAGGGCTGGATAAGCGATACAGAGGAGATAGTATAATGGCGGATGACGTAGATATAAAAAAATTATCCGGTCCACAAAAGACAGCAATTTTCTTAATGTATATGGGAGAGGAGTATGCGACTCAGATATTTGAGAAAATGACTGAACGAGAAATCAGCGAAGTGGCATTTGAGATGTCATCAATTGATCAGATTACACCTGAAATTTTAAAAATGGTTGCCAAAGAATTTGTGAATACATTTGAAGGCGAATTTAAAATGATTTTCGAAAGTGATTCATTTATTCAAAATATTGTTAAAGGTACATTAAAAGAGAAAGAAGCCAAAACGATTCTTGAAGATCTTGAGAAGAAAAAACAGGATAAACCGTTTATCTGGAGCAGGAATGTGAATGTTGGAACACTTGCCGGTTATGTTGAAGGTGAGCACCCTCAAACCATTGCAATGATTCTTGCTCATATGCCGCCTGAAATATCATCAGAAATAATAATATCTCTTCCCGAAGAATTAAAAGGGGATATTGCGATGAGAATAGCAAAATTAGGGCAGATTTCAGAAGATGTTGTCAGAGATGTTGACCGGGCTTTAAAACTTGAACTTAGTGGTGCTGTAGGGCCTGGAGGAAAAGCGGGTGGATTGCAGGTACTTGTGGATATCATCAATGGGGTAGATAAGGCAACTGAAGATGTCGTCATGGAATATGTTGAGGAAGACAATCCTGAAATGGCAAATGATATCCGTAATTTGATGTTTGTATTTGAAGATTTGACAAGCATAGATGATATGGCAATGAGAGAAATCCTTAAGAAGGTTGAAGGTCAACAGTTGACATATGCTCTCAAGACTGCAACAGATGAAATGAAAGATAAGGTTTTCTCCAATCTTTCCCAGAGAGCCGGTGAAATGCTTAAAGACGATCTTGAAGCCATGGGTCCCATTCGACTGGCAGAAGTTGAAGAATGCCAGCAGGCAGTTGTTCGAGCAGCCAAGGAACTTGAGGCTGATGGCACCATAACCTTAGGCAAAGGAAAAGACGATGTCCTTGTCTGATAATGATAATAGTCAGTTTGAGCCTTTGAGTGTAGGCTCTTTAGAAAGTTTAGATGACGAAGTTTCAAAAAAAACAGACGAATCTAAACCGGATTTTAATCGATTTAAAGCCTTGTTTGAAAAAACTGAGTTTGAGGAAAAAGAATCCTTTGGATTTGAAGCCATCTTTGAGGAGAAAAAAGAACAGGAAGAAATTGTTTTTAAGCCTTTAGTTGAAAAAAAAGAAGATCCTTTAAATAAAGAAGTGATCGACAATGCAAAGCAAGATTCGGAACAACAAATATTGGGGAATGAAGATCCGGAAGAACCAGAAGAAACCCCTGAAGAAAAAGGGTATCGTGAAGGGCTTGATCAAGGTATTGAACAGGGGAAAAAGGATGGATATGAAGAAGGGTTTAAAGAAGGTGAAGAAAAAGGGTTAGAAAAAGGAGAACAAGAGGGAAAAGAAAAAGGCCAAAAACAAGGGTTTGAACAAGGATTTGACCAAGGCCTTTCAGAAGGAGAAGAAAAAGGAACTAAACAAACTCAGGAAAAGGCTGTTGAAATTCTAAGTTTTCTTGAAGAATCATTGAAGTCTGCAGATCAGACTTTGGATTTGTTGGTTGAGAAGTATGAAGAAAGGATTATTTCACTGATACAGCAAATTGTAACAAAAGTAATTATGGCGCGGATAGAAATTGATGATGAAATTGTTAAGAACATGATTTTGGAAGCATTAAAAGAACTTATTGAACCCGAAGAAATAATATTGAGTGTATCTTCAGATGATTATGAATATATTGAATTGGTTAAAGAAGAGTTTTTTGAGCAGATTGATTCTTTAAACAGTATATCCGTACGATCAGATCCCTCGATTAAAAAAGGCGGTTGTAAAATTGAGACCAATACTGCTTCAGTGGCGGTAGATGCCGACTCCAAACTTGAAGCCATCTTTGACGCCATTAAAGCTGCAGGGGCCTAAATGAGTGTTGAATACTTAAATAAACTAGATTTTCAAAAATATGAGGAAGCTGTGGATCAGTGTGTCACTATACAACCTGAAGGAAGGGTTTCTCAGGTTGTTGGGTTGATTGCTCAAGGGGATAGTTTAGGATTGGGCATTGGAAGTCTTTGCCGTATTATTAATGATCAGGGACAACAAATAAAAGCTGAAGTTGTAGGATTTAAAAAAGAAAAGGCCTTGTTTATGCCTTATGGCGATATCAGGGGGATTAGCCTTGGTAATAGAATTATTCCTTTAGCTGCATCACAGACCATTGGTGTCTCAGATCAGCTTTTAGGAAGAGTAATAGATGGTATGGGAGATCCCATAGACGGTAAGGGACAGATAGAGTATACTCAAGAATATAATTTATACGGGAAACCCATAGGACCCATGGATAGAGAGCCCATCAAAGAACCTCTTGATGTTGGTGTTGCGGCCATCAATAGCCTGATCACGCTTGGGAGGGGCCAACGGGTTGCAATAATGGCAGGTTCAGGGATCGGTAAAAGTATCTTAATGGGGATGATGACCAAACATACCAGCGCAGATGTGATTGTTATTGGTCTTATCGGGGAAAGAGGCAGGGAAGTAAAAGATTTTATTAATGACACACTGGGCGAAGAAGGGTTGAAAAGAGCAGTCGTCGTTGCAGCCACCTCAGATTCTCCGCCATTGGTAAGGATAAGAGGCGCTTATCTTGCCACCACCATAGCTGAGTATTTCAGAGATCAAGGGAAAAATGTTTTATTGATGGTGGACTCCATCACTCGGTTTGCCATGTCATCAAGAGATGTGGGCCTTGCCGCGGGTGAACCGCCAACAACCCGGGGATATACGCCAACATTTTTTGTACAGATTCCCTTGCTGCTTGAACGAGCCGGGAATATGGAAAATGGAGGATCTATTACAGGGATTTATACTGTTTTAGTAGAGGGAGATGATTTAAATGATCCTGTTGGAGATACGGTTCGATCGATTGTAGATGGCCACATTGTTTTATCAAGGGATCTTGCCAACAGAGGTCACTATCCAGCTATTGATGTTTTAGCAAGTATCTCAAGAGTCATACGTGATGTTACCAAGAAAGATCATATTGTGATAAGGGAAAAAGCAGTCAGCGTCTTATCCGCTTATAAAAGTGCCGAAGATATGATTACCATCGGTGCGTATGTTGATGGGTCAGACCCTGATGTTGATGAAGCAAAACATTTAATGCCGGGAATTGTACAATTTTTAAGGCAGGATATGAATAGAAAAGTTGATATTCAGGCCAGTGTGAATGGTTTGAAAAAAGCGTTGGGAATAAAATTAGAAAAAAAAGAGTAATTCATGAAGAGATTTGAATTTAAATTACAGCCATTGCTCAAATACAGAGAATATATGGAGCGGCTTGCCCAGCAAAAAACCGCTAAAGCCCATATGGATGTAAAAAATTGTGAAGATCAGATTGTTTCTTTGAGGCAAACCCGGGATAAAAATATGGATACAATGGAAGGTGTAGTGTCTGATGGAATTAGTGCAGCAAAGTTCAGACGGTACTATAATTATCTTGAGTCTGTGGAAACTAGTATGGAAAATGAAAAGAAAAGAAAAGTTCAATTAAATGAAATGCTTAAAAAAAAATTATTGGAACTCAATAAAAAAAGTATTGATAAAAAGGTGATGGAGCTTTATCGTGAAAAGCTAAAAATTGAGCATACTCAAGAAATTATTAAAATCGAACAAAAAGAACTTGATGAGATTTCATCCTTAAAAACAGCGAGGAAGTTATCCAATGAAACACTATAAAAAGATAGGCTTTATTCTTACCATATGTTTGATCTTCTCTGCATTCTTAGGATCTTTATATTATCAGAAGGATGGTTTGACTTTTAATGTGTCAAATGCATATGCCGCTGATGAAGAAAAGAAAGAAAAAGATCCTGAAAAGAAAGATGGTGAAGACGTTGAAGAAAAGCCATGCCCTGAATGTCCAGAGTGTCCTGATCCAGCCAAGGTTGTATTGCGGGGTCTTGAAGAAAAAAAAACAATGATTGAAAAACAGCATAATTCCTTTAAACAAGAAAAAAAAGAACTTGAGATATTTGAAGAACAAATTGATGAAAAATTAGAAAATTTAAATGCCTTAAAAAAACAAATTGAAGAAAGTATGGTCCTTCTGGATAAAAAGAAAACGCAACAAGAGCTGGATAGAGAAGCTGCATACGAAGCTAAAATTGGAAGACTTGTAAAAATGTATGCAGGTATGAAACCAAAAAATGCAGCTCAGATTGTTGATAAAATGAATCTGGAAGTGGCCCAGGAAATATTTTTAAGAATGCGTGAAGCGTCAGCATCACTGATTTTAGCCTTTGTTGATAGTGAAAAGGCAGCTAAAATTAGTGAGCGCCTTGCGTTTAAAAAGAAGTAATCCTTTTAAAGCCGTTCAAACCACTAATTCTCCACATACATTTATCGGCAGCCTCAATTTAACCCGTTCCAGGCTGATTGCCTTATGTCCGCAGGATGGACATTGCTACAAATTCTAACCTGAAGGTCACACGTAAGATCCCTTCCACTGACCGCCAAAGACTCGGTCATTCTTCCCTCAAACAGTTTGGCGGTTTAACCGTTACAGGAATCAAGAATTTATACGCAAAGATCCATATGCTCCCATAAGGCAATCAGCCTTCCACTGGAAGGTGCATCAAAATTGAAATTTTTAGCCTGGATATTTCATAACCTGAAGGTCAGACCCGACTCGAATTTGCTTTAGCTGAAAGTTGCAGAACGCTCAACTGTAATCATTTACCGGAATCTAATTATAATATTTTATTTCGGAACATTAATATGAAAACTGATATATTGAATGTTTTGGGCATTAGCTCCTCTTCAAACATCCACCGAATTGGAAAATTTTTCTGGCAACTGTATATATGGATTTTTGTCTATTCATTTTTTGAATCGATTTTTTTTCATCAGGTAATATTTTCCCATGCATTTTATTTTGTTGGGAAATATATTCCAAAACAAACAAAAAATGCCTTCTCAAACCTGAGAGTAAACATCGTAACCTATTGAACTCAAACAACAATTGCTCGTTCATGTAAAAATGGCATGATCATTGCTGTTCTATTTAGCAAAAGAAACATATTAATAGGTGTTTTATGAATTTTACTTTTTCAGATGTCAGTAGCTCTTTTTTAAACATGATTCAACAGGATCTTCCAAAAGAAATCATGTTTAATGCAGATAGCCCTGGTTCTCAAAATCAGATGTTTTCTCAAACTTTTAATAAAACACTTGAGAAAGCAAGAGGTTTGAAAGACGAAACACCACCACAAATAAATCCTGACCCGCAAACAAAAGATACTGAAAAGATAATAGAATCGTTGTCAGAAGAATTGGATCAGGAAAAAGGTGTTGGCTTTGTTTCAGCCTTAAGAAATTTTCTTTTAATGTTTGCAAATGGTGATTTAAAAAATATTTCAATTGATCCTGACGGTTTAGCCGCATTGAAAAAACTATTACTCAAAGCCGGTTTCAAGGAAAATGACATAGATGATCTAATGGCAGAGCTTACTGAAAAAGTGGAAAATGGTCAGTTAACCCTGGATGATCTTTTTAAAAAGCTGTTTGAACTTGATTTTGAGTCAATAGCAGGAAAAGAAACTGATCCGGAAAACACTCTTGAAACATCAGCTGTCCCATTTTTAGAATCTATTTTAAATTCTTTAGGGATCTCCAAAAGGAAAATTGAAGAAATACTAGCTCAAGCGGATAGAGGAAAAAAGGGCATCAATATAGATGTGGTCATTGAGAAT
>JAAEKY010000735.1 GCA_024227235.1 Desulfobacteraceae bacterium | reverse complement strand
GATACTGAAGATAATGACGTCAATTATTATGTAACTGGAATGCCAAAAATTTATAATCAAAAGGATTAACCTGTCTTTTAAACATTTAAGGTAAACCTGTTATGAGGTTCTTTTAAGATCAAAAAGCTTTGTTTTTTTTATTCAGCCATGACTCAAAATCAAGGGAGATTTCTTCTGGTTCCGGCGGAACAATCTTTTTTTCCGGACGATTCTTTTCTATAAATTCATGCGTATCAAGAAATTGTTTGATGTCACCTACATCTTTTATCAGCGTTGAAAGCTTTGATTCAATTTGGGAAAGTTCTTTTTTAATATTCAAGTCTTTTTCTTTGTTTTCTTCAGCAGGTGCCTTTGTGGAAGTAACCCCTTTTTCAGGAATTAGGTCAATTTCAGGGCGATTATAATTCTCAAGAAAAGACAGGCACTTGTCCCAAAAAAGCTCCAAAGGAAGGTCCACGGTATGGCGCGCTTTATCAATTAATTTCTTGGTAATGGCTTTAATACACCGCGAAGCAATCGTATCCGGGAAAAGCATAAAAAATGGCGTTTGAGAAATAACTGCGGCTCTGACATTTTTATCTGATGCTACAATCCCTAACGGTTCAATTTTAATTGAAAGAAATTTTTTTACGGTGTCTTTCAATTTCGCATACGCTCTTTTAGCTGATTTACCAGACTTCACCTGGTTGATCACTATTCTGACCGGGCGCTTATATTCATACTTAGAAAGCACTTTGAGCATGGAATATGCATCAGTCAATGAGGTGGGTTCACAAGTAGCAACAAGAATAATTTGATGAGATGCCATACAAAAGGAAATAACCTGAGATGAAATGCCGGCAGATGTGTCAAAAATAAAATAATCATACTCATTAAGATCTAAAAAGGCGTTAATGAGTGTACCTGTTTGTGTACGGGTCAGGTTTGCTAATTTTTCCACGCCTGAACTTCCTGGAATAATATCAATACCCTGGTAGTTCTTGATAATGACGTCATTCAAACCCAACTGCCCGGAGATCACGGATTCAAGATCTTTATCTGGGTAGATGCCCGTGAGGATATTTACATTTGCAAGACCAAGATCCGCATCAAACAAGCAGACTTTAAAGCCTTTTGACGCCAGAGACAAAGACAAATTAAGACTGATACTGGTCTTTCCGACACCACCTTTTCCACTTGTAATGGTAATGATCCTTGCCATAAAAATTTTCCTATTTTTTCGGGAGTGCTATTATTCTAACGCTTTTATCTGCCTTTCGTAATGAGAATTCTATACTTTGGCATTTATATTCATTTGTAATTTTCTTATGGGTTTGTGCAATAAATTCATTAAACTCATTTAATCGGTTATAAAATCTTTTATTACCAATTAAATGTCGCAAAAGTTCATACCGATTATATAGTATTTCTAAAGATCCGTTCTCCGTTTCTGGATTCTTGACTGTCGCTCTAAAACTTAAAAGCAACGAGAGATCTATGGGTTCTTCTTTAGGTGCAGTAAAATTTTTATTGTTGCCATATATAATTTTATGAAACCACAAAAATCTTGAATATGGAATGAATACAGTTTTAAACCGATATTGAGGAAATCGATCGTTTAATTGTTGTATAAATAGTATATTATCAGGCTCAGTAATGCCAAACAATATGGTATTATCCTTTAAAACCATCGGGATAATTCCTGTTTTACGGGACGGGTGCTTATCCAATACTTGAAATAGCTCTTTCTTCATATTTTTATTAAAAATAAAATCACGGATGGATCTGAACGGAATATGAAATAATTCAAACAGCAGCTTTTGCATTGAGTTGCTAGAAATAAGTTTGTTCTTTAAAAGATGACTAATGAATGGAACGTTAAGCTCTTGTGACTCTTTTTGGGCATTTAATACAATCTCTTTTGAAAGCATCTGCTTTGATACAAGCGCGGAAGGAACAGACTTTATCTTATTATATTTATGAAGAACCCAATAATTATCCACGGGTGTGACCAAATTCAGGTCACATAAAATCATTCCAAAAAGGCGGGGTTTATTCAGGCCCAAAGAGTCTTGTCGTTTTCTCTGGATTGAAAGAACCGTTTTTATGTCATCATGATTTATTAGTCCTTCTTTAACCAGAAGCTCGCCGGTTTTCAATGGTTTCACCATTTGTGGCAATCTTTTTTTTTGATGTTCCAACAGTTTTGATCCTTTATCCTTTTGACTTTTTTGATGAGTATACCGGTAGGGTAATATTAAAACTGGTTCCCTTATCCTTATCAGAGCTACAGGTAATTTTTCCATTCAATTCTTTTATTATGGAATGAACAATGGAAAGCCCTAAGCCTGAATTTGCGCCGCCTATTTTGGTAGTTGTATACGGTTCAAACAGTGTCTCTTTAACTTTTTCATCGATTCCTGGTCCGTTGTCAGAAATTTTGATTTCAATACTACCTGGAATTCGCTTTTTCTCATCAATTAGAATTTTTGCTGATTCAGATAAAAACTTTGTTGTGACCGTTATTTTTCCCCCGTTAATCATGGCTTCAGATGCATTTTTCACTAGATTAATAAAGACCTGTTTCAATCCGTTTCTATCTGTTTTGACTTTAGGGATTTCAGGATCTATGCTGATGGAAGCCTCAATTTGCCTTGGCAGCAGGATTGATTTTTTTAATATCTCCAATATACTTTGGCAAAGTTGATTGATATCCACAAATTCAAATCCATCGATTTTTGGTCTTGAAAAACCTCTAAGCTTATCTAAGAGGCCTGCCACCCGACTCATCTCTTCACCGATCACCGAAAGTTCATCCTGGGCCGGATGCTTATCTGGCAGCTTTAAACTTAAGGTTTCAAGGTAATTTTTTATAATCGAGATTGGATTGTTGATTTCATGTATTACTTTATCTGTCAGTGTAGAATATGCTTCCATTTTTTTTTCATGAATATCAACTGCATATTCATTATAAAACCTGATACTCTGAATACAGACACCTGTTTGTTTTGAAAAAACGCTGAGTAAATTTTTATTGCTATCAAGGTCTTTGGCCATTTTTTCATCAACCCCTAATGCCATGACACCGGATGGTTTTTCTGATGAATATATGGGAATACAATAAAGTCCTTTTGTCTTAAGTAGCCGAATAATCTGAGTATCTGATATGGCAAGTTTTTGAGAGGGTTTCTTATTTAAGCTGTTTTGAACTTTTAATTTTTTTATACATTTTATCAAAAGGCTGGATGTGTTTGATAATGGCAGGGCTATACTTTTAATAATTTTATGGGATTTATCATTACTGCTGCAAAACCCGGTTAAAATATTCTTTTTCTCGTCTAAAAGAAAATAGAACATTCTAGGAATATTAAAAATTATTTTAAATCCATTTTGTGCAATATTCAAAACCGAATCAATATCTTTGGCATGCAGTAAATTCTGCAAGGTGCCATAGAACAAGGATAAATCCTTTATTTGAGTTGTTATTGCTTCTTCATAAATGGGGTCCTGAGCTTCATCCAACTTGATACCAAGACTTTTTGCCATCTCAGAGACTTCTTCTTCTGCTGAAATCGTAATCTGTTCCAGTCTGGTATGAGGAATATCTGTTAGTGTAAAAATATCTGAAATTTTTTCATCGGCTCCCTTTTCAGCCAGAAAATTTGAAATAAAAATTACTTTTACATGAGAAAGCGCGCCTCCAATCTGTTCGATAGTTTCATTTATAAATAACACTGAATCTGAAATCAGGGGATTTAAATTCCATTGGTTAAAAAGCCATGCGGAGACCTGGGGTGTATCTGTATCAAACATTTTCATTTCAGCGGCAATGATTTGTTTTTCGGTTGATGAGGTTTGTAAAATAGTCTTGTAATCATCTGGGAAATTTTGCATCAGCATCAGTCTGCCGATATCATGCAGTAATCCTGCCAGAAAAAATTCATCTGGATTTAAAAAATTATTTTCTTCAGCCACTTTTCTTGCAATCACTGCACATTTATAAGAATGGTACCAGAAACTTGCGATATTAAAGTCAGAAATACTTGAACGTTTAAAAAAATGCATGGCAGATGTACTGATGGCTATGTTCTGGATAGCATCCATTCCAAGATATACAACAGCTGTTTTTATACTGTTCACTTCTTTGGGTAAATTGATATATGAAGATCCTATAATCTGCAGGAGTCTTGAAGTTAAAGTAGAATCTGTTGAAATAATCCCTGTAAGTTCCTCAACGGTTGATTTTTCATTATTACAGGCCCTAATGAGTTTTAACATAACTTGAGGAAGCTGTGGAAGAGAATTTGACTGTGCTATTTTTTTTAAAACATTTTTTTTTATCATTCTGAAAAACTATACTAAAGTGTAAAAAGATAAAAACGCCTTTTAAGCAAAGGATTTATTATTTTTATAGATATTTATCACATATAAATCAATAGTTTTGGGTAATTGAAACCAAATTTATATAATTTTTTACATAATATTTGTTAAAAGAGCTTTTCACAAATTAAACAATTTCATTAATTTAGGATTCTTCTTGAAAGAAAATGATCTCATTGGTATGAATAAGGACGGTGTTTTTATTAAATGCTATTTTATTATTTCTTTACTTTTAAGGATTTTTATTATGAAAAGCATTCAAGTAAATATAACAGCCGAGTTTGTTGTTCCTGATGACTGGGAAATTGTGAATCATGCGCCGGACATCACTTACCCAGACGACAAACTGACCGTGTTAAAGATTAATAATAACCATTACGATTTCTTCCCTGAATGCCTGATGAAAGTTCAAACATCTGAAAATGTAATATGGTCTACTGATGAAGGAAAAACAGAAGATGTTATTGATTGTATGAGTACATTTAAGGTCAGCATTGCAGAAAAATAATTTATGGAACACAAATGGCTTGGAAAAATTTGTTATCATTTAAAAATGTTAGGATAACTGTTTCTTTTTTACCATAAAAAATATTTTGATGTGTATGGATTTATAAAAAGAGTATTCTTCCAATACAAACGGGTAAACAAAATCCCCGGTTTTTGAATCACCACATCTGGTATAACATCGAACCATCTGTATCCAAGATTAGCATAGTAGGCAGTAAGTTCTTTATCAATATTAAGATCAATTGCTGCAATTTTAATTGCTTCTCGCTGACACCTGGAGTTCACAAACAAATTAACAATCCGATTTTTATATCCATTTTCAAAAAACAAATCTTTGGCCAGTTTATAATTTTGAAACCGGCTTAACGCATCCAACTGAGCAAAAACAATTAGAATAATGCCATAAGCAGTAATGCACCCATAAATAAAAAAATGAATTCCTTGGCCATTTCCTAAAGCCGTTATTGCCATCTTGCCAAACACTAAAAATAAAACCAATGCTATAAGGGTTATCAGGTGAAGGAGTTTAGCGATTTTTACATATCGGCATCCTCTTTTATAACTGATAAAAATAGTATTGGTATCTGAAACCGCTAAGTTTTCCATAACAATTTTCAAATCGATGTTGATCTAAGATCATATAAAAAAGACCTCCAAGTCAATATTTGAAGGTCCGAGTTCTTGGTTTTTCAGACAGTAATTCAAAAATACTTTTAAAAAGAGTTCGAACACCCTCTATTGTTTCCTCGTCTTTTTCTTCTTCAGTTTTCTGTTCAGGAGCTTGGCCAGGCTGTCCTTCTTTTATATATTTCAATCATTGGTATTTAAATTCGTTAATAATGTCAAGAATCTCCTTACACGTCGTATTTTTAAGCGTAATATAAACGATTATAGCGCTTAATTCTATCATTTAACATAAAAAAATTTTGAAAATTATAATAGTTGTCCAAAAGATGTTTCAATTCAGCCGACGATTAAAGAGGGTGTGCAGCCTATATTTGATGGCAATGGTTATAAAACCGGTGGGTCATTTGAACATCAATGGGACATTAAGAAAGCCCGGCACATATTGTACCGGGCTTAAGAAATAGTTTAAAATTCAGGATGCAATTTCACGCCTGTCTGACATATCCACAAGCGTTCTCTCCCTTACCTTGTCAATACCAAGTTCAATTCTTTTCTTATCTATATGAGCGATCATCATATGGGCGATATCGATTGGATCAGATGCCGTACCCCATTTACCATATCCTTGTTTTTCCAGACCATCAAATAATAGATCGTGGAATTTGGTTCCTTTAATAGACGGGAATCCAATACCAAAAATGGTATACACACCGGACATGACAAAGTACTGGCCTATAGCCAATGCTTTTTCACTCATCCATTCTGGGGCGCAGCCGGCAGCTGGCAGATCGGCAATGGTATTTCCAAGCCCACCGGCTTTGACCATGGCAGATGCTGCAATAAGTATTCGGGTATTATCCACACACGAACCCAATCCCAATACAGGTGGCATTCCTACGGTTTCACAAACCTCTGAAAGCCCTGGACCCGCCAATGGTGCAGCCTCTGGAACTAGAAGCCCTGCTTTGGCAAGAGATATTTGGGAACATCCGGTTTGCAATACCAGAACATCATTTTTGATCAGCTCTTTTACCAGTTCAACATGTACCCAATCCTGTTTTACCTTTGGGTTTGTACATCCCACAACCCCAGCAACCCCACGAATTCTTCCATTTATAATATTGTCATTCAACGGAGAATAGCTGCCTCTAAAAGTGCCACCCAGCATATACTCAATATATTCATGTGTAAATCCGTGAACACCGGTTTGAATCTGAGACGGAATTTCAATAGGCATTTTCCGCGATCCAAATCTAGCAATGGCTTTGATTAAAATTTGATCCGTACATTTCCTTGGATCTATTTCTTCAAATTCGATGTGGGTGGCCCCTTCAATATGGCACCGCGAATTGGTTGTGATTAAATACGTATCATAGCATTTGGCCACTTCTGCAAGGCCTTGTTTAATACATTGAATATCAACCACCATGGCATCCACCGCGCCTGTGACAACCACAGCTTCTGTTGATCCAAAATTACCCGCATGAGGAACGCCATGCCTGGACATCATCTCTGCTCCTGAACAGCACATCCCCACAAGATTTATACCTGCGGCCCCTTTAGCTTTGGCTTCGTCTATAAAAAAAGCATCATTTACAGCTGCCAGCATTCCTTCAAACATGGCAGGTTCATGCCCATGTACAATAATATTTACATGATCTTCTTTTAGAACACCCATATTAACATCTGCAAGGGTGGGAGAAGGCGTTCCAAACATAATATCGGAAAGCTCTGTTGCCACCATGGAGCCACCCCAACCATCTGCAAGGGCTGTGCGGCTGATCTGTTTGATTAAATTATTATAATCCTGGTCACATCCAATATGGGTTCGGCTCATGAGTTCCATGACTTCCACCATGGCCCCTCTTGGTGTAATACCATCTTTTCGCCACTGCTCCTGAAGCGATTTAGGCGCTCTTTTTACAAAAGGCATCTCCCCTTCGACATTGGAAAAAGTTTTTTCAAGTTCATCACAGAGTTCTTTTCCAACATCATAGATGTCTTTTCCTTCAACCTCTATGCCAATTGATTTAGCCACTCTTTCAAGCTTAATAGTGTCCTCTATGTTGAAATCCTTGACTTTTCCTTCAATAATCCCTCTAAACAATCCAAGAATATGTCTTCCGTGATCATTATGGGAGGCAGATCCTGCTGCAACATTTCGTCCAAAATTTCGTGCGGCAATCGTATCCATGGTTGCACCGCACACCCCTACTTTTTTATAAGGATCTCTTGGGTTTAACCTGCACGGTCCCATATAGCAATTTTTACAGCAGGCAGACTCCACGCCGATGGGACAAGGTTTCATTTCAATCCCACGGTCAAGATCCAGTTTAACACCATCTCTTCTTGCTTTTTCAAGCATTTGCTGTGTGGCTTCACACATGGTGCGTTCTTTGACACTTACCAACGTTTTTTCTTTTATATCTTTTGCCATATGAATCTCCTTATGATTGAAATAACTTAAGTTTGCCTTTATTTAATGCGTACCAATCCTTTTACTTTACCACAGAAAAAGTAATACAATGTGACACCTAAGACTTAACTAAATGATAGATTTTCTTTTTAGTTTATTCCAAACTTTAAGGAAACTCCAAGATAGGATCAGCCTATTGATTCTATTGATGCAAACCTTGGCTCATGTAAAGGAATGATGATATCAGACTCTTCTTGAACCTGTTTCATAATATTATAGGCATTATAAACATCCACATGGGTTCCCGGCGGAATCACATCCATTTCCATGCCTTTGATTTCAGGGGGTGGATCATAGTTTTCATCAATCACACAAAACCCAGTGATGGCAGCAACACCCTTTTTTGTTTCAACATAAACCGTTAAACCACCTTTGGTATGTACGGGTGTATGTTTAACACGAATACCATCTACGATCTGACAATCTTCTTTAACGATGTCTATTTGATTATTTTCTTCGATATCGTCTATATAATCTTCCAGATAACGGTAGTCCAGAGGGTGGGGATCATGAACAGACTTAAGCTCTTGTTCATGGATAAAAAATCTGGCATTTTCACACTTATAATCATTTTCGCAATGATCCATATGAAGATGAGTATGAATAACAATATCTATATCTGATGGGGATAAACCATGTTTTTCAAGCCCTTTCTCAAACGTATAAAT
>JAAEKY010000734.1 GCA_024227235.1 Desulfobacteraceae bacterium | reverse complement strand
AGGTATTGATGCTTTAAACCTAGAAATAGGCAAAAAAAACATAAAGAATATCAAAACAATATTAGCTGATATAAGTAAAAAACTGCCACTTGAAGAAAATTCAATTGATTCATGCCTAATGGCAACAATTCTACATGATCTATCAAGAATTGATCAAAAAGCGACTGTTCAAGAGGCGGCCCGTCTCCTCAAGCCAGATGGCATGTTGAATATTATTGAATTTAAAAAAATTGATAAAGGTCCAGGACCATCTTTAAGTGTAAGGATGGACGAGGCAGAAATTGAGGAGCTTGTCACCCAATATGGTTTTAATAGGGTTGGAGGGGGCTTGGTTGGTGAATTTAACTATCTGTTAAAATACCAAAAAGTCACGTAGCCAATAAAAGGCAGGACGATCACCGAATCAAAAAATTCAGTGGACCCAAAGGACCGGTTCGCTGATTAATTCGTTCAGGAATCTGACATGAATATGATTTCATATGACATAGAAAAACTTGGTTTTGGAAAATGGTTCCGGGATAATGTTGATTCTGTGGATTTGAATAGATTTGATATTGCACGAGTGATGGCTGTTCATAAAGACAGTTACACGATAAATAATGGTGAGAACGATGTTTTTGCTGAGCTGATTGGAAAAATGATTTTTTGTGCGGCTTCTCCCATCGATTTTCCTGCCGTAGGGGATTGGGTATTCACAACTTTATATGATGAAGGTACCTTTTCAATAATTCATAGTGTATTACCGAGAAAATCATTGCTTAAAAGGAAAACGTCAGGAAGAAAAATAGATTTTCAATTAATTGCCGCTAATATTGATGTCGCATTGATAGTCCAGTCTCTTGACATAAATTTTAATCTCAGGAGACTTGAACGATATGTCGTTATGGCTAAAGAAAGCAACATCAAGCCAATCGTATTGTTGAGCAAAAGTGATCTTCTCGATACAGAAGACATCGCAAATAAAGTCACAGAAGTCCATAAGATAATGCCCTTTTTGCATGTGCAGCCATTCAGTAATGAAAATGAATCCGGTTTGAAAAACGTAAAGGACCTTTTGGTTCCTCGGCAAACGTATTGTTTGTTGGGATCTTCAGGTGTCGGCAAAACAACCTTATTAAACAATCTTATCGGTGAATCAATATTTAATACAAAGGCAGTTAGAAAAAAGGATAGTAAAGGCAGGCATGCTACAACTTATCGTCAATTGATAAGGTTGGATTGCGAAGCAATGCTTATAGACACTCCAGGAATGAGAGAGCTCGGTAATTTTTCGGTAGAAACAGGCATTGATGAAACATTTACTGAAATTACAGAGCTATCCGAACAATGTCAATTTAATGATTGTACGCATTTAAATGAAAAAGGTTGCGCAGTTTTAGCGGCAGTGGAAAATGGACAACTGCCGGAGAATAGGTATCAAAATTATATAAAAATGAAAAAAGAATCAAGTTATTATGAAATGTCATATTTAGAGAAAAAACAAAAAGATAAACAGTTCGGCAAATTTTGCAAAACTGTAATGAAGCACAAGAAAAACCGGAGATAGCATCTGACAAGGCAAACTTAACTGGGATGCAAACTCCGCTGCGCTCGACTTTGCAGCGTTACCTGGCTTTTGTCCACATTTATGCAGGCAATATTGATAGTTGTGCTGTACTCTGTATTCGGTATATGGGGTTTTTCACACAAAACCACGAGATTTCCCCCGACTACCTCTAAACCCTTGCTACACGATCGTTTATGAGACAAAATTGATTTTGGAAATAAGCCTTATCGACATAGTAACCTGTTGAATATACATGATCTATGGAATTAGAAAAAGTCAAATTTTAGTAAAAATGTTTAACTGTTCGTAAACATATGGTGCTGAAGGATTTAGAGGTTTACACCCCGAAACCCTTTGAAATCATATGTCACTTTAAGGTTAAACATTTTTACTAAAATTTGACTTTTT
>JAAEKY010000733.1 GCA_024227235.1 Desulfobacteraceae bacterium | reverse complement strand
TTAAAATAAATCTTTAACACAGGAGAAATAATGCCGATATTCAGTTTTCTTGCCTACCCTGAAAAAACAATGAAAGACCAGTTGATCAAGGATCTTTCAAGCATACAATATTGCGAAGTAAAGCCATCTGAGAATCAGGAAGTTGTGATTCTATTGACAGACACGCCTGATGAAGAGACAAATAAAGATTTGATAAAAAAGGTTAAAGATTTGGAGTCTCTGCAATCATTGAGCATGACTTTTGGACATACTGATTTAGAATAAATAATTTCATTATCATTAAAAGGAGTGTTGTATGACAATTTCCAGG
This sequence comes from Desulfobacteraceae bacterium, assembly GCA_024227235.1. Lineage (GTDB taxonomy): Bacteria > Desulfobacterota > Desulfobacteria > Desulfobacterales > Desulfobacteraceae > Desulfobacula. The sequence goes on along the minus strand of JAAEKY010000733.1, from coordinate 1,098 downwards.
AGAGATTTTATCAGGGCAATGGCCTTGAACAGCGCAGCAATAGCCGCGACAACCATGTTCCCGGGAATCATTTTCGCCGGATGGAAACCAACTGACCTGCCGGCTGATTCCATTAAATGGGGTAAAACTCCATGCCGTTTCTGTGGGACCGGGTGTGGTCTTCTTGTAGGTGTTTCAGGGGAAAAAGCAGTCGCCGTAAAAGGCGATCCTAATTGTTCTGTTAATAAAGGCTTGTGCTGTGTCAAAGGATATCATTCCATACAGATTTTATATGGTAAGGACAGGTTCACAACAGCCTATGTCAGAAAAAATGGTAAACTGGTTCCAACACCCATTGATAAAGCATTGGATCTTGTCGCCTCTAAGATGAAGGAATCCATTAAAAAAACTGGCAAAGATTCTGTTTCTATATATGGATCAGGTCAATGGTCCATCCCAGATGGGTATGCAGCTTCAAAATTTTTTAAGGGATGTCTGGGAACAAATAATGTAGAGGCAAATGCAAGGCTTTGTATGGCAAGTGCGGTTACCGGCTGCCTTACAACCTTTGGCTTAGATGAGCCCATGGGATGTTATGAAGATATTGACAATGCAGATGTTTTTATTACCTGGGGAAATAATATGGCTGAGATGCATCCGGTGTTGTTCTCAAGAATGCTTGCCAATAGGAAATCCAAGACCCATGTAAAAATCATCGATTTAACAACTCGTTCTACCCGTTCAAGCCAGGCTGCAGATAAGTCAATGCTTTTTAATCCTCAATCAGATTTAGCTATTGCCAATGCAATCTGTTATGAAATTATTAAAAATAATTGGGTTAACAAGGATTTTGTCACTAAACATGTCTCTTTCCATAAAGGTAAAACCAATATCGGATATGGGACAGAAGATCATTTTAAATTTAAAGATAAAGGCGAGACAGTAGACTTTAAAGCCTATAAAGAATTCTTAAAAGATTATACACCAGAAAAAGCAGAGAAAATTTCAGGCGTATCTGCTGAAGATATCAAATATCTTGCTGCTCTTTATGGAGATCCATCAAAGAAAGTGACTTCCTTTTGGACAATGGGTATGAACCAGCATACAAGAGGTACCTGG
>JAAEKY010000732.1 GCA_024227235.1 Desulfobacteraceae bacterium | reverse complement strand
GTGCTTTTCAAAATTATGTACTCGCAAGAAATTTACCCTGGAGAGATCTGTAAAATAAAAATGTGTGATTTTGTATTGTGTATAAAACTTGTCAAAAACTGGTTTAGCCAGTTTGAATAAGCTTTCTCTGTTTTTAATTATGAACAGATGCTGAAAATCTTTATTATTTTTAATTGTATCGATCTGGGCTGTTAAGAATTTTGCTTCATCAGATAAATATTCTTGAAAGAGCTGTTCAACACCCTGTATTTTGTTCTTTATTTGTTCTTTGTTTGATATTTTTTGAATGCTGAACATCCCTGCCATAACTCCTACCAGGATAAACGCAAATGTAATGAGGACCGGAAGAATTATTTTAATTTTTATGTTATCATCGTGCACATATTTTCTTTGGTTCATGGTTTTTGGGTTATCCTTTTTTTTGATAAGCGCTTGGTAAAATTAATGACAACTTGTGCTCAAGGCCGTGAAGATTTTCAGACATTCCCACAAAGAAATAGCCTCCTGGTTTTAGTGCTTCGCAAAGATTGTCTACAACTTTTTGTCTTGTTGGCGTATCGAAATAAATCATTACATTTCTGCAAAAAATAACATCAAATTGATCAGAGGATTTCCCTTTCAATAGATTAAACTTTTCAAATGTGACGAATTGCTGAACTTCGGGTTTTACCTTGACATGGTTTCGCCATTGACCGGTTCCTTTTTGGAAATAAGTATGCAAAATGGGATGGGGGACCTTCTGTATCCGCTCTATTGAATATACTCCCTTTTTACCCTTTTTCAGCATTGAACTAGAAACATCAGATGCATAGATATTGAACGAAAATGAATTAGCAAGTAATTGAACCGCAATTGAATAAGCCTCTTCTCCACTGGATGATGCTGCACTCCATATTTTTAATGTTTTTTTTCTGTCCAATGTTTTAATGAGATATTCACAATGTTTATTTTCTCTGAAAAAGAAAGTGTGATTGGTTGTGGTGGCATCTATAAACTCATTAAATTCATCCTGACTGTTTGAGATCCGACGAATATAATCAGATACAGTAGATATTCCTGTCAGTCTCATTCTTTTAGCGATTCTGGCAACCAGAAGATTGCGTTTTTTCTCATCCAGAACAATGCCGGATTCTTTATAAACTATTCTGGATAGTTTTTGATGTTGTGCAGCATTGATTTTTGTTTCAGGTAACATAATTTTTTTAATCAAGTATTGGTTACATTGTTTCTAAAAGAGAAATTGTTTTATTGGCAATATTGTAGATATCTTGAACATGATCAACCGCACCAATGTTTACAGCTTCTTTTGGCATTCCATACACCACACAGGATTTTTCATCCTGAGAAATATTGATTGAGCCTGCCTTTTTCATTTC
>JAAEKY010000731.1 GCA_024227235.1 Desulfobacteraceae bacterium | reverse complement strand
GTAGACTTTAATGCCTGTATTGAGTGTGGCGCTTGCGTAAATAATTGTCCCACCCAGGCAATTGAAGTAACTCCGGGAGTTGGCTGAGCATCCTATATTATCCAGGTCTGGGTAAAAGGTAAAGAAAATGCATCCTGTGGTGGTTTAGATGGAAATGGTTGTTGTTAAAGGGGAAATGTTATTTCAAAAAAACTAAATATTCTATTTTTATGTACGGGCAATTCCTGTAGAAGCCAGATGGCTGAGGGGTTTGCCCGACACATAAAAGCTGATCTTATCAATTGTTTTTCTGCCGGCATTGAAACACATGGGTTAAACCAAAGCGCAGTTAAGGTTATGGCTGAGGTGGGAGTGGATATCTCAGGCCATGAATCAAAACACGTTGATGATCTGAAAAATATAAAATTTGATTATGTGATTACAGTTTGTTCCAATGCAAATGAAACCTGTCCTTTATTTCCAAATGCAAAAAAAATCATTCATATTGGTTTTGATGACCCGCCGACAATGGCTGAAAATTTTGATACAGAAGATGCAAAACTTGATTGTTTTAGAAAAGTAAGAGAT
>JAAEKY010000730.1 GCA_024227235.1 Desulfobacteraceae bacterium | reverse complement strand
TTTCATGGTTATCGTTGGTGTCCCTGACTGAAAGTACCATAATTTGAATTGTTCAAGATTAAAACCAGACGCTTGTTCCATCACTCCTACAAAATCTTCTATGGTAACGGCCATCCCATCAAATGTATTAAAATAAAGATCGATTCCTTTTTTAAAGCGTTCTTCACCGATCAATGAGTGGATCATTCTGACAAGCTCTGATCCTTTCTCGTATACGGTCATCGTATAAAAATTGTCCATCTTAATATAGGAATCAGGCCTTACGGGGTGAGTCATCGGGCCTGAGTCTTCCGGGAACTGAACGGCCCGAAGATTTCTGACATTGGAAACACGTTTTACACCTCGTGAATTCAAATCAGATGAAAATTCCTGATCTCTAAAAACCGTCAATCCTTCTTTTAAACTCAGCTGGAACCAATTTTTTAAGGTCACCCTGTTGCCGGTCCAGTTATGAAAATATTCATGACCAATAACCCCTTGAATATTAAAAAAATCTTCATCCGTAGCGGTCTGTGGATTTGCAATAACATATTTAGAGTTAAAAATATTTAACCCCTTATTTTCCATAGCACCTGCATTAAAATCATTAATGGCAACAATCTGATAAAGATCCAGATCATATTCAAGATCAAACCGATTTTCATCCCATTCCATGGCCTCTTTAAGTGACTTCATCGCATGATCGCATTTATCAATATTTTCTTTTTCAGAATATATTTTAAGATCAACCACCCTGCCTGATTTAGTCGTAAATTGATCATGAATATGCTCAAGATCACCGACAACTAAAGCAAAAAGATAACTTGGCTTTTTAAATGGATCTTCCCATCTGACATAGTGCCGGTTATTATCAAGATCTCCTGAATCAACCCGGTTGCCATTGGATAGCAGAACAGGGTATTTCGTTTTATCAGCAATAATGGTGCAGGAAAAAATAGCCATAACATCCGGTCTGTCAGGGTAGGGCGTTATTTTTCTAAACCCCTGGGCTTCACACTGGGTACAAAAAATATCCCCGG
>JAAEKY010000729.1 GCA_024227235.1 Desulfobacteraceae bacterium | reverse complement strand
TCTGTCTTTATAGGATAAAATTACGATTTTAGAATTTGAATTGGCTGAGATGAAAACTTTTAATAGTTATCTGATCATCAAATTGTAGGATATTATTAAGCTATGTGTAGAATATTCTACATGTATTGTATTGACTTAATTAAAAAATGATAATAACTAATTTTTAAAGATTGAAACCTACAATAATAAATCAAGGTATCATGAAAATAATAACTTTAATAGAAGATAGTAAACAAGACGAAAATTTGGTTTGTGAGTTTGGACTTTCTTTGTTCATAGAAGTTAATGGCATCAAAATTTTATTAGATACTGGAACCTCTGGCAGTTTTATTAAAAATACACAAAAGCTTGGTGTTTATCTTGAAGAGATTGATTTTGTTGTAATATCCCATGCTCATTATGACCATGGGGGAGGCCTTAAAGATACACTGAAAGCAAATAAAAAAGCTTCAATTTATTTGCATGAAAATTGTGTAAATGAATATTATAGTAATATCGGTTCAAAGTGGCCTTCAGCAATCAGAACTTTTGTTCACCCTTTTGTAAAAAGATCAATGATGTTTTCAAGATACATTGGTTTGGATCAACAAATGTTAAAACAAAATGAAAAAAGAATTAAATATGTTGCAGAAACAACAGAAATTATTAAGGATATTTTTTTAGTAACAAACATTTCAAAAAAGTACCCTATGCCTGAGGGAAATAAATTTCTTCTTAAACAAAATAATGGAAAGCTTGAGTTGGATGATTTCAGCCATGAATTAATGCTGGTTATTAAAGAAGAAGATGGAATAGTTATTTTCTCAGGCTGTTGCCATAGTGGACTTTTAAATATGATAGAAACTGCAAGGGAACAATTTAAAGGCCAACCTGTTAAAGCCGTTGTTGGAGGATTACACCTGAAACTTCAGCCACACAAAGATGATATCCAAGGCATTGCAAAGGAGCTTATTAATCAAAAAATCAGAAAAGTGTATACAGGGCATTGCACAGGGGAAAAAGCCTACAGCATTATACAGGAGGTATTGAAAGATAGAATTGATCGTCTTTTTACAGGTGCTGTTATTAATATCTAAATAAATTATCAGAAGAATGATTTGTATTTAATAGTAATCGGTGATATTCTAATAAAATATTGAATTCATTAAAGAAAGGCAATAAAAATGGCCAAATCTCAAGATTCAAGAAAAGCAGTAAAGAAAAAACCTAAGAAAACTGCTAAGGAAAAAAAACAGGCTAAGCGAGACAAGAAAAACAAATAATTTCTCAAATTCAGCTAGAAAGAACATTCACATGTTCGTTCTGATCAAATCAGAATCATATTAGGCTTGAAAATTGCTTATCTATAAAGCAGGCTGTTAACAGGCAATATATAAACAACATAAGAAAATTCAGTTGGCATATTTCTATAAAAAAAGGAAATATTATGGATTTAAAATCTGTTCCAACTCGAGGTCGTACGCTTGATTACGCTGCAGGTATTTATGATATATTTGAACCAATGCTGTTATTTGGGAAAGAGAATGAAATCAATACCAGACTTATTGACCTGTTAGATATTAAAAACTCTCATAGAATTTTAGATATTGGCTGTGGGACAGGACTTATTACAAAAGCAATTTCAATATATTTAAATCCTGATGATGGTGGACTTGCAATCGGTATAGATGCTGCCGGGAAAATGATTCAGGGTGCAAGAAAAAAAAGAGAGAGCAATCGCTGCAAATTTGAAGTTATGGCTGCAGAAGAGCTTAAGTTTGAAGACAATTCATTTGATTCTGTTCTTTCTACATTGTTTTTTCATCATATTCAGCTTGAACTTAAACAAAGGGCTTTTGCTGAAGCCTTTAGAGTGCTTAAGCCGGGTGGGAAAATGGTGATTTCTGATATGCATATACCAACTTCATTTTTTGGCTGGCTCATTTCCCATGTTTCGCGCTGGATCCTTTTTCAACCCCAGATTGGAGAAAATATACGAGGTGTTTTACCTTCTTTAATAAAAGAGGCAGGTTTTGAAACACCAGAAATAGTTTGTACATATTTCGGTTATATTTCAGTTTTTACCACTAATAAACCATTGTAAAACTTGGAAATAGAGTGGTGTAATAATTGGAAGCTTAATAATTTAAAAAAAAGGAGAAAGAGAATGGCAGACCCAAAAGACATGTATCAGTGTCAAGTAAGCAATTGTGGATATGTTTATGATCCTGACAAAGGAGAACCAAAAACAAACACCCCTCCGGGAACAGCATTTAAAGATCTTCCAGATGATTGGGCATGCCCTCATTCAGGGTCATCCAAAAAGACCTTTAGACCCCTGGCCGGACCAGGTTCAACATTGGCTGAAGCCAGATAAAATGAATACTTAAGCCGTGGGAAGGTGTTCTTCCCATGGCTTTCTCAAATTACTCAGTACATTAAAGCTGGAGAAAAAAATGGTATCAGCAACTGCTATATCCAGCAAAATAGACAATGAAATCCAGGCTACATTCAATACTTTGCATGATGAATTGGTGCAAGGATTAAAGCTTTATTGGGATACAGCTACTCAAATTCTTGACACAAGTCCAATCAAGGTTCTTGATGCTGGGCCCAGTTATTTTTCTCTTGAGAAAAACTTTTTTTCATCCATGTTTTTGTATTCATATTTTAGAGGGGAGATATCTAAATCAAGGCGAATTTTTTATGTTGCTGTGAATCAGTGTCTTAGGGGTATGGTCACAGGATGTGATAATATTTTGGATGATGAATACAAAATGACTCTTGCAACAGATCTTCCTTTAGATGCCACAAAGTTCCGTTCAGTGTTAGATATAATGGTTTCTGATCGTGTGTTGTTTTCGATTCTTCAGCAACAATTTCTTTTAAATGATTTGACTTCAGATCAAGTACTTGCAGCAAGCAATGAGTCTTTGAGAACTCTTGCGAAAAGCGGTGCCCAGGAAGCATCAGAAGAGCAGGGCACTGGTCAGATTTTAAATCCTGAATATATACTTTCAGATATTCATTCTTTAAAAACCGGGGTTTTATTTCAGTCCCCCTGGGCCTTACCCGATCTTTTAGAAAATCCTGATGAAGTTGATGATAATATTTTGAAAAAAAGAGAAATTATAAAAGGTGCTTTATTTGACATAGGAATTGGTTGTCAGATATTTGATGATATGGTTGATCTGTCTTTAGATATAAAAACAAATCACCATAATTATGTTGCCTCTTTGATTAAACATGAAGGGCAAAAACATGAAACTGAATTATTTGAGAAGATGCTGAAAAATAGCAGTGTGATTAAGACCTCAGAAGATCTTCTTTTTAAATTTCCTGTATCCAGAAAAAAAGCAGCCAAAAAAGGTCTTGATTTGCTGGTTACTGGAGCAGAAAATCTTTTTGCTTTAGATCATCAATTTATGGTGGAGATTTGCATCTCAATGATTTCAAAGCGTATTGGTGCAGACAGATTCCTAACAGATATTGAAAGATAAGGGTTGGTTTATGCTATTTTGGGTTAAAACTGCAGCTCTTTTTCTGATTCGATCAAAGCGTACTTCAGTTGTATTAACCTTAATGGTCATAAGTGCAGTTTCATGCCTTATTTTTTTATCTTCCCTTGCAATGGGCGTGAATGATGCAATGATACGAAACTCAGTTGGCCTGTTTTCAGGGCATATCTCAGGTTATAATATTCCATCCAATATCAGCAACAAAGACCTTTCTGTAAAAGGAGTTGCCAATGTTCTCAAGCGAGTGCAACTCCCTGGATTCATTCATGTGAAAAATAAGATGGAGATGATCACCTTGATTGGAATTGATCCTGCTCAAGAATTAAAATCATCTGCTTTTTGGAAGAAAACAATAAAAGGAAGGTTTATTCAAGAAGGTACAAATGAATTATTTATAAGCGAGTCACTATCAAAACGATTAGGTGCTGTTTGTGGTGATATTATCAGCTTTAGCCAACAAGCCCGATTGGAACATGGCTTTTTAAAGAAAGAATTTGTAGTAGTCGGCATATATAAAACCGGAATAAGTCAGCTTGATACCGGGATATCTTTTTGTGACATTGGTACATTAGAAAACAAGCAGAGTGTCTGGGATGCTGCTATTTTTTTGCAGGATGGCGTTGATATAGATATGATACTGCAAGAATATCGAAATAAAAACCTGGATCATAACAATTTTAAAACCTGGAAGCAGCTAATGCCTGATTTGGAACAATTAATTTCTCTTAATTATTTTTCCATGACCATAGTTATCATTGTTGTATTTATCATTGTTTCTTTAGGTATTACTTCTGCTTTTTCCATTTTTATATTAAAAAGCATTCGAGAATACGGGATTATGAAAGTCATGGGCATGACCTCAAAAGAGACTGTTTTTCTGCTCTGTTGGGAAGTGTTTTTGCTAAATATAGTTGCCTCAGCACTTGGTATAATTGTTGGAGTTCTTGTTGTGTTAATTTTCCAAACGATTGGAATTGATTTAAGCGCCTATACATCTCATAACCAATATTTTATTGTTTCAGGAGTTGTGTATCCAAGGCTTACAATTTATTCAGTATGGCTTCCTCCTCTTTCAGCGCTATTATTCAGCCTACCGGCAGCAATATGGCCTGCAATAATGGTTTCACGGAAAAATGCTGCTCAAATTTTGAGGGGTGCTTAGGAATCATGATAAATACCAAGAACATATCAAAAACTTATCCTTCAGGGAGAGGTGTTGTTAATGCGCTTTGTAATGTATCTTTTTCTACCCCCAAAGGTGCAACCCTTGCAATTGCTGGTAAATCAGGCTCTGGAAAAACAACTCTTTTAAATTGTCTTGGAGGATTAGAACAGCCTGATACAGGTGAGATAAATTGTTTTGGAATTGATATTCATGCTCTTTCCAAAAAACAATTATCTCATTTTCAGCGTCAGCATATGGGATTTGTCTTTCAGTTTGGCAATCTTTTATCCTTTCTCACAGTTGAAGAAAATATTGCCTTTCCCTTAATGTTAAATAAGGTACTAAATAAAAAAGAAATTAAAAAACGCATTTCAAGCCTGCTGGAAAAAGTCGGGTTGTCAGAGCTTTCATCTGTATTGCCCAATGAGCTTTCAGGTGGAGAAATGCAAAGGATTGCCTTTGCAAGAGCAATTTCCCATTCTCCGAAAATGTTGATAGCGGATGAGCCAACTGCAAACCTTGATACTGAGACTGCTAATAAACTTGTACAATTGATGTTTTCTCTAGCAAAAGAAGAAAACTGCTCCATTATTTTATCAACCCATGATCAGGATTTAATCAAGCTTGCTGATCAAGCTATCTATTTATTTGACGGTAGGGATGCAACAAATGGATAGAATTATAACCCATATTTTTCTATTCGATATAATAAAACATGCCTGGGTATTTTTAAAAGCCGTGCGGCTTCAGATTTGTTTTGGTTTGCTTTTTCAAGTGCCTTTAAAATATAACTCTTTGTAATCTCTTCAAGGGCAATTCCTTGATCTGGAATTGATGGATTTAATGGGCTTGGGGAATTTAAGTTGGTGGCGCCATTCCCTTGT
>JAAEKY010000728.1 GCA_024227235.1 Desulfobacteraceae bacterium | reverse complement strand
TTGAATCTATAGATAAAATTATCAAAAAATGTGATGCGGCTAGATATTTTATTTTGCATAAATATGGAGGGATCTATGCTGATCTAGATACTGTTTGTATACAGCCTATTGATAAACTAATTAACGATTTTTCATTAGAATCTTTTGATATTATTTTTTCTGAAGAAACACAAGATTCAAATCGAGAAAAGCATTGGAAGGCAAATATTAAAAAGTTGGTATTCCAAAAATATTCGATCTCCCAGTTCGTCGGTAACGCTATTATAATATCAAAGCCATCCGTAAACTTCTGGATTGATTTTTTAAGAGAATGTTTTCAAATATCATATAAACCTGTTTTAGAATCATTTTCAACGTGGCATCTAACTAAATTTTTAAACACAAAAGGCGTTGATAATGAAGTCAAAATTCTTAATTGGAAACATATGCTATCTACAAAGATTCTTCCTGAAAAGTCTTATTTTATGCACCACTATGATGCCACGTGGTTTAACCTAAAGTCTTTGAGGCCTTGGGAAGGATGATCGTGATTATTGCATTATAGATTTCAACAATCCAAATGAAGCGGATTTCACCGCTTATTTGTGGCGTTCTCGGTGGCTGCGCCACCGAGAATGCGGTGCTGACTACGTCAGCACCGCATTCTCCTTTGCTATGGATGTTTTTTTTGATATTATTATTGAAGTTAGGATTCATCCCGACAAAATATAAACTTAACAATAGTTATTACTCTGAATTCCAAAAAATTACAAATAACGGAGGTGCCGATGCACAATAAAAGCATATGGCTTCTGGTTTCTTTGGTTGTAATGGTGGTAATGATCATTCCACAGACTGGTTTTTCAAATAAAAAGGACCGGGTGGCACGCGATTTTAGAAAGGCCGATATAAACGGAGACAATAAAATCAGCCTTAAAGAATGGAACCGTCGTGGTAATTTTCAAAGACTGGATAATAATTCAGATGGTTTTCTCTCTCTTCGTGAAGTACGCCGCATATATAAAGGCCATGATAAGCGCAATTATAGCTGGCCACCAAAAGGGATGACCAAATATTTACCCGGTATTGATGAAACTGTACAAAGAGATCGGGTGGATAAAGATGTTCTTAATAAGGAAACAATCTGTGGAATAGCGCGTTTAATGAAATGTAAAATTAATCCGCAAATAAATCGAGGTCTCCTGGCAACAGGGACAGGTCCGCGTTTTCCAGAGAATGTGATTTGTCCCGGGATAGACGATTATTGGGCCATGGATTATGCTTTCAAACGCAATCGCATTACTTTTCATGGCGGGATAGATATACCTGTGCCTTGGGGAACACCAATACGATCTGTGGCCAAGGGGTCTGTGGTTGCCATGTTTAAGGCAGATCAATCCAAACGTGGAAATGAGGTTGTTTTGCGCCACAGTCCAGAACAAACCGGGTTGCCGATGTGGACATACAGTGCATATGGTCATCTTGATGCTCTGCCGAAATTTAAAATAGGACAGCGACTAAAAATGGGTGACATCATCGGCCCCACCGGCAATAGTGGTATCGCGGCTAAAGGTAAAAAAGGATCGGCTCAGTCTAAAACCAGACGCCCGGCCATCCATTTGGCGATGTTCTATAGTTTAACCCCTCAATATTCAGAGGTGAAAGCAACAATTGTTCCGGTTAACGGATACTGGCTTGATCCCATGGCTTTTTATCGACAGAAAGAGCCGTTTGAATCCAAGAAGGTAAAAGACCTGCCGGAAAGCGAAAAATCGGTTGCTATTCCTGTTCTTTTGGAGGATGGGACCACTATCCCAAGTGATACAAAAATCATCTGGCCATACAGCGGCCGGCGGGATTAGAATAGAGATCAGGGCCGCTTACTTAATTCCAACAACCAACATGCTAAGGGTGAAACCGTAGATGTTCAGCATTATCAAAAATGGTTCATAAACCTAAAAAAAAAGACTAAATGTACGGAACGAAATCAAAAGGATCAGAATTGATCCTTTGCAGGGGTATTTAGATATAAAGCAGTTAAAGAAATTAACGAAATAATTAATACAATAAATA
>JAAEKY010000727.1 GCA_024227235.1 Desulfobacteraceae bacterium | reverse complement strand
GTAATGGACCGAACGCCACTTTGAACAATATGGTGTGGATATCCTGGAACAACAATTCTTTTCATTCGTGCCATAAGAATATTAATATCTTGTATATAAAATTTAGTTAAGAAAAAAGAGTATCATGTCCCCGGAATTTCCGAAAAAAGAGTATCATGTCCCCGGAATTTCCCCGAAATTTCCCGCTATAACAACGAATATGCCAAAATAGTTGAAATTAATAAAGAAACAAAAAAACTCATCCAAAGATCCATCTTACGTAACTCTTTAAAATTAAAAACAACAACTTTTTTGAGTACTTTAATGTCATTTTGATAAACAAGAGCACTTAAAAATATAATGGGCAGCAGAACAACAAAAGCAGCAAGAGCCTGAATGTAATCTTTCATTATTTAAAGTTACTTCCTTTTTGTCTTATTAATTATTTGCATTGAGAATCATTTTCTATCTCCGATAAAGTGGGACAAAATTCCGGGGACACGTTATAGTTTTTTCTTTTAGCTGACTGTTTTCTTTTGCGCTTACATCTAATAATTTTTCCAATTACTTATGTCGGGTAGTAACGAAGATTCTTGAACAAGAGGATCATCCTGAACCTCTCCGCAATGAAATCCAGCGCTTGACCATTTATATTTCCATGGATACTTAACAATTTTTGCTTTTGTTGGATTTTGTTCAATATACCGGATTGAAGCAAGCAAGTACTCTCCTGTAATGGACCGAACGCCACTTTGAACAATATGGTGTGGATATCCTGGAACAACAATTCTTTTCATTCGTGCCATAAGAATATTAATATCTTGTATATAAAATTTAGTTAAGAAAAAAGAGTATCATGTCCCCGGAATTTCC
>JAAEKY010000726.1 GCA_024227235.1 Desulfobacteraceae bacterium | reverse complement strand
TGTTCAAGAATCTTCGTTACTACCCGACATAAGTAATTGGAAAAATTATTAGATGTAAGCGCAAAAGAAAACAGTCAGCTAAAAGAAAAAACTATAACGTGTCCCCGGAATTTTGTCCCGAGAAAAAACTATAACGTGTCCCCGGAATTACGCTAAGGGATATGAAGTATCTCGTTGAAACCAAAGCAGAGCCTGCAGCTAAAAAAGCGGCAGTGGGATTTGGAGTCACAGTGGGAACCATTGCTTTAGTTGGCGAGTTGGGACCGTTAGCTCCTATAGCTGTTCAGGGAATAAAAACTGGTGCAACAAGTGCATATATAGCTGCGACAACGGCAGTCGTTCAGAAGCCAACTCTTGTAAAAGATGTTTGGAATTTTTTCTCAGGTCTTATTTTTGACCCCGGCGAACCTGATGGAGTGTATTCGCCTTTGAATGCCCTCGGAACATCCTTAGGGGTGGTAATTGATTCTCTAATCGATTTGTTCACTAACCCAGAGGGCGCACAAAAAAATTCTGAATGTGATTAATTTTAAACAAATTTAACAACAGGTCATTTGTTGAAGGCAAGGTTACTATGTGGTTAAAAAAATTATATCCAATTGCAGTTATTTTATTTGGCATCATTGTCGTCATTAGCAATCAACCCCTAAGAAAAGGTAGTGTTTATATAGATTTTACAGAAATAAAACACATCGTCGGCCCTTTTTTAATCGTATACGGATTGTTTTGGTTGCTTCGTCTAATAAAAAAGAGCGAATAATATTTCTTTCACGCGAAATTCCGGGGACAGAAATTCCGGGGACATAATACTGTTTTTTCTTAACTAAATTTTTGTATACAAGATATTAATATTCTTATGGCACGAATGAAAAGAATTGTTGTTCCAGGATATCCACACCATATTGTTCAAAGTGGCGTTCGGTCCATAGATGTCTTTTTCAAGAAAGAAGACAGGGTTGAATACCTTAACCTTTTAAAAGAGCAAAGCTTAAGGTTTGGTGTAACTTATATTTCATACTGTTTGATGACAAACCATATCCATCTGCTTACTGTTCCAGAAAAAGAAGACAGTCTGGCCAAGGCAGTAGGAGAAGCGCACAGACGATATACCAGAATGATCAATTTTAGAGAAAATGTTCGGGGTTTTCTTTTTCAGGGGCGTTTTTCGTTATGTACTGTTTTTACAGGAGAGTACTTGCTTTCTTCAATTCGGTATATCGAGCAAAATCCCACAAAAGCAAAAATTGTTAAACAGCCATGGAAATACAAATGGTCAAGCGCCGGATTTCATTGCGGAGAGGTTCAGGATGATCCTCTTGTTCAAGACTCTTCATTACTCCCCGACATAAGTAATTGGAAAAAATTATTAGATGTAAGCGCAAAAGAAAACAGTCAGCTAAAAGAAAAAACTATAACGTGTCCCCGGAATTTCGCCGGAATTTCGCCGGAATTTCGAAGTATTGCCAGAGGCTGTTAATGAAATGTTAGGGTTAATACCACCTCAATAAACAAAAAGGATTATATTATGAATAACGTCATTATAGCAATAAACCTACTGATATTACTATTAGTGTTATGCGGATTTGGGTTTTTAGTTTTTTCTTCTTGGCGATCGATGAAAATTCTTGAAGATATATTAAAGAAAATGAGCCTTTCAAAAAAATAATTCAAAAATGGATTTTATAATTGATATATATTGGTTCTTTGGTATTGGTGCCATTTTTGTATTCTTGATGATTTATTATATGGAAATTTTACCATTGCTAAAGAAACATAATGAGTTAAATTTATTATCAATATTTACCAACCTAAGACATGGAAAAGATATAGAAAGATATAAAGAGATTAGCATTAAAAATCAAAGGGCACTTTTCTGGTTTAATTTTTTAATTAACTGGAAAATTTTTATTCTTATTTATATTGCCGGTTGGTTTGTTCTTATTATTTGTGCTGAAATTTTAACATAGTTTATTGACAAACATGCTGGCATCAATAATCTGTATCCGCTGAAAATGTTTAATGTCCCTGAGATGCGGATCCCGTGAGACGATGTAGTCGGCATCACCCTCCAGAGCACAGGCAATGAACATGTCGTCTTCGGGATCCAAAGCAATACCGCTAACTTGATAAGTGCTTCTGGTGACCATAGCATTTTCTATGATCATGCCGATGAACTCGTCAATATCTGATTTTGAAGGGTTGAACCGCTGGACGATGTGGGGATAATGCAACACCTCATATAATTCTTTGAGGATTGGCTTTGAGGTCACCATGGTAAAGGCATTATCCGCTATCAGATCCCGCAGTTTTCTTGCGATGCCCTGTTTGGCAAAAGCGACACTGACCATGACACTGGTGTCAATGACCGCTTTAAGAATGGGCATATTTTTTGTTCCTTACCGCTTCCACTGCTTGGTCAATCACATTGTCGATGTCTTCCTGGGGATAATCCTGGGCTCCCTGTGCAAGCCTGTCGGTAATGTCTCTGAATCTCTCTGACCAGGATTTTTCTGTCTTTGGTCTCATGACCTTCTCGACCTGGTGCTTCACAATGACTCCTTCAAGAACCTTTTTAACCACGTATTTTTCATCTTCGCTCATACTGGATATAGACTCAAACTGTTCTAAAAGTTCGCGGTCTATGATCTTGTTTTGAGCTACACCGTTGGTTTTGTTAAAGACCATTTCATCGATGGATACACCTAAGACTGATACAAGTTTTATGATGGCATCAAGTGACGGTGTGGATTTGTCTGTTTCATATCGTCTGATTTGAGAAATAGCAACGCCGCTTATTTTTACAAGTTCTTTCTGGGTTAACCCTTTTTCTTTTCTGACTTTAGCAAGATTTTTTCCAAAAGACATATAACCCCCTTCTGGTATGCATAGTGTTTTTGTATAAATTGATTTTATTATACCACATGTTCTTAAATCTCCTCCAAAATTCGGGTTGCTTTTTAAAAAATGACTTGACACTATAATATCTCATATGCCATTTAAAATACCTAATAAGATACTAAACATTTTTTTATGCTTTTGGCAATATTTTTCTTGACAGTTTTTTTACAAAAATTCTGAAAAACTCCGCAAAATTCCGCAACAAAATTCCGGGGACATTACAAATTCCGCAAATTCCTGGGACATGATACCGAAAATTCCGGGGACATGATACAGTTTTTTTATTGACTAAATTCTTACATACGCGATATTAATATTCTCATGGCACGAATGAAAAGAATTGTTGTACCAGGATATCCTCACCATATTGTTCAAAGAGGTGTTCGGTCCATGGATGTCATTTTCAAGGAAGAAGACAGGGTTGAATACCTTAGCCTTTTAAAAGAAAAAAGCTTAAGGTTTGGTGTAACTTATATTTCATACTGTTTAATGACAAATCATATCCATCTGCTTGCTGTTCCAGAAAAAGAAGACAGTCTGGCCAAGGCAGTAGGAGAAGCGCACAGACGATATACCAGAATAATTATTTTAGAGAAAATGTTCTGGGGTTTCTTTTTCAGGGGCGTTTTTCATCATGTCCTGTGTTTACAGGAGAGTACCTGCTTGCTTCAATTCGGTATATTGAACAAAATCCAACAAAGGCAAAAATTGTTAAGCAGCCATGGAAATATAAATGGTCAAGCGCTGGATTTCATTGTGGAGAGGTTCAGGATGATCCTCTTGTTCAAGACTCTTCGTTACTCCCCGACATAAGTAATTGGAAAAATTTTTTAGATGTTAACGCAAAAGAAAACAGTCAGCTAAAAGAAAAAATTAGAACTGGACGGCCTTTTGGCCCTGATAATTTTTATTCTTACGTTGAAGAACTTACCGGAAACAATCCACGGCCAGGGTTACCCGGCAGGCCCAAGAAAAAACTATAACGTGTCCCCGGAATTT
>JAAEKY010000725.1 GCA_024227235.1 Desulfobacteraceae bacterium | reverse complement strand
ATGCGGATAATCATATCAATCATTTTAGCCTGATATCTGCCCGCAATTAATAGTAAAATTTCTCAATATTTTGTATCAAAGAAAATAGTAGATGTAAACAAGAGAGAACTCATGACTACATAGGGAATCTTAAAGTATTTAATCAATCAGAAAATCAGAGCAGGGATAATTATACTTAACTCCGGTAAATTAGTTTTTCAGGCCTAAGACTTATTTTATTATCTTGAATTATTCAGTGCCAGTTAACAATAGCTTCAATAGATAGTGGATTGATCACAAGTAATTAGTGCGGAAGGCCAAATTTTCAAATAGCACTTATACTCAATATATCCTCTGCGCTAAGCCAGTTGGACTAAAAACTTTAGCTCGCTCTTATCTAAGCATTTCCATTGACAATAAGGAGGGCAACAAACTGATCTCAACTTTTGGACAATAGTGATTCACGGTATTACCAAACATAGCGCTTTTCAATCCAACCGATATCACCATCACAGTGTTCTATCTTGAGCCAGTCACCACTGTGATCTAAAACCTTGAGAGGTACCCCCCGGTCAAAACTAAATAGAGCCTGGCTATCCTTCTTCGGTAGAGAAAGGACAAAGCGCCCTGAGGTTGTAATAATTCCATGATCCTTTTCTCCCAAAAAGGATTTATCTGTCCAGGCCATGTCTCCGTCGACATCCATTATTTTATACCAACTACCTTTTATGTCAACGATCAGTACTGGATAATATTTTTCAGCCTCCCATAAAAGCTCATAATTTGTGCCGGGTCCTGAATAAAAAGAGGCCTTTTCTACATTGACTGACATACGTTTGGGGTCTTCACCGTGCAAGCGCCGGTACTCCGTAACGTAAAAATTGCGGTTTTTTTCACCAGCTTTCGCATTTTCTAATTCCTTGATTCTACTCTCGTTCTCTCCGGCAATTCTCTCATAATACCCGCCAAAGATAGGATTGTCTTTCTCAAAAGAGTTTTGCTCAAAAGAGTCTTGTTCAATAGAATCATTAGCTTCAGCAAGGTTTTTCCGGGCTTTTTTTATCCAAGTTTCCAGCTTCCATATTCTCTTTAAAGCCCAACTTGAGTTTTTGTCGGCCACTTCCTGCATTTCCCAATAATCCTCATAACCCATACCAAGGCACCGTTTTCGTGCGTAATCATATTCATCTATGCCATATTGAAGTTCCATTATAGCATCCTCTGCAAACGTAATGGCTTCTTGTATCGAGTCATTGTCGATAGCGTCTAGAACGGCATCAGTTAACTCTTTTGCCTTTTCCATACTATCATATGCGGAGTCCATGGTTTGATTGCATGCAGATCTTCCAAATGAATTTATAGGAATAAGCAGCATTATTAAAATAACTAAAACAATATATTTTTTCATAAGAGTCCTCAGCGTAAATGTTTTTGTAGGAAATTTTAAATAAATAAAATACCTTCAATGATTTTCAGTTTAATATAATAAAGGTTTCCTTCCATAACACAGGTTTTTAGAATAACTAAGTAGCATGAAAAGATATAACCATAAACATAAGTAATTTAGGTCTTATCATAAATGGCCTTTTGTGTTTTTTGTTTATTACACATACGAGCGATAATGAGTCTGTGTTTTCAAAGAAAGAGCAGACTCATTAAAGATACCATCCAATGCACTCTCCTTACCTACTCCGGCCAGATCAACCCATCCCTGAACATATATTTCATCTTTACAGGGTAAAATTTATTTTCTGTTTTTTCAGAATACTGATCAACAAGTTCAAACACTCCATCGTTATCCTCATCCTCTATCCCGGCAACGCTGAAAGGAAGCACCATCAAGTACCAGTTATCCCACCCGTTCTGCCATGCAACAATGCCAGTAGTAGAACCGTATGTCGACGAACGGTCATAGAGGGCGATAAAAAAGCTATCCTTGCAGGATTTACATAATTTCACCTTTTTTACTTCACCAATCGCTGCATTTTCGATAGTGACAATGTGATATGCCTGTTCGTCCGAACTTATCTCAACAATGGCTGACAAGTCCTCCTGCTCCATTACTTTTAAGGAGAAACTGTAGTTAAGTTGGAAGGTTTTTTCATTTAGTTCAGTCGAGTAGGCAACTACCGGAATAAAAAATGTTAATAAAATTATCAATATTTTTTTCATGTCTTGCTCTCAATTTGATTATTTTTAATAGTCTAAAAATTCAATATACCCCTCAACTTATATATGGGTATTGAATTTGCAGCCCTGTTCTTTATGTAATACCTGAGCCAATATTCTTTACATCACAACTTTGCCTGCATTGACACATGCCTCTATGGCTGATTGCAAGCTTTTAGTATTTGCACCATCAATCGGACCAGAATAAAAACCTTTTTCTTTTAATGATTTTTGATAATGTTTAATAAATTTGGCATCCTTTTGTATCAATACCGAGTATGTTGCAATAGCCTTCTCGTGTTGGTGGTTGTCAACATAAACTTTTGCTAACCACAGATAAGCTTGATAAAAATCTGGCTTGATGTTTATTGTTTTGTTCAAGTCCTGTATTGCCAGAGGATAGTTCTCTTGCCTGGCATAAGTTAATCCACGTTCCACTATTGCTTGATAAAAAGCCGGTTTGGCTTGTATAATCCGATTAAAGTCCTGTATTGCCAGAGGATAGTTCCCTTGCCTGGCATAAGTTAATCCACGTTTTCTTATTGCTTGATAAGAAGCCGGTTTGGCTTGTATAACCCGATTAAAGTCCTGTATTGCCTGGGTAAAATCTTTCTTCTTATAATAAACGTCTCCGCGATTAAAATAAGCCTGATAAAAATCCGGTTTATTTTCTATTGCTTTGGTGTAGTCATCAATCGCATGGGTGAAAAGTTTCTCTTCATGATGAACGCATCCGCGATTAAAATAAGCCTGATAAAAATCCGGTTTAATTTCTATTGCTCTGGTGTAGTCATGAATCGCCTGGGTGAAATCTTTCTCCTTATGATAAGCGATTCCGCGGTCATAATAATCCTGAAAACTCATATAGCTTTCTGTTTTAATAATCGGCAAAGATTTCATAAGATTTTTTGCATCAATATATCCTCCCAGAGTCCTGATTTGTGTGTTGTCTTTTCTTAAGAACCTCATGGATGGAACTCCATGGACACCAAATGAGTCTTGAAGTTTTTTCTCTTTACTTGAACCAAGAATATTAATTGAAATTGAGACAAAGTTATCGTTCAGATAGTTTATGACCGCGCTGTCCTTAAATGTCGATTCTTTTAATTTCGAGCAATAGGGGTATTCTGACCTTAAGTATGGGTTTTGTTCTGTGTCTGCATAAAAATAAAGGAAAATCATTTTCCCCTGTTCCTTTGCTATGGCAGTTCCTTTGTCGTATGAGTGCCATTTGATTCCCTTGGATAAAGCAAAGGAAGGTATTGCCAGAATAAATAGAACTGAGATGAGTGTGATAAGGCTTATTGTCTTAATTTTCATTGGTTCCTCATTGATTTAATTGTCAAATTGAAAAACAGAATACATGATTGTTTAAAAATTGCAAGACGGGAATTGGATATAAGAATTGCTTTTTTTAAGCAGTGTATTTGGCGATGCAGCAATTGGTCAGGAGAAAGGGTTGAGTGAGCCCTATGTCTATCATTGTGGGGTTGTGAAATTTGACCATTTATGATTTGTTTTTCCAGTACTCAGTAGTAGCCGTGCCTAAGGTTTGCACATGCTTGCATTGATCTGAACCGATTCTTATCAAAATTTCAATTTAGGTCACTGTTGGTACCCCCCCTATAGTATTCAGGGCTTTGAATACTCAGAAAAGGGATAATAATACTTCCATATGATATGAAAAATATTGGCCTAATCCGATGCCAGTGCCCCATATTTTATATCCAGGTCATTTGTGGTAAAGTCATTGTTCATGATGACACGCAGGACCGCCCAGTTAAAGTAAATATCATCAACAAAGGCACTGAAATGGTGAAGCTCAGATACATACCGGCCTTCTGAATACGGTGTGATCAGTTTAGAAATATTGACAAATTCTTCAGGGCAAGTTTGGGATAGTTCGGCCAACAGGGTCTTTAAATCCAACTCACCATCAAATTGAACCGTTGCCATCCAAATAAAAGGTGTGTTCTCATCTGTCTTTTCATACCCAATATCGTTGAATCGGTAAAGAATGTATTGATCCTGATTTTGGCACAAATAATGACGGTAGGACAATTTGATGATATTGTTGAAAATCTGATCAATTATCCGTTCTCCCCTATACAGTAGGCTGTGTTCTCCATCCGTCACACCTATCTGAAAGCCGTCCTCTTTAATTTTGATGGCATGGTTTTTTATGATTTCATTTTTTTCTTTAAAAAGAATATCAATATCGTGGTCGGCATATTTGATCATACCTAAGCCCTTTTTTATAATTCATTTTTTCTGTTTAAGGCATTTTGGGAATAAATTCTCAAAAGGTACATTTACCTACTCAACACGTGTATCAATTTTTGGGAGTTACATCAACCTTTTAGGTTGGCCCCAATTCAGTATCGGTCATATTTTTACAATTGTTGCTACTGCCATCTAGACTGGTTAATTCATTATAAAAAGTTAGCAAAATTTCGATATGCAACAGGGTGAGCTTTATGTCTATCATTATGGGGTAGCGGAATTTAATTTTTCCCACATTAATTAATCTTCCCTTTCTCAGTATTAGGGTTTGCCTTACAGTTACACATACTTGCATTTGTCTTAATTTTTCAAAAACTAAAAAAAACGAATAGGAGAATAATTCTGCAAGATACATATCATAATGCTTTAGTAGCTATTAATAAAAATT
>JAAEKY010000724.1 GCA_024227235.1 Desulfobacteraceae bacterium | reverse complement strand
GCTTTCCAGCATCCAATTGGCACATTTGGTAGTACCTCCATCATCATAACAACATGCACCAAACGGCGGGCACTCGGTTTCATCGAGGTCAGCACATGCCTGAGTTTCGTCCCAGGTTCCCTGGAGCAGTTTGCATTTATATTCGGTCAAATTATCCAGGCATTGGACTGGAAACACGCCATCTTCATTCACATAGGAAATTTTCGGGTGACAGCAGGAACCAGTAGGTTCTGGAAGCGGGCACTCTTCCGGTGTCAGATCGGAACACTCAACATTAGAAAAGAAAGATCCACTGTTGTCATCGCATTTTGTTTCAGTCAGATTGTCATTACAGACGGCAGTGGTTATCCCTCCTGATACCATAGTCTGACAGCAGGCTCCCAGATCGTTGCCCATGGGACATTCATCCGGAGTAAGATTAGAACAAAGGGTATCCTTATTAAATGTACCGTATAATTCATTAATGCAAACGCGCTCAGATACATTATCATCGCAGTGGTAAACCGGAACGCAGTTTTCATCGACAGTATAACAACAAGAACCAAAGGGTGGACACAGTGTACCGGTTGCACCCGGGTTTATTGCAGGATTCGAATCATCACAATCACCAGAAATGCTTTTCAGTTCGTCTTCTCGGTAATAATCATCATCCGGCCGATTCGGGCCCCATATACTCGTACCATCTGAATAGCTGTCTTTATCCTGGTCCCTATACCAGCGGATTTGTCCCAGGCTTTCAGCAAAATAGTTAAGGTCTTCTCCATCAATATCATTATCGGAGGTGATGTCCAGACCCTGGGTAGGATCAAATAGCAATTCAATTTCGGTTTGGGATAATGTCCGATCATATATTCGTACGTCATCTATTTCTCCGATAAAGTAACTTATCGCGATTCCATTTGGTAATGCAGCCCCAATAGCCATCGCCCCTGCACTTGTGTCTTCAATCGGAGCAAATTGATTTCTTGACCATAAAAGTTTGCCGTTTTTATAGAATCTGACTCTGTTTTGAGGCGTGCCAGTTTTTTCTACCACAACGGCAAGGTGCTGCCAGCCAGTGGTTTTATCTCCATCAGCATAAAATTCATAACCGACCCAGACACCATAACCACCATCGGCAAAACCAAGCATAACCGGTGTGCCCAAGGCTGCGTTAAGTTTTCCAAGGAACATCTGTCCGTCTAAAGTGTCTTTCGCATTGATCCACATGGATACTGAAAAAACAGAAGGAAGCTGAAATTTTCCGGTTTTAATGTAACCATCATAACCGTCAAAATTATAGGCACTGTTGAGATTATTCATCCGGTCATCTGTCAGGGATACCCCGCCGTTTTCAGTGCCGTGATAACCATTAGGTCCCACATCATTGGGATTACCGTTAAACGGATAATGAGCGATCAAGCCGTCCCGCAATCCTGCATACGCCGTTGTTGACAGTAAAAAGATACTTAGTAATAAAATGCCTATCCAACAAATAGACTGAATGATGGAATTTCCAGTGCTAATCCTTTTCATTTCTGCCGTTCTCCTCTTTATAATTTTGGAAACCTATCTGATTATCCTCAACAAATTAGTGGATCCAAAATATCCCTGTTATCAAGCAGATATAAATCTGCTTCCTGATCTCACGGTATACTGATTTTCCTTTTATTTTGCATGGCTATAGAAATGAAAACTATCTTTTCAGGCAGATTAATAAAATAACTAAATTGATTAAGGACTGATCCTGATTCTGCTAGTAAATTGAGCTTTTACCATCTATTTTGCCATACACTCCATATCATGGAAACAATCGAAATCCAAGGTAAAAAAAGTATAAAATTTAAGCCAATTTCAATTATATTCCAATGCTGAATTCATATTTTAATTATATTTCAACTTCAAGCATCTAAATGCAATATTCATACCTTTATACTCTGAATATCCAAGCCCCTATATTTTATGGATTTTCCCAAATTAATCTAATCTCACCGAAAGTCAAACTAGTACATATATTACATAATTTGAGAGAAATTTTTCCTAAAAGAGGGTATAATTTTGACTTAAACTGAATGT
The DNA here is from genome assembly GCA_024227235.1 of Desulfobacteraceae bacterium. Lineage (GTDB taxonomy): Bacteria > Desulfobacterota > Desulfobacteria > Desulfobacterales > Desulfobacteraceae > Desulfobacula. Next base: position 1,427 of record JAAEKY010000724.1, on the reverse strand, counting down.
CATGGGCATACAAATTGCGATTATTAAACTAAAACTAAAAATTATTTACATAAACCTGGTTTCAAAATTTACCGGGAAACGGTTTTGATCTGTATTGGAATCATTAACTTTTATTTTTATCGAAAATTGAGAGATATTTTTTGAATTGGAAGAATGGTTTTTATCTCAAATAAATATTAATGAAAAATTGATAAATGAAACTTAAAATTTTTAATACAATTGAATTTAAAATTTGGTTTGCTTTTCCAAAAACACACAAATGTTTTGAGTGTGCAAAAGTTTTCCTAAGGGTTTTCGCACACTGCCTTTTAATCTGTCATAATAGAATGGATTATTTTATTCTTTTAACGCCTGCTAACCCAAGAACCCCCGATGCAAGCATCAAAAATGCTGATGGGATTGGTACTTCAGACGGAACAGACCCATTAAACCATACAGATGTTGTAAAGGTGCCAGTGTTGGTACCCGAAAGAATATCCTCAACCTTCCACTCACCTGTCTCTAAATTTAAAAAACATGTGACATAGCTGCTGAAGTCCATGGTTGCCCAGTAGGCAGAGGCCCACTCAGCTCCGTTGGAGAAGGTCACAGAATAAGTCGGGTTTGCATCGGAAATGGAAAGCTGACCGACAAAATGATGGGATGTTCCTTGTTTCCCTAAATTGAATATATAGCCCTCCCTTGTGTCAGAAATTATGCCTGAAACTGTAAAATTTTCCAGATCACCAACATCGATCCATGAATTTAAGTCCACTGCATTAAAAGTAAACATTCCCAGGCCCACATTACTACCACCCGCATTAGTAAAATCGAACCTTAATCCAAATGTTGTAGTAGCTGCCTGCACTTGTGCGAGGTTGCATAAGGTTATACATACAAATGCGAATAATATAACAAATAAACTTTTCAATGGGTATCCTCCTTGCTCACAGATCATTTAGTTCTTATAAAATCCAATATAATAGCTTTTATTTTATCATATTCTGAAATCAACTAATAAAATCAATTATCAAGTTTTTTATAAGCAAAAATCATACCTTGATTATATGAATGCCCGAGAACATTTATTATGCGGGTTTCCCAAAGTAATTCAATATTACCAAAAGCATAATTATTACATTTATTACATAAAAAGTGGAAATGTTTTTCCTGAAACTGCTAAACTTTAGGCTTAAAACTAATGGCATGAATATCCAAAAATGAAACTCAAAGATATTTATATCTGTAACTTAAAAGATGTTTGGACTATTTGAAAGATTGAGGGTTTTGAATGGACAACTATTGTTGACTATTTGGATGGTATATCGCAGTTAACCAGATAATAATCTTTGACTTTTGAAAATTAGATTATTAAGCTTTTATATTAATAAAAAGTAGAAAAAGCAGAATATTTTTATAAGCGCTGCTTTTTCTACTGATTTCATAGT
>JAAEKY010000723.1 GCA_024227235.1 Desulfobacteraceae bacterium | reverse complement strand
TTTCTCATGGCCTCAAAATCTGGCTGGCGGAAAATTTTCCATTCAGTAACAAGAATCATTGCATCTGCATTTTTAATTGCATCGTACTGATGATCGGCTAAAATTAATTTTTCTGATTTGAAATATTCTTTTGGGAATTCACGTTTTGCTTCATCCATTGCAACAGGGTCATAAGCTATTACATTTGCTCCGGCTTTAATGAGGGAGCTTATCAGGACAACAGAAGATGCTTCTCTCATATCATCTGTTCCTGGTTTAAAAGAAAGACCCCAGATACCAAAAGTGAAATCACTAAGGTCAGGTCCAAATTTTTCAGTGATTTTTTCAAAAAGCCGCTTTTTTTGAAGATTATTTCTTTGTTCAACAGAGTTCAACAGTATTGGATTAAAATTATTATTGTTGGATGTGTTTATCAATGCTTTTACGTCCTTGGGGAAACATGATCCACCATAACCGCATCCTGGATATATAAAAGAATATCCAATCCTGCTGTCTGACCCTATTCCTTTTCT
>JAAEKY010000722.1 GCA_024227235.1 Desulfobacteraceae bacterium | reverse complement strand
TGCCGGAATCAGCAATACATCATCAAAAGTAAAACCTTTTTTCAAAAATTTAGTGTCCCAATTTGACATTAAAAATAGCCTCTTTTCTATATTCTTGTGATAATCTATCATAACATTTTCAACTGATTTGTCAACCAAAATGGCAAATAAACCGAACAAATTTCTTAAAGAGAAGATATCTTTTTTATTTTTTTCTCAAAATACGATTGTATGACATGTTTTTTTGAATTATGTTTGGTTTTCAAGGACATTCTCCATCATATCCAAGGTCATTATTCGAGCTCTAGTTGAAAACTTTCATGGCCTTTTTCAGCTGATTTCAAGATACTGTCGATATAGGTCGGATAAAAGGACAGACCAGTCTCTTGCATGAGGGACAGGCCCTGTTGATGGTTGGCTGGATCAATCTGCCTTCCGGCAAAATAATCCGCATTGATTTGAGCAAAGGTTTGAAGTAAGAGCTCCCTTTCCAGACTTGTCAACTGACTGTCAAGCAATTCTGATTCCAGCTTCCTTGCAGAAACCTGTTCTATAAAGGCCCGGGAGGCTTGAGAAAAGTCCAGTAGGTTCTGATCGATCAAGCCCTGCTCCCTTGCCCAAGAAGCAACATCTAAGATTTTAGCCTGATAATCCAAGGTTTTCCCATCAAATTCTAGGATTCCATAGTGATGAGGAGAGACCGGTAAAGCAGATGTCAAGATTTCTGGCAAGCCAC
>JAAEKY010000721.1 GCA_024227235.1 Desulfobacteraceae bacterium | reverse complement strand
TTGCTTTTTCTAAGTATTTTCTGTCATGTTTTGCGATCCCTCCTTTATACTTAAATGCTCTAATTACTTTCTTAAATCATACTAAGAGTTATATATAGCTTATCAGAGGTCAGTTCAAGGAAAATTTTAATAATTTTTTTAGTTGGTGTTTTTGATAGGAATTTACATTTGCAGTCATGATAAATTTATTCAGAGCTGTTGGTCTAATTATCTTTATTCATTGACAATGGTTTCGGTTTCATAACTCAGGCAGTTGTTCAAAACTAACTGTTTGATACTGTTTAATTACTGAAATATTTTTTTCATCAAAGAATTTAGTGGAATCATGCAACGCATTGCTCACGGGGCGCGCGCTTTTTGCGCTCCTGTGCAGCAAATTGTTCTGTTAAATTAATGAATACTCTTCCATTTTTTAAAAGCACGAACATCATCCGCTGAAAGCTCGAACCATTCACCTTCTTTTCTTTTATCTGAGAATCTGTTGTGCCAATATCGCTCAACGCCGGAGGGCTCATCAGTGGCAATGGTGTGAATAGGTTTCACCTTTTCTGGTGGCTCTAAACGAATTTCACCCTCTCGTTTGATTGGATTATAGGTCTTTCCGATTTTATATTCTTTTCGATTGCCGTGACGAATGAGATAAACATAGCCGATTCGTTGGTTATCAATGAAATCGTTCTCCGACGAAGTCTTTTCTAAAGCGGCAACTGGTTCACAATATTCAATCACATCCTCATATTCTTTTTTATTTTTACAAAAAGAAATTACCTTACGTACTCTTTCGGCCTTTTGGCCAAGTCGCCTGAATGAGAATTGGCTTGGAAATTTAGGGCTTTCTTTTGCTTTAAGCTTTAGTTGTCCATCGATAGGAAAAGAACCTAACTCTCTAATAAGTTTTATATAAAATAAAATGAGTTCATCATTCTTATATGGGACATCCATTTTATTGCTTTTGAAACCCGCCTTGTTTAAAGCATCATTCCATCTTAACCAGAGCTTTGGATACCATTCGGATTTTTTTATACCAGGTTTGTTTTTAACCACCACCAACTGGTGGGAAAATACCAACTCTGTCATTGTTTTTTAATTGATAGCGGATACTCTCTTTTTTTCCATTTATGAAAATTAATTTTGTCAATTCTATTGGAACGTCTAATTGTGTCATAAGTTTTTCAACGAAGGTGTTTTCAGGAACTTGGAATATATCATTATTTTCCGGAAGATATCCGGAAAGGTTGGCAAAAAGATTTTAATCAATTTTTATCATTAAACTGACTCTCTTTTATTTGATTTATTATATGGCACACGTTTAAAATTTTGTACATGAATTTTTAAAAAGGGATCGCTTTAAGAAGCAATCCCTTTTTAAAGTTCTAACTCATATCACCGGTTCTTGCTTTGTTGGCAATATAATTTTTAATTTTAACTGAGCTCAACTCTGTATCTTTATCTTTCATTTCCTGTACAAGCTGGTCTTTTTTCTCTTCAAGAAAGCTGATCATTTTTGCAGCATCCTTAGCAATGTCTGACAATATCTTGCATTCTGAGTCTTCAAGGTAAAGTCTTGCCTGGTAAAAATTGATCATCTGGTCAATCTTGCTTCTGTAAAT
>JAAEKY010000720.1 GCA_024227235.1 Desulfobacteraceae bacterium | reverse complement strand
GGCCTTTCCTAAATAGAATCTTGATCCCAAGAATAAAGATGCACATCCAAAAAGAAAAAATAAAAAGAATAAGATAGAAATGCTTGTTTTAAAATATTGACAACTCGTCTTCATATTTTCATCCTCTATACCAGTACTACTTATTTGTTTGAACTTTGATCTTATAACCTCATCAAAGCATAATTAACAGCCGAACGCTTGTGCCACCGGCGCGCGGTTAGCGTCCGGTGAACACGGATGTTATAAAATTACTTATGTTGATATTAGATGCTTTTCATAAAAAGTATCGATGAAATAATATAATCCAAATCATCAATCCCAATCCAAAATTTGTGTGGTTGAGAAGATTAGTTCTTAACACAGCAAGCCTATTTGATGCTTTTGAAGCAATAAATCCATATCCTGTGCTTGGAAGTAGCCAAAACCAAGGAAGAAAGACGGTAACCATTCCGTAAGCCAAAGGAATCCAATATTGATTGCGTATTGTTGATACTGCTGATTCAATCAAAAGGTAGACTCCAGCTAATCCAACACCGATTAAATAATGAGATATCAAACACCAAAGCTTTTCATTTTTTAAAGGAGGTGTTTTGCTGATATCATCATGAGTAAACTTTCCTTTGAGCATGTAAAGAAACCATCTCCCAATGGCGTCTGGTGTGATGAATGGATGAATAATTTTTCTTTTTGCAAGAACGCTGGCAAAAAAATCCATTATCAAAGTAGCAAAAACACCCATAAGTACTGATTCCAAAATTAATATATCTATTTTCATCTTTTTCTAAGTTGAATGTATATTGTCTTTATAACGCCTGCATAACTTGCCGAAAATACAGAGCGAAGCGGCGTATTTTTGGTCAATGTTGATGCGATTGTT
>JAAEKY010000719.1 GCA_024227235.1 Desulfobacteraceae bacterium | reverse complement strand
CCGATCTAACAGCCCTCACAGGTATGATGCTGTTAACCGTTGTTGATGTGATTGGACGGTTTTTCAAGCATCCTATTTTTGGATCTGTTGAACTTGTCGGTTTTTTTGCCACCATCGTGGTTGCCGCGGCCTTACCTTATACATATAAGGTTGAAGGCCATGTTGGTGTAGAAATACTGGTACGCCTGCTATCAAAAAAAACACAGATTATAATTGATATCTTCACACGAACCTTAAGCCTCGTCTTATTTTGCCTGATAACCTGGCAGATGTTTCTTTATGCAAAGGATATTCATCATACAGGTGAAGTATCCATGAATCTTGAATTCCCCATCTATTATATTGTATACCTTCTTGCCTTTGGTTTGCTGGCCTTCTCTATTACTATATTAGAGACTATTTTTAAAAATATTAAGCAAGTAAGGGAATTGAAAACAAAATGAGTCCAACAATAATTGGTATAATCGGTATTATCATCATGATCCTGTTGTTTTTGACAAGAATGCCTGTCGCATTTGTCATGGCCACTGTCGGCTTTGTTGGATTCAGTATCATGATCACACATAATGCTGGCCTGGTTCTTTTGTCTCGAAATGTGTATGAAGTTTTTGGATCATATGATTTAACTACCATTCCTTTATTTATTCTCATGGGCCAGCTTGGGTTTAATTCAGGCATCAGCAAGCGGCTTTATGATGTAGGCTATAAATTTTTAGGAAGCACCAGAGGTGGTCTTGCCATGGCAACTGTTTCTGCCTGTACAGCTTTTGGGGCAGTCTGCGGCTCAAGCCCTGCAACAGCAGCGACGATGGCAACAGTTGGCCTTCCGGAAATGAAACGCTACAATTATGATGACGAGCTGTCAACCGGCTCTGTGGCTTCAGGTGGTGGCATCGGTATGATTATGCCCCCAAGTGTCGTTTTAATTATCTATGGTATCTTAACAGAACAATCCATTGGGGCTTTATTTGTTGCCGGCATTTTCCCGGCTCTCCTTGTGACGATATTGTTTATCATTACCATCTATATCCGTTGCAAAACCCATCCGGAACAAGGTCCTGCAGGCGAAAAATTCACATGGACTGAAAAACTTAAAGCGTTGCTGGGCCTTGGGGAAACCCTTGCAGTATTTATACTGGTGATCGGCGGTATTTTCATCGGTCTTTTTACTCCGACAGAGGCGGCTGCAATTGGTGCTTTTGGCATGCTTCTCATCGCATTAATCAGAAGACAGATCTCCTGGGCTGGATTTGTCAAATCCCTGATGGAGACCTTAAAAACCTCGTGTATGGTTATGATGCTCATTGCCGGTGCAGTTATTTTTGGGAAATTCCTGGCTGTTACAAGAATCCCCTTTGAAATCGCCGGATGGGTCAGTGAACTTCAAATGTCTCCTTTTCTCGTGATGGCAGTGGTTATCGGGATTTATTTTATCGGTGGATGCTTTATGGATGCACTGGCCTTTGTCACCCTGACAGTCCCTATTTTCTTTCCAGTTGTCATGGAACTTGGGTATGACCCCATCTGGTTCGGTGTCATTATTGTAATGGTTACAGAGATGGGGGTTATCACACCGCCTATCGGCATCAACGTCTATGTGGTATACGGAATTGCAAAAAATGTACTGGAAGAAGAAATTCCTTTAGAAAAAATATTTAAAGGTATTTTCCCTTTCCTTATTGCTGTTATTATCGGTGTAATCATTTTGATTATCTTCCCGAAAATAATACTCTTCTTACCTGAGCTTATGTATTGATCTAAAAGAATTGATTACCCAATTTGCAACAACTACAAATTGGGTAATCTATCTAAACAATATTATTATTGGTGTCTTTTTTTCTAAAAGATAGTATTTTCAACAAACTTTTTCAATTGCTTCAATATCTGCCTGATAAAATTCAATCTTGGTTCCGTTCCCAGGTTAATTAAAAACCAGTACATAATTTTCAATTTGATCCTGAGGCAATACAATAAGCAGTAATATCAGCAATTATATCTACAGGCGTCTCTCCAGTTGGATCTACATCCCTTGAAAACTTTATATGCCATATCTTTACCAAATGTTAAATTGTCATTGATCACATTACCCTGAAAAAATTTTGCATACAAAAAGGCAATATAGAAATTGTAATTATCAATGACTGCACAATATATCCAGACCATTTCCAAATACCACTTTGATGCAAGGTTTTAATAATATTAAATTTAAGAAAAAATTCAAATATCAGCTTGTATTTCAAAATCAATATTGTCATGAATCATCTAAGCCCTTTCTCATTTTAAAATTTTATTTTTTGCTAATCCACTACATATCAAACAGATGGAATATTCAAGGTGTTTATTTCGTTATTTCAAGATGTTATAATTCTTGTTCCGTATTCGTTGTTAACCCCGAAAACTGATATATAAGTATTTACACCTATTGATATTACTGTATAAATATGATGAGTTACAATAAAAGTATATTGAATTGATTTATACGTTAAAAACTGTTCACCTATTTATTTGCTTAAAACTGTTCTAAATATTTAAAGATATATAACTTGGAGATTTTTCTGATGGCTGAAAAACCAATACGTGAAATATTAGAAAAGAAAATTCAAGAGTTAGAGCAAAAAAACTCAGAATATAAACAGGCAGAACAATGGAAATTACTGAATATTAAAATTTTGGATCAGATCAATAAGTCCGAAGCATGGAAAGAATGCATTGAAGAAATTTTGAACGAGATAAAACAATTCACAGGATTCCATGCAGTAGCTATCCGTTTGAATGAAAGTGAAGATTTCCCATATTATATAACAAAAGGGTTCCCAGATCACTTTGTTGAGGCTGAAAAATATTTATGCACTCGTGACAGCATGGGCGAAATTAAACGAGATTCAAATGGCAACCCTTACGTGGAGTGCATGTGCGGTAACATCATATGCGGGCGCACTGATGATAGCAAAGATTTTTTTACTAAAGGTGGAAGTTTCTGGAGCAACAATACCAGCAAGCTATTATCAGAAACCACTGACGAAGATCGCCAGGCCAGAACCCGGAACAGGTGCAATAGTGAAGGATATGAATCCGTAGGACTGTTTCCATTGAAAGCCGGTTACGAAATACTTGGTTTACTTCAAATAAATGATATGAGACGCCATCAGTTTACTGAAAATAGTATAAATTTTTTTGAAGACATTGGAGTTAGTATTGGTACTGCTTTCTCAAGAAAGCGTGCACAAATAAACTTGAAAGTCAGCGAAGAAAACCTTCGATCAATTTTTGAAAACATACAGGATATTTATTATAAAGTTGATCAAAAAGGTAAAGTTTTAGCCGCAAGTCCTTCTGCTTTAAAACTATACGGGTATAAAAGCTTAGACGAAATAATTGGCATGCACGATTATGATTTTGTTTATAATATGGACGATAATGCACTGTTCTCTAAAGAATTACAAAAAAAAGGGTCCGTTAGAAATTATATTATTAAACATAAACACAAAAACGGAGCACCTATATATGTTGAAACTAACACAAATGTATTTTTTGATGATCAAGGCAGGCCAGCTGGTGCAACAGGTGTCTTTCGTGATGTTACGGATCGCCTGAAAGCAGAAAAAAGACAACAAGAACATATAAAATTTCTTAAAAGTCTTGGAACAATTGATAAAGTTATTCATCAATCCACAAATTTAAATACAATGCTGCAGAATATAGCAGAAACCATCATGCAGTTGTTTAAATGTGATAGGGCCTGGCTGTTATATCCATGCGATCCGGACTCACCTTTCTTCAAGGTACCTGTGGAAAAGACCCACTCAAAATATCCTGGTGCAAAAACACTTAATTTGAAAGTCCCAATGTCGGACCCAATGAAAAGCGATATGATCAAAGCACTCTCCGCTAATGGCCCTGTTACATTTGGACCTGGGAACCAAGAACCCGTTTCTTCAGATACGTATAAAGAATTTAACGTTCAATCCCAAATATTTATGAGTATCCATCCCAAGACAGGCAATCCCTGGCTATTTGGAATGCATCAATGTGCTTTTGAACGGGTTTGGACTGACAATGAAATACAACTTTTCAAAGAGATAGGCCGCAGACTTACAGATAGTCTAAGCAGCCTTCTTTTTTTGCAGAATTTACAAGAAAGCGAGGCAAAATATCGATCAATAATGAGTTCTATGGATGAAGCAGCATATATTTGTTCTTCTGATGCTCGCATTGAATATATGAATCCAGCCATGATTAAAAAAGTAGGTTTTGATGCCACAGGTGAAACCTGTTATAAAGTGCTGTACGGACTTGATGAGAAATGTCCATGGTGTGTTATGGAAAAAGTTATAAACGGACAATCCCAAAGCTTTGAAATTGTCAGCCCGAAAGATAACAGAACTTACAATATATCTAATTCTCCAATATTTCATGCTGATGGATCGATTTCTAAATTCTCAATTCTACATGACATTACTGATATTAAAAAAATGGAAACCCGCCTCCAACAAGCTCAAAAACTCGAAGCAGTAGCAGTGCTTGCAGGGGGGATCGCACATGATTTTAACAATATCCTATTTCCAATTATCGGATTAACTGAGATGTTGTTGGAAAAAGATCAAACGAAAAGGAATAAAACAGATTTAAAGACAATATTAACAGCAGGAAAAAGAGCAAAAGAACTTGTTTCACAGATATTAACTTTCAGTAGAAAACACCAGCACGAGATGCAGCCTCTCAAATTGCAGCCACTTCTCAAAGAAACAATCAAACTGTCTCGATCGACAATTCCTTCTAATATTAAAATCAAACAAAATATTGATAAGAGATGTGGTCCTGTAATGGCTGATGCGCTTCAAATTCATCAAGTGATTATGAATTTGATCACTAACGCCTATCAGGCAATGGAAGGATCAGAAGGTGTTTTATCAATTTGTCTCAAACAAGAAGACCCTGATGTGTCGGTAATTGAATTACAAAAGGATCGAAAACAACAATATGTTTGTATAGAAATCAAAGATACTGGAATTGGCATGGATAAAAAAATATTGGGAGACATATTCCAACCTTATTTTTCAACAAAGGCTCATAACAAGGGGTCCGGCCTCGGACTGGCGGTTTCCCATGGTATTGTTACCACCTTCGGTGGCAGCATTGACGTAAAAAGTGAGCCCGGCAAAGGGGCTTGTTTCTCAATTTATTTACCCATTACAGATAAAAAAATAATAAAGGATAATCCACCTGCATATAAAAAGATACAAGGCCATTCTAAGAAAGTACTAATTGTCGATGATGAATCAAATATTATTAATCTTTTAAACAAAATATTGCTGAAATCAGGGTTTCAAGTTGAAGGGTTCATTGATAGTGTTCAGGCGCTTGAAAAATTTAAATCATTCCCTGAAAACTATGATTTGATAATTTCTGATTTGACTATGCCAAATCTGATGGGAGATAAATTTTGTTCAAAAGTTAGAGAAATAAATTCCAAAATCCCCATAATTTTACTAACAGGATACAATGAAAGTAAAATAATGGATAGGCAGGCATCTTCTGGAATAGACAGGGTTTTGACCAAACCAGTGGAAAAAAATCACATATTAACCGTTATAAGCGAGCTGATAAAATGAATACGGAAACAATAGCCAAAATTTTAATAATCGATGATGATGACGGCGTTGTGCATACGATGTCACGGCTCGTGGAGGATATGGGCCATAAAGTTGAATCAGCTCTTACAATTAAAGAAGGTCTGAAAAAAATTGGCATATCAATATTTAATTTAATTTTGCTAGATGTAAATTTACCTGATGGTTGTGGCCTGGATATTATTGAAGATATCATGAAAAGCCCTTTTTCTCCTCAGGTAATAATAATGACAGCATTTTCCGACCCTGATGGCGCTGAGCTTGCTATAAATAATGGCGCATGGGATTATGTTGAGAAACCTGCATCTCCAAATAAGTTTAGGTTGCAAATTTCAAGAGCTTTACAGTTTCAAGAGCAAAAAAAAATATCTGAAAGTTCTATCCCATTTGATGCAGATAATATTATTGGGGACAGCCAAACAATCACTCTCTGCATTGAACAGGCTTCACAAATGGCCAGAAGTGAGGCCAACGTATTGATAACGGGTGAAACCGGAACAGGAAAAGAATTATTTGCAAAAATGATACATGAAAATAGTTTGAGAAAAAATAATAGCTTCATTGTTGTTGATTGCAGTATTTTATCAGAAAATTTTATAGAAAGCGTACTTTTTGGGCATGAAAAAGGTTCTTTTACGGGAGCAGACAAGAAAAGAAACGGGTTGGTTAATCTTGCAAATAATGGAACATTGTTTTTAGATGAGGTCGGTGAGCTGCCATTATCCACCCAGTCAGCCTTTTTAAGAGTACTCCAGGAAAAAAAATTCAGACCTGTTGGCAGTGAAGACGAAATATCCAGTAATTTCAGAGTTATTGCGGCTACAAATAAAAATCTTGATCAAATGGTTAATGAAAAGCAATTCAGGAATGACCTGCTATATCGTCTAAAGTCATTTACCATTGAATTGCCGCCCTTAAAAAATCGGGAAAAAGATATTGAAAAAATTGCTCTGTATTATATCAAGCTATTCTGTAATCAATATAGAATGGATTTAAAAGAAATCTCCCCTGATTTTCTTGAGATGATTCTGAAATATAAATGGCCTGGAAATGTAAGAGAATTGGCGAACACTATAGAGGCATGCATCTCCACAAGCCCCAAAGAAAAAATCTTGTTTGCATATCATCTGCCACGAAAAATCAGGACTGAAATTGCACGTTTGACTGTTACAAAATCAAAAAAAATACAATCAATAGATGTTGAGGATCTTGACCGGAACAATTGTTCATTACCTTTCAAAGACGTTTTAGAGAATACTGAAATAATTTATTTAGAACAGCTTTATTCCCAAACTGAGGGCGATATCCAAAAAATATGCAGAATATCAGGCCTATCTCGGTCGGTATTATATAGAAAACTAAAAAAGCATCATATCAAAAGCGATTAATCTCATTTCATAAAATTAAATTTTTTATAGGCCAAAAGCGAGACAAATCTCAAAAATGAGATTTATTCTATATCAAAAATGGGATTCCTATTAAAGACGAATTCCTCATTTTTAATCTCCCTCCAACCTAACTGTCTGGTATCAAAATAGAAATTAAAAATAATTTTGACAAGCAAATTTTTGGTACATTATTTGTATTATAAACAAGTGGTCGCATACAATTTGTCAAATCAATCTTAAAAATGGCGCTGTGAAACTAATTTGCTTTCAAGGATAAAAAAAATAGAAATATGAATACTATTAACCATAATGTAAAATTGATAATTTACACTGAAGGTGGGAAAAAATACCAAAAAAAGATTTTACCTTTTATCAACAACTTGATCCCTGAAAAAAAAATAGTAACATATTCAACAATTCAAGGACTGGAGGCTGATCTTCGGGTATGGGATTCTAGCCACAAGATATTTCTTTTTTATGTGACATCAGAAAAAGAAATAATTAATAGTCTTGCCCTTAAAAGTTTACTTAAGGATCATTCTATTATTCTGATTTTACCTGATTCAAAATGTGATCTCATTACCAAAGCAATAAAACTTTATCCAAGATACATTAGTTACGCAACAAATGATTTTACAGATGTGAATCTTGTATTAGAAAAAATGATAAATAATTATAAATCAAAAATTGGGTGTTAACAGGGGGAATCTAAAAATGGTTAAGTTAGATGATACAATGGCCCAGGCGGTAAAAGATATAACAATTAAAACTGGTAAATATCTTACGTTCACACTTGCCGAAGAAGAATACGGCGTAGGCATTCTTAAGGTAAAAGAAATCATTGGTATGATGCCGATCACATCGGTTCCCCGAACTCCTGAATTCGTAAAAGGGGTCATTAACCTTAGGGGAAAGGTCATCCCGGTTATGGATCTGAGACTGAAATTTGATATGGGAGAGATCCCCTATACCGATCGAACCTGTATCATTGTGGTCGAGATTGATTCGGAATCAGGGACCGTACTCATTGGCATTGTTGTTGATGCTGTATCTGAAGTTTTAAATATCACTGAGGAAGAAATAGAAGAGGCGCCAACATTTGGTTCAAAGCTTGATACCGATTATATCCTTGGTATGGCCAAAATGGAAGGCAATGTAAAAATTCTGTTAGACATCGACAGAGTGTTGAACCAGGAAGAAGTGGCACAACTTGAGAACGTATCATAAACAAATAAATAAAAGGAAAAAAAATGTTTAAGAACATGGGCTTAAAATTTAAAATTATTCTTGGCAGTTGTGTCACACTCGTTTTGATGGTGGTACTGGGTGTTATCAGCATTAATGCCACTAAATCTTTGACTAAGACAAATGAAAGAGTGGATCATACACATGTTGTCATTGCTAAAGCCAATGATATCATCGCTTCTGGTGTGGACATGGAAACGGGTATGAGAGGGTATCTTTTAGCAGGAAAAGAAGAGTTTCTTGATCCTTACAAAGGTGGACAGAAAAAGTTTTATGAATTAATAGCCTCTCTTTCTAAGACTGTGGATGATAACCCGACACAGGTTCAGCTTCTTTCAGAAGTTAAAACCAATATTGATGCCTGGCAAAAAGATGTGACCGAAGTTCAAATTGCACTGCGGCGAGAAATCGGGGATGCAAAGACCATGAATGATATGGCTCATTTAGTGGCACAGGCAAAGGGAAAACAGTATTTTGACAAATTTCGGGATCAGATAAAAACTTTTATTGACCGAGAGGCTGGGCTGATGGAGAAGCGGAAAAATTCGGCTAATGCCCTGACACTTGATACGCAGCAAAATATCGATAAATATAAAGAACTCAATAATTGGGTTGAGCATACCTATAAAGTGATCGCAAAGGCCAATGATATTATTTCAGCCGGTGTGGATATGGAAACCGGCATGAGAGGGTATCTTTTGGCAGGAAAAGAAGAGTTTCTTGATCCCTACAAAGGCGGGCAGAAAAGGTTTTATGAATTAGTAGCATCTCTTTCAAAGACTGTGAATGACAACCCGACACAGGTCAAACTTTTATCTGAAGTTAAAACCAATATTGATGCCTGGCAAAAAGATGTGACAGAAGTTCAAATTGCACTGCGACGTAAGATCGGGAATGCTAAAACCATGGATGATATGGCAGACCTTGTTGCTGAAGCAAGAGGAAAGAAATACTTTGACAAATTTCGCGCCCAGGTGGGTACCTTCACTGGCAGAGAACAAAAACTTATGGAAGAAAGAAAAGCCGGGGCTGAAAAAACGTCAAGCACTTCCATGTACATGATCATTGGTGGTGTCATTATTGCCATCATTCTTGCAATTGCTATATCTTTATTCCTTGCTAATTCTGTAGCCAGTCCATTTAAAGCAATTTTTCAAGGGCTTAAAACCTTTAGCTCAGGAGAGCTTAATGATGTAAAGGACAAGTTCAAAGAAGTAATTGAAAGTCTAAATTCAGGATCCAGTCAAGTGTCTCAAGCAAGCAGTCAAATAGCTTCCGGCAGTTCTCAACAGGCAGCAAGCCTTGAAGAGACCTCATCAACACTGGAAGAAATTTCAAGTATGACCAATAATAATGCGAAAAATGCAAATCAGGCCAATACATTAATGCAGGATGCAAATAGCGTGGTTAAAACTGCAGATAAATCAATGGATGACCTGATTATTTCTATGGAAGAAATCTCTAAAGCAAGTGAAGAAACATCAAAAATTGTAAAAACCATAGATGAGATCGCTTTCCAGACGAACCTGCTTGCCCTTAATGCAGCGGTTGAGGCAGCAAGGGCAGGTGAAGCAGGTGCTGGATTTGCAGTGGTGGCCGATGAAGTAAGAAATCTTGCCATGAGAGCTGCTGATGCTGCAAAGGACACTTCAGAGCTTATCGAAGGGACTGTTAAAAAGGTCAATGATGGCGCTGCTCTTGTTGAAAAAACAAATGAGGCGTTTAAACAAGTTACCGACAGCTCTGCAAAGGTTGGTTCATTGGTGGAAGAAATCAGCTCTGCATCCAAGGAACAGGCAGATGGAATCAGCCAGGTTACCACTGCAGTGTCAGAAATGGATAAAGTGGTTCAACAAAATGCGGCAGGTTCAGAAGAATTGTCATCTCAGGCAAATGAATTGAGCAATAAAGTCGGAGTCATGATAGAAATTATGGAGGGCGATAAAAGTGGCAGTTCTGAAACGATTGCTTCTTCTCAACTAAACTCGAGCAATACCGGGGGAAGAAAAATGCTGCCCCATGATACAAAAGAGGTTCAAGCAAATCAGGTTATCCCTTTTGATGATGACGAAGAGTTTGAAAATTTTTAATTACGAACCAATAATTTGCAGGCACAGGGTATCGTACCCTGTGCCCCAATTCATATCAGCATTTTTAAAACAATGCACCTAAGGACATCCAGATGACCTTAAAAAAGATAGAAACCCTGTTAGAGAAACTCTCCTGTGATTTTATTCTTGCAGATCCGGATGAACCAGAATCCTTGTCAGGTTTACTGCCCATATTAAAACAGGTTCATAGTCAATTCAGGGATCTATCTCAGAATGATAATGGGACGCAGGTTTTAAAGGCAAGAAAGATCATTGACCTGATTTTGAAGAATAATTCCAGTGGTGTTGACAAGAACATGGAACAACTGGGAGAAATAATATCTGGGTTATCATCTTCCATAAATCTTTTAGAAACATCAGATCATCCAGAGCCGATAGAAGACAAATCCGGAGATATAGAACCGGATAACACTGGATTGACCCAGGTTGAAGAAAGTCTGGACAGGCTTTCCATTCTGATCGGCGGATTCTGTCCAGGAGAAATCCCTGATATAGGCACCATGCTCAACAGCTTTGATGAACTCATTGATATCTCAAAAAAAGAAGATTTTACTATATTCTATGAAATTTCTATTGCCTGCAAAGGGTATGTAGAAAACATGACTCTGGAGAATATTTATAATACTAAACCCATAGAAGAAGGTCTGGTATTGCTTAAATCTATAATGAGTCATTTAAAACGCGATAAAGTTTTTGGATTTGATTATTCAGACGTTCTAGAGTTGCTGCAGATAAAGATCGAGGAAGAACAGAAACCTAAAAAGCCTAAGCCCAAGGAGGGCGAAGTGGTAGCAGAAGTCCCATCAGAACCCCAGAAAATATCTGAAGACGATATGGAAATTCTCATCGATTTTGTATCTGAAGCAGAAGAAAATCTTGATACTATTGAGGTGAATCTGATTGATTTGGAGCAGGACCCGACCAA
The DNA here is from genome assembly GCA_024227235.1 of Desulfobacteraceae bacterium. Classification (GTDB taxonomy): domain Bacteria; phylum Desulfobacterota; class Desulfobacteria; order Desulfobacterales; family Desulfobacteraceae; genus Desulfobacula. The sequence goes on along the minus strand of JAAEKY010000719.1, from coordinate 954 downwards.
TAATGATATTATAAATGATATTTTCCGTCCATTTCATACAATTAAAGGGGTTTCAGGCTTTTTATCCCTGACAAAAATAAATAAACTTTCCCACACCACAGAAAACCTTCTGGATGCAGCCCGCAGTGGTGATTTTTTGATTAATGATATAGCTACAGATGCTATTTTAGAATCTGTCGACACCTTAAAAAACCTGATTACAATGGTAAAAGAAGGGACCCAGACAGGGATTTTGCAGCCAGATGATCATATCGATGTGGAAGGTTTGAGAGATAAATTAAAAAAACTGCAAGTAGCTTTAACCAAAGGAGAAAAAATGCCTTTGGGTGAAATCCTTGTTAAAAAAGGAAATATCTCTGAGGAGAACCTGGATCAGGCCCTGGATATCCAAAAGGAACATCCGGATAAAAAAGTTGGTGAGATCCTTGTTGAAGAAAATAAGGTTGCTCCAAAACAGGTAGCAAGTGCTTTGATGGATCAAACTCACACGAAAAAAAAGGTGGTAACACAAGTTAAGGTGAGCACAGACAAACTTGATGACCTGGTGGATTTTGCAGGAGAACTTGTTATCGCCCAGTCAATGTTGAAACAAAAGACAGTGGATGATCCTTCATTGAGCCAGAATGTGGCACAGCTTGGCTTGATTGTCACCAATATGCAGAATATTGCCATGTCCATGAGAATGATCCCCATAAAAGCCACCTTCATGAAAATGATACGGCTTGTAAGAGATTTATCCAAAAAATCCGGTAAAAAGATCAATTTAAACATGGAAGGTGAAGATACTGAGATCGACAGGAATGTCGTGGATGCACTTTATGAACCCATGGTGCATATGATCAGAAATTCCTGTGATCACGGGATTGAAGCCGCGTCAGACAGGACAAAGCAAGAAAAACCTTCTCAGGGGACGATCACCCTTCGTGCTTATCATAAAGGCGGACATATCATTAT
>JAAEKY010000718.1 GCA_024227235.1 Desulfobacteraceae bacterium | reverse complement strand
CTCCTAACGTGAGCAAGTTGGCCGGGTCGCCTTTTAGACCCGGCCTTTTTTATTCTTATCGCCGAATCATCACCAGTCAACTTACAGATTTCTATTATACAAATCCTGTGCCAACGTTTTTTTGACGCGTTAATATTTTTATTTTTTCTGCGTCTGCTCCGGTCCTCACGCTTTTGCCTCGCATGACTGGCGGCCTTTTTCAGGCAATCACTATCTCACTGAAAACAGACTTATACACCAAACATCCGGTCACTATCATGATGACTGAGTACTACATTTACCATTGCCAATGAACAGGCATTGCCACATGGCAAAAATGAGCTGGCGATTTATTGCCGCTAATTGAATTACTTACTGTCACAGCAAACACGCTTTAATAACTTCATCATTCCCACAAATATTGAATATGTATCCATCATCAAGCTGTCTTGTTTATGCATTGATATTTTTACCTGGCTGATAATCGGATCGACGATGTCGAAACACAGCGTGCTTTAACGTGGTGTGCTCAATAAAAGCCAGCAGAACAAAAAAACAGACAGGTCTCGCTGACATCCAGCAACGTTGTTATTACTCATCCGCTCATTTAACAGAACATTTCGCGATAGCATTTCAACGCTAATTGCACATTTTTGTACCGGCATTTTAAGCGCTTTAGTGTGTTAGGTTATAAAAAAATCAAGGTGAAAACTGTTTTAAAACAGTGGCTTAAAAATAATTTAAAAAAAGTCAGAAAAAAAACTAAAGAAACTCAAGGAATGGCCGATACCTATAGTTGAGGGGTAATTCATTCTATGAATTGCGTAGTCGCCGGAGGGCGCTACAAATATGAGGTGGTTTAGCTGGATATCAGTCCGCT
>JAAEKY010000717.1 GCA_024227235.1 Desulfobacteraceae bacterium | reverse complement strand
CGGGCTTCAAACCTTTGCCTAGGGGAATACACCAACCAGATGCTATTCGTTGTTACGACGAAGTTCTAAACGCCGGGGAGGAGGTCCTTCAAATTTTGCGGGAAGGATACAGTCCGACCTGGAAGTCTGGGCCTCCTCCAGCTTCAAAGTTAGAAAATAATATGTCTGCAAAAAGGGATTTGAAGTTTGTGCGTGAACAGCTGACTGTTTGGCTTCAACAAGGCTACGTCGAACGTGTACCAGACCAGCCGCACATTGTGGCCCCTCTCTCCGTCAACACTAAAGTGGACAACGCTACAGGTATTTAACAACATTAACTTATTATTCACGTAAGGGTTTTTTGAAAAAAAGGTAACACGTTTTTGCTAGGTACGAAGATTCTGTTTTATTGCATTGCCTAAATTTTTTTTTTTTTTTTTTTTTTTTTTTGTATTTCACATTTTATTAACATGAAAATAACCCAACCACAACCCCATTACCGAGTACTGGAATCCAGTGCTGGTATACATACATGCATATAACACATAGTTTACATATAAAGTTCAGAATTCATTGAGAATACTGGAAGAAAAATAGTTAAAGTTAGATCAGTGTCCTATATCATGGTCCAAGAAAAATTCTGTGTTGTAACCTGCAAAATTTCATTGCTACTTCACAGATGAAGCTAGCCAATATCTTTGATGTATTGCTGCACGCCTATCTCTTTCATATACTTGGAGTGATGGAAATGATGAAGGTTATTGTGGCATCTCTGGCACAGGCAGTAATCTTCACACTTTTTGCATTTGAAAAGCATTGAATCAGGGTCAGTGAAAGACAACCCACATGCATCACAATAGGGAGTGTCCCAAACAGGTGGTGCTGTGAATAACTGTAGATATGCCTTGTGATGAATGTGGATATCTTTCCTATAACATTCATGGCAGATATCAGTGTCAACACACTCAGAACATCTAAACCATTTAGAATTGGGAAAGCTTTCCATCATACCCCCACACCCATCACAGGTGTAGGTACCATCCTTTGTTGAATCATCATCATTTGTTTCAGATTTTTGTTCTGTTACACTATTTGTAGAATGATCTCTTTTGGCACAATTGTCTATAATATTATCAAACCGATGATCAATTCTGTCACAACTTTGTTCAAGCCTATCCATACCATCTAGTATTTTCTGTAGACGTTCATCCATTAATTCGTCACTCTCATCACTATTGACACTGTCCCTTAAAGAAGTGTCCAAAGCAATACTTGTTTCAGCTTGATTGATATTAGCAATATCTACAATGTCACAATGCAGTTCCACTGACTGCACATTTGAAGTGGGCAAGGTGGTTGACATATCAATAACACCTTCGTTTGACAGAAATACAGTAGGACTAACTTTATCAGGAGTATTGGCTGGTTTTATTTCCTCCAATGTAGTAGGTTGTTGTGTGTCTCTTGTATCAGATATCACATTAATAACATCCTGTTCAATAACACCTTCTGTTTTAATAGATTCTTTGTGTGCCTTTGCACGAGTATTATCTCTGGTAACCTGTGAAGGTGGTGTCCTTCTGTATCTCACATCACTTATGTTGTGGTCAATGGCTGTTAATGAGAAATGTATACTGACTTGCACAAAGTAGTCTCCAACCTTTAACTGCCATGATGTTAACTTATTATCCACTAGGAGTGTATCCAAAGTAGTCTGTAACAGTTTAGGAAATT
>JAAEKY010000716.1 GCA_024227235.1 Desulfobacteraceae bacterium | reverse complement strand
GATTGCGCTTCTGAAACGATTAGGCAGCACTACAGACCCGGGACCGCTCTATGGCAGGCTCATAGAAGCATATAGTGAAAAGCATCGTGCGTATCATGACTTGAAACATTTGGAGCATTGTCTTGCTGAATTCGACCAAATACGAGACCAGTTAAAATCTCCTGATGAAGTTGAAATGGCCATTTGGTATCATGATGCAGTATATCAGATCGGATCAAATAATAATGAAGAAAAAAGTGCCCAACTTGCGCGTACTGAGTTAAAAAGGGCCGGAATCAAGGACACCTCGGTAAATACAGTCGAAATTTTAATACTCGCCACAAAGCATAACGGCTCGGTGGTTGATCCGGACACTCAGTACTTAATCGATATCGACCTTTCTACTTTTGGGTCCCCCCCCGTGGTTTATCAGGAATATGAAAACAAAATCAGGAAAGAGCATGAATGGGTTCCCTACTCAATATATAAAACCAAGCGTAAAGAAGTATTAAATTCCTTTTTCAAAAAAGACCCCATCTACTATACCAATTTTTTTAATACCAAATATGAAAAACAAGCCCGAACCAATTTAAAATTAGCGATAGACGCCCTGGAAACTTGAACCCAAGTTGAGTGAGTTTTTTTTGAAAGATATAGGACGAGGTTTTGATGCATTAATGTGCACAGTTTGAAATTGATTGTGCAAAATAGTGCAAAAATGAGTTTCCCAATTGAGATAGATCGCTTTAACAATAATCCAAACCATTAAATATATAAGAAAATGTATTTTGGGCACTATTATTGCGTAATTCACAATGTATGACTCCTGTT
>JAAEKY010000715.1 GCA_024227235.1 Desulfobacteraceae bacterium | reverse complement strand
CATTCATGCTGAATACATTGGGTCGGTGCTGTTTTAAAAGAGATGCACTCTTTCCGGTCTTTTTTGCTTCATCAAATTCCTTTTGCGCGGCTTGTTTTTCTTTTATCCGGGCCGTGATTACCTTCTCACCAATTGTCATGGTCATGCCATGAACTGCCGCTCGCGTGGATGCCGGAAAGATGTACCGGCCATTAATGGGGTGCGAACCTGTATTGGCATACACCTGATGTACTGTAACATGAGCAATGACTCCTGTGATCTGAGTCTCAACCTGCGTCTCTTTTAATGGGAAATGATCAATGGAGGATTCTCCTTTTTCTACAAAAAAATAGGGAGAAAGGGTTTTATCAGCCTGCTCAAGGGCAGACACGTGTGGGAGTCCTGCAACTAGCAGGAGGATAAGGTTGACACCAATGGTTTTCAATAAGGTTTTCATTTGACCGTCCTTTATGGTTTAAAGTTGACTTATGGCCTTACCTTAACCTTGATGTGTGAATTGTTTATGAAGTGAATGTGAAATGTTTTTGAAATTCTGGTGGGTCAGGCGATGCACCTATCGTAACTAACCCCATACTCGACTTTATAGATGCTGACAAAAACAAAAGCGGTGATATTGCCCTGACGCCTGATATATAACCATGGCCATTAAATATTTCTATTTGATAAGGCTACGATACAGATGGTTGAAAAGGTGAAGGTTAGAACTGTGCTCTATCCACTCAAATTACCGGTTCCGTCCCATCCGGTTCATTTGGATTGTTGAGATTTATTGTGGAAACATAAGGGGTTGGCCCAAAGGTCTTACTCTGAAGAATGATGCTTTTGAGTGAATTCAAATAATTTGTTTATTCGAGATATATATTCAACATTTTGACACGGCTTTGTGATGTGATCAATTAGGGTGTCTTCCTGCTTTAAATCTTTAATTGATTCCAAAAACTCTATATTCCCAGAAACAAAAAGGATTGGTACTGAATCATTCTTTTCTCTAATATATTTGTAAACATCCATTCCATTCATTTTTCCGGGTAGGATGTAGTCTAAACAGATCATATCATACTTATTTTTCTTCAACAGATCGACGGCTGTCTTCCCATCATAAGCGATATCAACTTTATGATTACAAGGTGCCTGAGATAATATTATTTTTTGTATCTCAGAGATATCTATTTCATCCTCTACAATCAGAATCTTCTTATTAAAATAATTCTGTGTATTTTTTAAAAATATTTTTTCCGTATGGGTTAATTCCTTTTTTGTCACATCAATGCTGATGGTAAATTTCGTACCCACTCCCGATTCAGACTCAACATTTATATTGCCTTTGTGCAATTCAATATATTTTTTTACAT
>JAAEKY010000714.1 GCA_024227235.1 Desulfobacteraceae bacterium | reverse complement strand
GAAAGCCGCCATTATCACCACCTTAGCCGTTACTTTGCTTAACCCACATTTTTATTTGGACACCATTATTCTTCTGGGTGGTGTGAGCAGTCAGTTTCACGGGGAAGGCCGACTACATTTCTGGATTGGGGCGGTTTCCGCCTCCACCCTGTGGTTTATCAGCCTGAGTCTTGGAGGGCAGATTCTTGCTCCCCTTTTTAAAAAACAAATTTCCTGGCGGATTCTCGACAGTCTGGTCTGCGCCACTATGTGGACCATTGCCGTGTCGTTGATAATACATGAGTTCCCCGTTTAGCGAGGGAGACGTCGCCACCGGTCATCTATTCTCTGCGCCAAGCAAAAAAAAAGGAGAAGAATTATGAACTTTTTTACTATGATTTTCATTGTTAGTATCCTTGGAGCTATTATTGGTGCAAAAAAAACCTGGATGGGAGGGGTTGCAGGCTTGTTGGTAGCCCCACTTCTGTTTTATTTCAGCACCCCATTAAATATGATTTCCATAATTTCCAACATATTGTTTTTATTTATATTAGGGTTAGCATACGGTTTTATGTCCTCTATTATTTTTTCGGGATTAAAAGGTAGAGGGAATAGTGTCGGTCGAACTTTTATGAGTGGATTTGGAGCTCATCATCCCGGAGGTATAATTCTATCGGATGAAGAACATAAAATACTTGAGGGCCAAAATATTATGCGCGAAGTAATTTTTTCATATTAGAG
>JAAEKY010000713.1 GCA_024227235.1 Desulfobacteraceae bacterium | reverse complement strand
TCCCTGAAATTGAACTCATGCGTCAAAATACCGATATGGGAACAAAATGCAGCCAAAATGTAATTTCTCTGATTACAGAAAGAAGATGGACAAGCGCAGGTAGAGAATTGATAAAACAATATCAAAGTATGCGGGATGAAGAATCGGAATATTCTGCCCAATCTTTTATCATTGCAACAAAGGCAGACAGGATTTATCTTATATTTTTTGGTATATTTTGTTTTTTAGTTTTTCTACTCTCACTTCAGATAATTCGATCTAATCATAAAATTTCAATTCTGAAACGAATGAAAGTTGAAAAGGCACTTCAAAACAGTGAGCGGTACTTAAGATCCATATATGAAGCAGCTGAAAATATTGCATTTGTTGTAACAGATCTTGGTGGGAAAGATACAAAAATATTGGATATCAGCCCTGGAGCTGAGAAAATATTCCATTATACACGGGATGAAGTAATCGGTAAAAAAGTAGCGATATTTCATCCTCCTGAAATTGTTGAAGATTTTCCAAAGATGCAAGCAGAACTTTTTAAAAATAAAAAAGGATATTCTGGTGAAACCGTTCTTGTAAGAAAATCTGGTGATCAGTTTCCTGCCTTGTTCACAATCCATCCCAAATTTGATAAAAATGGGAAAATCAATGGTACAATAGGTGTTTCATTTGATATAAGCGAACGAAAAGTAGAAGAAGAAAAATACAAAAAGACAATTGAAAGCTCTATCGATGGATTCTGGATTGTAGACAGGAAAGGTAATTTCCTTGAAGTAAACCAAGCTTACTCTAGTATGATTGGATACAGCCGAAATGAGCTCCTGAAAATGTCTATCATGAGTATCGAAGCAAAGGAACATCCGAAAGAAACAAAAGAACGAATCAAAAAAATAATTAAGAATGGCAGCGATCAATTTGAAAGCAAACACCGACATAAAAAGGGCCACATTATCGATGTAGAGGTCAGTACGACTTTTACCCAAGATAATGGAGGAATGTTCTATGTATTCCTCCGTAACATAACAAAAAGAAATCAAATGGAAGAAAGACTCAGGCAAGCACAAAAAATGGAATCCATTGGCAACCTTGCTGGCGGTATCGCCCATGATTTTAACAATCTTTTATATCCCATTATCGGATTTGCAGAGATACTTAAAGAGGACCTTCCTCCGGATAGTCCTGAATATGAGAGCGTACAAGAAATATTTAATGCCGGAAAAAGAGGAGGTGAACTTGTTAATCAAATTCTTGCTTTCAGCCGACAATCTGACCATAAATTACAACCTGTACTAATTCAAAAAATATTAAAAGAAGTTCTTAAATTGACACGTTCATCAATTCCATCCGATATTGGAATTCACCAAGATGTCCAACAAGATTGTGGTTCAGTGATGGCAGATGCAACTCAATTACACCAGATCACCATGAATCTGATAACCAATGCCTATCATGCTGTAGAGAATACCAGTGGAATAATTTCTGTACAACTTAAAGAAATCATAATAGATGAGGGTGAATTAAAAGACAGTTCCTTGAAATCAGGGCAATATGCCATGATATCAGTTTCTGACAACGGATTAGGTATCCCACGAAATACAATTAATAATATTTTTGAACCCTATTTCACCACTAAAGAAAAAGGGAAAGGAACGGGTCTGGGGCTTGCCGTGGTTTATGGAATTGTGAAAGAGCATAAAGGTGATATAAAAGTTTCCAGCGAAGAAGGGAAAGGCACGACATTCAATGTTTATATACCTTTGATTAAAAAACCTACAAAACACATTGAGAATGATCTGGTTCCCATTCTACCCACTGGAACAGAAAGCTTAATGCTGGTTGATGATGAAGAATCGGTTGTTCGGCTTGAGAAACAAATGCTCGAACGACTGGGTTATAATGTATCTACTTTTTCTAATAGCTTAGAAGCCCTGGAAACTTTCAAATCTAATCCAAATGGTTATGATCTTGTGATTTCAGATATGACTATGCCAGGCATAACCGGTGACAAACTGGCTAAAGAAATTTTATCGATAAAATCAGATATGCCCGTTATTATTTGTACCGGATTTAGTGAACGGATAAATAAAGTACAAGCTGAGGTCATTGGAATGAAAGGTTTTCTTAAGAAACCTGTTGTTAAATCTGAAATGGCTCAAATGGTTAGAAAAGTACTGGACGAAGCAAAAGTTTTTAAAGGAAATTGAGGTAAAAAAAAGTGTTTAATTTGTCTATTTTTTGTAGCGACTTTTTTTTATCGCAAGTTTTACCCCGTCTGATCCCGCAGACCCCGCCCAAGAATTTAAGAATACTTGTTCGCGAAAATTAAAGATGCCTCCGTCGTAAATAGATTCATTTTGAATAATTTTAATAGCAATTATTACATTTTTTTTCCTTTTTCGTCATTTATGCCTTGACGTTTCTTACTTTTCTGGACAATGCAAGAAATAGACGAATAACCTATTTTAATTATTCTCTGGTTTAAAGCAGTCAGACCAGAGATATTATTTTTAATTATATTATTTGCTTAATGAATGGAGGCTATTATGGATGAATTAAAAACAATTATTTTTTTTGGTGTTATTATTGCAGTCGGTATCGTAGGATATAACTTCTTTGGTGGCTAAAAGAGTTGTGTAGACAAAAAAAATGGCCTGTGAAAAATTAATTTTCACAGGCCATTCCTTTTGCAGGTAAAAATTATACTTCAGGTCTTGGCAATACACCTGCCCGTTTTGCTATTTCAGGAACCATGTGTTCCCATTCAATGGCCATCATGTGGACGCCTGCCACACCTTCCATCTCTTTAAACTCTTCAACCTGTTCAAGGGCAAATTTAATCCCCTCTTCAGCCTGATCTTTTTTATCAACACTTTTAATTCGTTTGATTACATCCGCAGGTACATCCATGCCTGGAACAAATTTTGACATAAAATTTGCCATGCCTGCATTCTTTAAAGGAGTTACCCCTGCAAGAATATAGCATTTTTCATGAAGTCCCATATCCACCGCTTTTTTCATGAAGTCTCTGAACTTATCCATGTTAAAAATACATTGGGTCTGGATAAAATCAGCACCGGCTTCTATTTTATTAGCCAGTCTGTATACCCTGTACTCATACGGATCAGCAAATGGATTGGCTGCGGCACCGATGAACATTTTAGGCGGGACGTCAATATCTTCATCATTGAGAAATTTTCCCTCATCTCTCATTTTCTTGACCATGGAAATCAATTGCATGGAATCTATATCATGAACATTTTTGGCATCCGGATGATTTCCAAATGTCTGATGATCCCCGGAAAGACAGAGTATATTTCGAATACCTAAAGCATAGGCGCCCAATATATCACTCATCATGGCCAAACGGTTTCGATCCCGGCAAACCATCTGAAAATTAGGTTCAAGTCCTTCTTCAATCATCAAAGCAGATCCTGCCCAGGATGACATTCGGACCACTGCTGTCTGGTTATCTGTCATATTTACAGCATCAACATTGCCGACTAAATGGCTTAATTTTTCTTTAAGATGCGGAACATTGGCACCCTTTGGTGGCCCGCATTCTCCTGTGAATGCGAAATGTCCGGCTGCTAGAACCTTTTCAAGGTTACTGCCTGATTTGAGCTCACTCATTTTGGTTCTCTCCTTTTATCGTTATATATTTCCTTGAACCAATTCTTCACGAATA
>JAAEKY010000712.1 GCA_024227235.1 Desulfobacteraceae bacterium | reverse complement strand
CCTCCGGATTCTGGCATTTCGAGTGTGATATTCTTATTGCCTGTACTCTCTTTTATTGGGTAGCATGAATCTGATAAAAAAGGATCATTTTTAGCAGACAATATAAGGGTAGGAATTTTAATGTTTGGGAGAAATTGTAAAGAGTTGGATTTTTTCCAGTAATCCAATGCATTTTTAAAACCATGGATGGGAGCTGTGTATCTGTCATCAAAGTCTTGAAAATTTTTTATATTATTATAAGCTTTATCGTTAATTTGGTCGGACATAAAAACCATTTTTGCTTTTATTTTTTCATGGAACATTCTTAAGAAGCGTTTCATGTATATTGTGTTTTGAAATTTAGCGAGACATTCTGAGCTTCCTTTTAAATCACATGGCACTGATAATACAGCAGCTTTTTTAACTATAGGGTCAACCTTGTCTCTGCCTAAATGCACAAGGGTTATATTCCCACCAATACTGAATCCTATAAGGGCAATCTCATCATATCTTTGTTTTTTTTTGGCATGTTGGATTGTTAATGCAAGATCATCTGTAAAGCCGCTGTGATATGATTTAAGCAGCTTGTTAGGCTCTCCGCT
>JAAEKY010000711.1 GCA_024227235.1 Desulfobacteraceae bacterium | reverse complement strand
CCTTTAAAGCATTTGCAGGTATTTGCAAAGCTTTTAGAGGCGGAGGATATCTGTGTCCAGGAAAACTTTTAGGATTATTATACTTAATTATGCTCATGTAGTCATAAACCGTGTTCTGGCTGTATCCGTTGAACATCAGCCATGCTGACGCAATAGCAACATCATCAAATAGTTTAACAGACAGAATCGGCATTAAAATACCTCTGGGCTGATTTGTTGCGTAAAAATTAATTGGTGCATTTTGTTTGGGAACGATCAATGGAAAAGTCAAGTTAACTTTACCTATGGCTCTTCGTTCTTTAGGAGTAAGATTTTTTAATAAAAGGTTTTCAAAATTCCAACGAATATTTTCAGAATATATTGATTGATAATGTTTTAAAGTGTTCTTGGAATAAAATTTATCCAAATATGATGCATTTAGTGAGGCTGCATGAAAAGTTACTATAAAAGCAATTGAAATAAATATCAGGCTGCGCATTTAATCCTCCTATTTCATTATTTAGAACCCCAGAAAAATAACTCTTTTGCCTTTTCACAACCTTTAGGCAAGGATGTTTCAGCTCCAAGATTTACCCAATCTTCAAATTCTTCAATAGAACACCAATCAGATCCCCATACCTTACGCATCAGTTCCAACTTGAT
>JAAEKY010000710.1 GCA_024227235.1 Desulfobacteraceae bacterium | reverse complement strand
TCACCCCGGACGTTATACAAAGAAAGCATCAGCAATGAAAAAAAATGAACTAATTCAAATTGCAGACAAAACTTTGCTCAAGGTCACAAATAGACCTGAGATTGTAATGGATAAAGGAGAAGGGCTGTTTCTTTTTGATACCGAGGGAAACCGTTACTTGGACTTTATTGGTGGATGGGCAGTTAATTGTTTAGGTCATTCTCCAAAAGTAATATCTGATGTCCTTACCAAACAGTCTCACCATCTGATAAATGCCAGTCCATCTTTTTACAATTTACCAATGCTCGAATATGCTGATTTATTGATTAAAAACTGCTGTTTTGAGCGCGTCTTTTTTACTTCTACTGGAGCAGAGGCAAATGAAGGCGCAATAAAATTGGCAAGAAAATTTGGTGCTAAATATAAATCAGGCGCCTATGAAATCATTACGACCAGCCAAGGTTTTCATGGCAGAACGTTAACAACAATGTCGGCAACAGGAAAAAAACAATGGGAGAACCTATTTGAACCAAAAACAAAGGGATTTGTAAAAACTATTTTTAATGATTTCGAATCAGTAAGACAAAGTATCACAGAAAAAACCTGTGCAATATTGATAGAACCTATCCAGGGCGAAGGAGGTATAAACGTGGCCTCCACTAATTATATTGAACAATTATATAACCTGTGTAGCCAAGAAAATATTCTTCTCATGTTTGATGAAATACAAACAGGGATGGGAAGAACTGGAAAATTGTTTTGTTACGAGCATTATGGCATAGAACCAGACATTATGACACTTGGTAAAGGAATCGGTGGTGGCTTCCCACTTTCTGCACTACTTGCCAAAGAACGCTTAAATATTTTTGACCCCGGTGACCAAGGTGGAACTTATACAGCTCAACCGTTGGCCATGTCAGTTGGTTTAGTAGTTCTAAAAGAATTACTAAATAATGATTTAATTGCTCACTGTGAAAAAATGGGTAATTTAATTTCTCAAAAATTGTTAGACATATCTAAGACCCACGAAATTGAAAATATTAGAGGGCAGGGCTTATTGATTGCATTTGATCTAAATGAGACGAAAGGTTCAGATCTGGTCGACAAATGCCTCAAAGACAAACTCATTATTAATTCACCAAAAGAAAAATCAATCCGTCTAATGCCCCCGCTTGTTGTGAATGAAAAAGAAATTGAGGAAATGTTGGAAGTTATAAAAAGTAACCTCGCAAAGAGAAAAACGACATAATAATAAATGTATAACCAATCAATTCACCTGACGCCGTGACCGGCGCCGGTGATCTCGCCGTTGATCAAGGCGCTCCGCGCCTTGATCAACGACTGGGGTGACCGGTTCCCGGTCGACACCGCAGTCACCGAGTCGCTCCGCGACTCGATAACCACGGAGTCGACCGGCAAGATTGACAGGATAACCTGAGCGCTATCGCGCTCCATTATCCCGTCAATCT
>JAAEKY010000709.1 GCA_024227235.1 Desulfobacteraceae bacterium | reverse complement strand
TGGATATTATAGGAACCGGGAAAGACAATTAACTTTTTTGGAGGAAAAATGAAAAAATTTGGATGGATTCTCGTAAATTTTATAAAAGGTATGAAGCATTCATCCAATTCAATTATTAGCTCTTAAATTTCGGCTATGCAAAAGTTAAACATTACTTACAATCAATTGGATAATCAAAACCTCAAACTCAATGATATTTTATCCATGACAAGTTAAAGATGACCGAGCAGTTACAGATAGGGCAACTATTGTTAACCCTTTGGATGGTATGTCGCAGTAAACCATAGGATAATAATACTCGAATTAAATTTTTGTTTTTGTTATAGATTCTTTCAAATTTCTAAAAATATAATTTTCTACAATTTTCTCGTTCGAACCGCTATCACTTTGTGAAATGGATTTCTAGCATAAGTCCCTAGCCCATTGGCAAAGTAAAATACATCATAAATATTTTCAACATGAACATCTCTTGTATAAACTATCCAAGGGTCAGAATCAATCAATAGAGGCGTACAATTTGATCGACCCTCTCCCTTTTTATAAATACTTTGTAATTCTTTTTTTGTTGGCAAACGCCAATCTCGATTGTTTATATCAAGGTCTTTTATCCATTTTCGGGCTTTTGAAAAAGCCATATTTTTATTTGGACCGGCAAACCACTCAAGCCTCGTTTTTTTGTCAAAAACAATCCCATTGTTATCTTTCGAGTACTGATTGTTGGTAGACAACTCTTCGAATTGTTTTTTCTTGTCTGCCTCAAGCTTTTGCCTTTCCAAATCAAATTTTTGTTTCTCCAAAGCAAGTTTTTGCCTCTCCTGTTTGAGCTTCTCAATTTCTATCTCTCTTTTCTGGCGTTCAATTGACCTGCGCTCTTGGCTGATTTCTTGACGATTGTTTCCAAAGTCATCGTTTGCAATATTTTCTTGTACCGTTTGCTCTATTGGCTTTAGAGCAGCAGTAACAAAAACAAACTCTCCTCCCTGATCGCCAGTTCCCCTGATAGGACGACATAGTGGAGTTTGTTCTGAATTGTTAGCAATAATAGGTGCTATGTCTGTATAAATTTCTTGGGTAGTGATAAAAGATTTATCATTATTCCTTAATTTTTTAATTAGTTGATACGCAAAAATGCTATTTCCCCCTGTACCCGAGTCGGAAACAGGTGTTTTATTTCCTGATGTCAATCCCCAGCGGCTCTTCTCGTTATATAGATTGAGATAATATTTGTCATTTATAACTGAAGGCATTGATCGAGCCTGTCCGAATAAAGAACCTGAATAACAAGAGTCAGATATTAAAAGTACATGACGAGCTTTCATATTTCGCATAGCTTTCTGAATTTGGATATTATCGAGGTAGGTAGCTGGTTTACCACCTTCGGCATCTACTGGAATCCACCATCCATCATCATATTGCCGATCAAGATCACCATGCCCTGCATAGTAAATTAAAACACTGTCTTCTTCTTTAGTTTTCAAAGCAAGATCTCTAAGCTTGCTATACATAATTTGTCTCGTTGCAGATCCATCTAATAGAGATTCAACTTCAAATCCATATTTATCTTGAAGAATATCAGCGACAGCTTTTGCATCATTTAAAGAAGTTTTAAGATCAGGAATTTTAGGATCTTGGTAATTTTGTATTCCAATAACTAATGCTCTATATGTTCCAATTTTTCCTTTTTTGTGGTCAAAGTCTGCTACAACTTTTAATGCACGGGTTGCGAAAGATTGAGTAACGACTAAAGAAACGATCCCCAAAACAACTAAAATAAAAAGTGATTTTTTCATAGTGACCTCTTTTTTAAAAATTTTCAGTTCCAACAAATTGAAAAGGAGATAATAAACGATAAGATGCAAAATAAATGCCAAATAGTGAAGATAATAAAATAATTGAAATTTGTTTAAAAAACAGTAAGTTAATGTTTTAAATAAAAACGAACCAACAGAAAAGTATAGCAGTGTTTATTGTATCGTAACATTTTTTGTTATCTAAAAGACTTTTTTTGTATGAGAAAAAATAATTTCAAATAGAATTGAACTATAAGCGAGTGTCAAAAATTAAAAATCTATCATTTAAATTTCGATCAAACAAAAGTTGTCATTCTTGCATTAT
>JAAEKY010000708.1 GCA_024227235.1 Desulfobacteraceae bacterium | reverse complement strand
CTGTCGGAGCCACAAATACAGGGTGTCTCAAAAAAAACTCCCTTTAGTGTTCAAATGCTTGTAGAGGCCCTTAAAAAAGAGCTACAGATAAAAGTTGTGTGATTTTTAAAAAATTCAGGAAATTTCCAGTCTAATGAGCACAGAAACTTTGTATTTTCAGCCAAAAATGACTGAGATATAAGGTCTCAAAGTTGGCTACCCTAACCATAGAATAATGCTAATCTACATTCTTGGAAAATATCTTCATAAAAAGGTGTCTGACTCATAACCTAAGCCCTTTCTCACTCAGCCAAGAAAACAAAAATGGCTGAGAATTTAGGTTCCCCCAGGAAATACTCCTAACTCTTACAGAAATGCCTTCTGGAACTAACAGGGGCTGATGATTATGCACGAGCTCAGTTTTAAAACTGTTGATTTTACAGCTCAGATGCAATATTTTATGATGAGGGTAGCCAACTTTGAGCCCTTATAACTCAGGCATTTTTGGCGGAAATTTCCTGATTTTTTTAAAACTCACGCAACTTTTATCTTTAGCTAATTTTTTCTCACTTTCTTCGGCTTCTTTCACTCTTCTTTCGAGATCTTTTCTCTTGGAAATGTTAGAAGCCACCGCATGTACCGCCGCACCTGCAACTACGCCACCCAAGGCAATTTTACCTAAAGTATCTGCGTGATATTCTGCATTACCTCCAATGGCAGAGACATCTCTAGAATAGAAGCTATCTGCTGCGTCCCAGAATTTATCTGCACTACAACCTAAACAACCATGACCAGACTGAATTGGATAAGAAATACCTCCATTCCATTT
>JAAEKY010000707.1 GCA_024227235.1 Desulfobacteraceae bacterium | reverse complement strand
GGCTTGATGAATCGTGGCATATAGCTGCTTCAGGTCTTTTGCCGTATTGATGGCATTTGAAATTCGAAATAGAACACGGTTAATATCTTCGGCATGTTTGGAATAATCAATTTTCACGTCACAGCTTTCCTAAGAATATCCGCCAATACTATAGCTAATAAATGATTACGCATAAAATTTGAGATTAATCAGTCTCCATCCAAGCTGTGTGCTGTCAAAGTACCCCTGTCGACCTCACCGGCTCTTGAAACCCCAAAGTCGAGCAAGCGATGCTAAGACAACATGGGTCATTCAGATAAATTATCACAGCCCATTTAAAAATCAACAGCCAAGATAGACGCCCCATACCGCCAGCCAACAAATACCATGGTCGGTCTTTGGGGGCCGCCTGCTGAACCTATACCCATTGTCTTCAAGATACTGAAGTTATGAAACACTGTAAATCAGTTTCAATCTGAATTTTTTGTGGTTGTCGTTGATTTTTATTTAAAAGTTCAAAACCTACATATAGGAGAGCGAAAAAACCGGTCAGTGTCTAAGAGTGAAGAACTGAAGAAAAGAAAACAGGTTCCGATTCTATGGGCCTGCAAAACAAAAAAAAAATAAGGAAAAATAGTAATCAAATGGATCG
>JAAEKY010000706.1 GCA_024227235.1 Desulfobacteraceae bacterium | reverse complement strand
GCCTTCTCCGCCTTCTCCGCCTTCTCCGCCTTCTCCGCCTTCTCCGCCTTCTCCGCCTTCTCCGCCTTCTCCGCCTTCTCCGCCTTCTCCGCCTTCTCCGCCTTCTCCGCCTTCTCCGCCTTCTCCGCCGGATGAAGTGAAGGGGGCCATGCCCTTGTAATTATCCGACTCTTGTGTGGTTAAGGGACGGGGGGGATTAATGGATTGGTCCTTAAAAAAGTCAACAATTAATTGAGGATCATTGATGAATTGAATATTACCGAATTGATCTTGAACCACCAGCACATGGCCTTTTCCAATTTCCTCAACTCCCCATTTTTCTGCATCTTCAAGCACTTCACCTACAAAAGTTGTGCCCCTGATACCGATGAGCGCCATGGGAGATTTAAAATTAAAATTATCCGGATTTTGCTTGGCTATCTCCCCTGTAACCGTTCTAAAAACACCTTTGGTGACTTGCAAGAGTAAATTTGAATTGGATCCGTGCTCTGGATCATACACATAGGTATCTAAAATCAATTCACTATTTTCTGCCTGGGATAGAACGGTATTGTCCTGAAATTGAATTTCAACCTTACCATCTTCTCCGGTAACAATAGTTTCACCCTCAAAGATATCACTGCCTGTTTCAAGTTCGCGAGTGCCTGAATCTGAAACAGCGTATGCTTCACCCTGACTGTTTGTTACAAATCCTATACTTTCGCCCATGATTGATCCTAAAAATTATATGATTAATTTAATCGTTATTTTAAACGCATTGTATTTTTTTTTTAAATGCTGCCATTCCCAACAACCCCAGACTGATGAGTCCCAAAGTTGAAGGAATTGGAACAGATTTTGGTGTTCCTGATATTCTTACTGCGATATTGGTAATAGAATCATTGATCATATAAGGTCCGCCATTTGAAAACGCTTCATTTACAAGAGGGAATAACGTATTCGTAGCAATATCTCCATCAAAACCATCTCCCTCTCCAGAGCGAACCTCAAATGCAACCCAGTATGTTCCCGCAGTGATATCCCAATTCAGATTTGGGATGATGGTGTCCGTGCCCACCCAGGCGAAACTGGCATTATCGGCAATAATTTTAGCACTTTGTAATTGAGTACCTGGAACATCACCGCCATCAGTGTACAATACAGCAGTAAATTGTCCATTCATACCAAACAACCAATCAACCTGCGTTTCAATGTCTGTAATGGTGTAGTCGACATCTATGGTGAATTCAACCGCCGACCATAGTGCTTCGTGTAACATTGCATCATATGTATTTGGATCACTATCTCTTTCACCGGTATCAAACAAGTAGGCATGAACAGCACCTGCATATGTGATTATGAATAAACCGACCAATATTGCTGCAAAAAATTTCTTCATTCTATATCTCCATAGAATAGCAGGTTTTTTCAATATAATTGTGTTTTAAATACTTACCTGCTATTTTTTGTGGGGTAATATTTTTTTTAAAATCTTTTATTTGTCTAAAATAAATGCAATTCTTGTACCATGCTTTAGCATTAAAATTCAAATTATTTTTTTTTATAAAATATTCAGTACTAACAGTTGGTTAAACTTATTTCCAAATCTTACTGCCCACTCACCATTTTATCGAATTTTAAAAACTATGTAATAAATGTGCTATTTTGGGTAAATTATTTCCCAATATTTCTATTTTTTACCCTAGCCCGAATATTTCAATATGATAGATAAATATTTTGTTCCTGCTGAGTAGTGCAATGAATACTGCCCCCATCACTGTCAATGCCACCACTGTCAACACCATTAATGGCAACCTGTTTATTTTTAAAATATTTTTCTTGATTTTTCTTTTAGTTTTTGTTTGGAATACAAGATATCCTATATGGTTTGTAGGACATGGGATATGAAAATATGGAGGGTATCATGCCCACGATAGAAGAAAGATCTAAAGAAAACCAGGCAGAACTCAATCAGAGGATTGAAGCAAAAACTCTTGAGATGGGTATTACATACTCGTTTGCTCAATACCTTGAGCACTTAGAAACCTACTTGCTCCAATTAGAAAAACGGGTCAAGGATTTGGAAGCCAAGAATGATAATAAACCTGTTGGCTAATTAAAATCGTTTCGGGTCTGACCTTAAGGTTATGAAATATCCG
>JAAEKY010000705.1 GCA_024227235.1 Desulfobacteraceae bacterium | reverse complement strand
AATTATAAAAGATTATAGAATCCCTGCCTTAAAATCAGTCACAGAAAAAATCAAACTGCCCAAGGGAAACAAAAAAGGCATGTCTTTAACTGTTGAACTTCTCTATCGAAGTATTTCACACAAATTGATTGATGCTGTAGGTGGTGAAAAAAATCTAAAACCTGAGATTGTGGTTATGGCTCAATCAAGTATTACACTTTAAAATATGAAACTATTTTTATAACCAAGGACTTTTAATGCGAATAGCCAATATACTCAAATCAATAGTGGTCATAGTTTGTCTTTTTGCTTTTGTAGATACATGCATGGCTGCAAGAGTAGCCCTTGTAATCGGCAATGGGGTCTACAAGGCCTTTCCTCTTAAAAACCCTGTAAATGATGCTCGCCTCATGACCCGTGTTTTAAGGGAATGTGGTTTTGCTGTATCCATGAAAACCAATGTAAACCGGAAGCAAATGCGTCATGCTATTCGAGCGTTTGGTGAACAGCTAAAAAAGGACGATATTGGCTTTTTTTACTATGCTGGCCACGGTGTACAAGTTGAAGGGGAAAATTACCTGGTACCAGTGGGAAGCGATGTGTTTAATGAGGCTGAAGTTCCAGATGAGTGCCTTCTGGTCTCATCGGTTCTAAGACAGATGGAGCAGGCAGGCAATGATCTGAATATCATTATCCTTGATGCATCAAGAAGCAATCCCTTTGCTGACAATTTCAAAACCACAAAAGCCGGACTTGCTAGAATGGATGCACCCACAGGTTCATTTCTTGCCTATTCCACAGCACCAGGATCTGTGACTGCAGACGGGAAAAAGAGAAACGGACTTTACACACAAATTCTGACCAAAAACATCTGGAAAAAAGGGCTTAAAATAGAAGAAGTGTTTAAACAGACTCGAATCGAGGTCCTTAAATCATCCCAAAGCTTGAATCATAAACAAGTGCCTTGGGAATCTTCTTCCCTGATTGGTGATTTTTACTTCTTTTCTAAAAATAAGGGGGCAGGTGGTAAAAACGCAGCAGATCCTGAATCCATCACAGCTCTTACGGCAGACAACACCTATGCATACTGGCAGAACTGTATTGACCTGAACCTGAATTACAAACCCAGAGCTAAAGCATTGCAAGACAAATTACCCAGTGGCTTCCAAGAAGACAAAAGGTCCATCAGGGCTACTGGCCATGCATTTGAGAAAGTTTGTGATCTTATCTCAGAATATATTATAGAAAGGGAGAACCTGCCGTATAAGAACGTAGATGTTGATCTCTTACTTTTCCAGAAGACCAGCGCAAATGAATTGAACCGTCTCCGTGAAAATTATGCCATGCTGGCCGACTTAAACTTCAAGATCGCCTCACGACTTTACAAGGGCTACAGCATGAAAAAAGCAATGTTACCGCTAAAAAAAGAAGTCTATGATATTGATCGGAAATTGAATTCAAACAGAGCCAGTTTTGATGCGCATCACAAAGTAGAGTTTAAAAAACTTCACGCTAAATTGGTCAAGGAATACAACAGGGAATTCCCTGTAAAAAATTTTGATATATCGTTCTGGTAATCATTAGTTTTTTGGAATTGTGGCAAAAAATAATTCTTCATTGGTCGCTTATTTAATTGAGCAATTACCTTAGCCAAAAACAAATTAGTATTGGAGAATACTTTATAAAGCACAACAGCATCATGATCACTCTTCTCTTAACAGGTCTTCAAGTATCTGGGCTGCATCTTTTATTATTTTATCACAAAGCTTTTTTTCTCTAAGATTT
>JAAEKY010000704.1 GCA_024227235.1 Desulfobacteraceae bacterium | reverse complement strand
GCATTGAACCGATTCAGTACCAGTCCTGTTAAAGGCGCATTCATTTCTGTGAGTTGTTTAAGACCTTTTCTTAATATTTCAGTGGTTGTTTTGCCTGACCATGTGACAATGATAACCCCATCTACAAGCTGGCTTAAGATAACAGGATCAGTTACACTGGCTAATGGAGGGGTATCAATAATTATCATATCATATGAATTGGCGAAAACCTTAAGTGTGTCTCCCATTTTTGAAGACCCTAATAATTCTGATGGATTTGGAGGGACAGGGCCGGATGAAATCAGATCAAGATTCTCAATGATGTCGGAATGGATACTATTGTTTTCTTCTGATACACCTGCAAGAAGGGTACTTAATCCAGAATCGTTTTTGCATGTGAAATTTTTATGTTGAACCGGACGTCTCAGGTCTGCATCAATAAGCAGTATTTTTTTGCCTGTATGGGCTATGCTGGCTGCAAGACAAGCGGCTATTGATGATTTGCCTTCGCCTGGGGTCATACTAGTGACTAAAAGCAGTTTCGGCGGGTTTTCAGCAGCGGAAAGGAAAACTGATGTTCTAAGTCCTTTAAAGCTTTCCGCTATTAATGAAGATGTGTCCTTAAAAACATTTTCAACAATAGTTTGTTTTTTATCTTCAAATAAATCAATGGTGCTGATGACGGGTATATCAAATTTTTCTTCAACATCTTCAGGTGTTTTTATTGTATTGTCCAGATATTCTAAAAAGAAAGCTATTCCTATACCCCCGAAAATGCCTAAAATAATGCCCAGAAGAATGTTTCTTTTTTTTCTGGGTTTGGCTGGGAATTCAGGCAGTTGTGCTTTTTCAATCACCCAGACATTGACAGACTGGCTTCTTTCAGTAATGCCTTTTTCTTTCATTTTCTTAATTAACGCATCGTACAAGTACCTGTTAGTATCCACTTTTCTTTGCAGAATACCAAGCTGTATAGATTTTTCTCCAAACCTTGCTGCCTTGAATTTTGTTTTGTCTAGAAGTTCTTTTAAATCTCTTTCATTTGATTTCGCTAACAGATATTCATTTTTAATCGTCTGAACAACCGCATCCAAGGTCTTGTTTTTTTTATTTTTAAGGCTTCTTATCTCATTGTTGGCTGTGATCATTTTGGGATGCTTGGGTCCATATTTTTTTGAGAGTTCTGAAATTTTTTGATCTGCCGCAATAATTTTTTGGTTAATTGAATCCACAGAATCATTTTGTGCGATCGAGGGGATTGTCTCTATATCCTTTCTTTTAACGTTTTTAATCTGATTATAAACGGCAAGACGTTCTTTTCTTATTGTCTCTGCTTTTGTAAGATTTTTTGAAAGATCGTTAAGCCTTTCCGGGAGGACAGTTAATCGATCTTCCACCGTAATGATGTCGTGCTTCTTTTTATAAGCGTGTAAAGCTTTTTCCGAATCTTCTAATTTTTCTCTTTGGATCTCTGATTTTTTCCTCATCCATCCAATGCTGTAACCTGATACCTCCATTTGCATGTCAATAAGTTCATCAATGTAAGCCTGGGCAACTGAGTTAGCCACTTTCATCGCAATAGCTGGGTTCTTTGCCATATATCCAATTTGAACAACTCTTGAATTGGCAACCGGTTCTACAGAAATACCGCCTTTAATTATATTTTCAAGCAATTGAGCTTTTGTAAGAGGGACTGATGGCTCTGATGGGATTTTTTTATTCACCATATTTTTTGAAGATGAAAATAATTTTTCAATACCAATTATTTCTTTAAATGCTATAAACTGATCTTTTAACCAGTTTAAAATACTTCCTATATAAGACACCTTTTCCTCTTTTTGAGCAAAAAAAGTATCATATATTTTTTCAGCATTAAGGCTTTTTACTACTTTTCCTACGACCTCAGCACTTTTGATCAATTGGTGCTGGGTCTCTAAAAATTCCGGGTCGTAAGGCGTATATCGATAGCTGCTTGTGAGTGAACTAGAAGTATTTCTTTCAATAAGAACTTTGGTACTGGCTAAATAATAAGGTGTTGCCGTAAAAGTGCCTATAATAACAATTAGAACGGTCAAAAGGAAAAAGGTGAAGATTGTCCCTTTTCGTTTGCCAATTACCCGTAGATAATCTCTTAAGTGTATTTCTTTTTCATTCATAATTAGAAAAAACTTTCTGGGACAACGATAACGTCCTCCGGAAGAATAGGTTTATCCATATTAACATTCTTAAGCACTTTTTTCTGACCGTTTACTGCTCTAATGATTCGAACCTTGCTTTTTGCAGCAATATTTGAAAAACCACCTGCCATTGTAATTGCTTTTATAACCGTAAGATCAGATTCGAATTTATAGGAATCGGGTTTTTTAACTTCTCCTGAGACATAATATGTTTTGGCTCTGGAAATATAGATACTGTCATTATCCTGAATAGAGATATTAAAAGATGCATCCCCTTTTTGAATTAATTTTTCCAGATCAAGTACGATTTGATCTTTGTCACTGCCATTTCGCCGGGTTCGTTTAATTGTGGCGGTACTGCCGGCATCTTCTGTCAAACCCCCGGCTTTTGAAATAAATTCAAGGAAAGTAATTTCACCTCTTAATTCATATTGACCTGGATTCTTTACCTGTCCCAGAATAATAGCCTTTTTGCTCCGATGCTCTGAAATAAATACATCAACTTGAGGATTTACAAGATATCCATCGGAAAATAATTTTTCTATCTTAATGGCAACTTGTGAGACTGTCAGGCCCTTTACACTGATTTCGCCTAACAGGGGTACCCGGATAGTGCTGTCCGCGCTCACCCTGACAGTTGTGGACAAATCCTCATTTTCATAGACATTGATATCAAGGACATCTCCATCTCCTACCGTGAATTCCTGGGTATAGGAAACCATTGGTAATATAAGAAGAAGTAGCACCCATAATTTGATAGCGAGTATATGTTTCATTTTTTTTATAATGACAAAGATGCTCTAAAGAAAATTTTATTTCCTTCGTAATCGTAAAAGGTCACATTTGAATCATTGTTATAGTAAGAATATCCTAAGTCAAAGATTAACCATTTTTTTGCTTCAAATCTGATGGCCGGGCCAAGGCTGAAATAG
>JAAEKY010000703.1 GCA_024227235.1 Desulfobacteraceae bacterium | reverse complement strand
GATTGCTAATGACGACAATGATGCCAAATAAAATAACAGCAATTGGATATAATTTTTTTAACCACATATTAATCCGGCAATCAAATAGCCGCCTTTGCATAAGTAATTTTTGGGTGCCTAAAATATTTCTTAATTCTTCCCGGCAATTTTTGA
This sequence comes from Desulfobacteraceae bacterium, assembly GCA_024227235.1. Taxonomy (GTDB): domain Bacteria; phylum Desulfobacterota; class Desulfobacteria; order Desulfobacterales; family Desulfobacteraceae; genus Desulfobacula. Next base: position 1,187 of record JAAEKY010000703.1, on the reverse strand, counting down.
AGTTTTCTCAAATAGGATATGGCTTTCTTTTTTAATTGATCCTTTGTCCTTGCTGGAACTCCGGAATGGACACCAACCTTTAAGTCGCAATTCAGATATTCATCTGGATTTAATTCAGGTGAATAAGCAGGGAGATGGAACACTTCAATTTCGTCTTCGTGCTCTTTCAGCCAATCCTTTACCAGATGGCTATGATGGACTTTCAAGTTGTCTAAAATTAAAAAAATTTTCTTCTTTGAACCCTTAATCAGCCTTCCCATAAATTTGATTAATGTTTGAGAATTCATCTTGTCATCATAGACCATGAATCGAACTTTGCCTTGATTAGTGACTGTAGATATCAGATTAACCCTTTTGCATCTTGGATGAATTCGGATAGCTGGAGTTACACCACGAGGTGAATAGCTGCGACCATGATAACTGTCATTGCAAAGGCCGGTCTCATCTCCCCATTGAATCTGACCATTCTCTTTGATAGCTTGCTTAGCAATAGCTGGATATTCGTTCTCAAGCCAGTTCTTTACTGCTTTAGGGTTTTGTTTATATGCCCTGCGCAGAGGTCTTTGAGGCGTGAATCCCCATCGTTTTAAATATTCTCCAACCGTACGAATAGGCATTTCAATGGACCACATTTGCTCTATCAATTGCTGCACAGCTTTCCTTGTCCATAAGGCAAAGGGTAGTTTCATTTGATCCGGACACTTATCATATATTGCTTTTTGCAATTCGGTTTCTTGTTCCTTTGAGAGTGTCCGAGTGCTGCCAACTTCAGGGCCCCGTTTTTTTATTTTTAGAGCTTTTTTCCCTCCTTTTTTAAACAGTTTCCACCACGCGGAAATTGTTGAAGGATGAATCCCGGTAATCTCACTGATTTCTAGCCTTTTTCGGCCTTGCTTTTTTAAACGAATGACCTGATATCGAATTTCCTGTTGAGCTTCAGTGCTCAGTTTACGTGCGTCTATTTTTTCCATGCTTCTTTATAGCACATTACTAACATAAAGTCGAGTTTTCTTTTGCCGGATTAATAACAAGATCAATTTTTTCATTGAGCATGAAAAATTCTTGCTTTGGCTCTTGATCTTTGGCAAATGCAACCAGATTTTTTGTTAAATTTTTTCCTTTTACTGTTTGTTCAATTATTAGTTCCAGTGTCTCCCGTGTGTTCGCTTCCTTACAATCCAGAAGAG
>JAAEKY010000702.1 GCA_024227235.1 Desulfobacteraceae bacterium | reverse complement strand
GGGCGCATTTTCACTCTTGATCGCTGTGAATTGTTTCATCCTTGGCAGGTCCTTACTTGTGGTATATTGAAACTATACGTTTGTTGAATCCATTGTTTTTGGAGAACGCTCTGGTACCGGTTGGATGCTAACCATTATATCCATGGCAGCTATCAGAAATAAAGTTAAATATTCTGATGTACCCAAAGGCCTTCAAGGATTTGGCATTACAATGATTATCGCAGGACTTATGGCCATGACGTTTATGATGTTTTCAGGGATCACACTTTAACTATGCTGTACATCTTAAGCATATTGGTTTTTTCCGGTGTTATTTTGATCCTTGTTACAGTTCTTCTTTTTGTTGAATTATTAGTAACGGCAAAGGGAGAATTCGAGATAACCATTAATAATAAAACCGATGAAACGCTAAAAATTTCAGGTAACCCCTCTCTTTTATCAGCCCTTTCTCAAAATAATATTTTTCTACCATCTGCCTGTGGGGGGTCTGGGTCATGTGGAATGTGCAAATGCGAGGTTAAAAAAGGCGGGGGCAGTATCCTGCCTACAGAACTTGCCCACCTGACCCGAAAAGACAAACTTGCCAATAAGCGATTGTCCTGCCAACTCAAAGTTAAGAATAATCTTCAAATAAAAATTCCGGAATCGATTTTCGGTATTAAAAAAACAGATGCAATCGTTATTTCCAATCACAACGTGGCGACCTTTATAAAAGAGCTGGTTATTAAACCTGAAACACCGATTGATTTTCAAGCTGGGGCGTACATCCAGATCGATGTACCTGAGTATATTCTAACATTTAAAGATTTTCATATTGAAAGTAAATTTGTCAGTGAATGGAAAAAATATAATCTCCTGGAACTCACCTCAAAGGGCATAAAACCGGGTTTTCGTGCATATTCTCTTGCTAACCCGCCCCATGATAATGACATTATGGTGATGAACGTTAGAATTGCTACGCCTCCTCCGGGTACGGAAGGCATCCCACCTGGATTTGGGTCTTCATATGTCTTTGGCCTCAAACCCGGGGATAAAGTTACCATCAGCGGCCCTTATGGAGATTTTATGGCCAAAGATACTGGCAATGAAATGGTCTTTATTGGTGGCGGCGCTGGCATGGCACCCTTAAGAAGCCATATCCTTCACCAGCTTGACGGGATGAACACAACACGAAAAATCTCTTTCTGGTATGGTGCCCGGTCTAAAAAAGAAATGTTCTATGATGATGTATTCAGAAACCTTGATCAAAAATATGATAATTTCAGCTATCATATTGCCCTTTCAAACCCGGAAAAGGAAGATAACTGGACAGGTCTTACAGGATTTATCCACACCCATCTGTGTGATACCTATCTTTGCAAGTGTGATGATCCGACAGAAATTGAATATTATCTGTGCGGACCACCGCCTATGATCAATGCCATTATTGAAGCGCTTTATGATCTTGGCGTAGAAGATGATATGATATTTTTTGATAAATTTTAATCTTTCCTTCTCTTTTTTGCTGTAATAATGAGTTCCATTAAACAGTATTGAAAAATAACATTAAAGCCCTGGAATTCCGATTGGCCCAGGAAGATCAGGAACACCACATCCTGAAACCAATATAGCCATAATTAATATAAGTGTTAATAATGCAAGTTGTTTCATTTTGATTCCTTTTTCAAATTATAACAGTTTTCATAAAGATTTTCTGATTGAGTTAAAAAAGTTATAGACTTTTCTACAGTATTATTGTTTTTTTAAGTATGACACATGAACGAACAATGTCAAATCCAACAAATTGCTTGAGGACCCTAATGTTGTAGCAAATTGTGGTTCCAGCGGCATAAAAGTATCAGACAGACCAAATTTTGACTCGGTATAGGAATAATTAGCTCAGATATAAAGCCAGTCTAAAGGATAGATTTTAATCTGAGTTTCTATACCACGTCTTTTTGTTTTTTCGTCATAATTCTTGTTAATTCATGCTCTTGTGACAGGATCTTCACCATAGTAAATTTCATTGGTAGTGATCATTTGAAACAAGGTCAATGAGATTTCAGCCGCAACTCCCATTTTCAAGTGCAGGCCTGCATCATAATTTTTGGATTTCTGGGGATGCAGATCATCATCGGACAAAGCGAATTCATCCACTTCAATCCCTTCCAACGATTGCTGTGGGTCAAAAAGTGTCAGTTGGACAGACAATCGCTTTTTCAGGGAAAACAGGGACGATAGGCGGCCATTATGGTTATAGTGGTTATCCCCACCTGCATCTTTCCACACTAAAAAGTGTATCAGGAAAATTTTCAATAGAAAACACCAGAATTAATCTGAACAAGCCCATACATTTTGATCCGCTCATTGTGTTTAAACAAAAAAATGTATATTCCTCAAACCGCCGTATTATTCCATATAAAAACAAATTCAAAACAATTTGGCCTGAAGGATCTTTATCTGTATGGCCGGTGACCTGCGAATAATTTAAAATCTTCATTGTTTCAAATTGTCATAGTATGTTACTAAGGATCGAAAACATAATAAATTGAACAAAATGGGCATGTATTATGACAATCCAGTTTCTTGGAAAAACATTAAAAAATCCAATGGTGCTTGCATCGGGTATTCTTGGGAACAGCAAGGATATTCTTGAAAGAGTTCATGAACAAGGCTGTGGTCTTGTCACCATGAAATCCATTGGCCCGGAACCCAGGGATGGTCACAAAAACCCTACAGTGATAGATTTGGGCCATGGGATGATTAATGCAGTAGGACTGCCGTCTCCAGGCCATCTAAATATGGAAAATGAATGGAAAGATCTTGAAAAAAGAGACTTTCCTTTAATTGCAAGTGTGTATGGCGGGTCTGTCAGCGAATATCAGCGGGTTGCAAAATTTGTATCCACAAAAAAACCCGATTTTATCGAGATCAATATCTCCTGCCCCAACTCTGAAAAGCACGGCATGATCTTTGGTGTCAATCCTCAATCTTCCCATGAAGTTGTGTCTGCTGTAAAAAAGGTCATTAATGTTCCACTTATCGTAAAACTGACTCCCCAGGCCCTGGATATTGGTCAAATTGCAAAAATCTGTGAGGATGCAGGCGCAGATGCTATCTGTGCCATTAATACAGTGGGTCCTGGAATGGTAATTGATATTGAATCCAAAAGACCTGTGCTTGCATTTAAAAAAGGCGGGCTTTCCGGCCCTATGATAAAACCTGTTGCGGTTCGATGTATCTTTGATATCTATAAAGCGGTTAATATCCCCATTATCGGACTTGGCGGCGTGACCACAGGTGAAGATGCCATTGAACTCATAATGGCAGGAGCAAGCCTTGTCGGTATAGGAAGTGCTGTTCGATATCGAGGAATTGATGTGTTTGGAAAGGTTGTAAAAGAAATGGAAACCTGGCTGAAAGCTCATAGCTTAAGCATAGAAGAAATAAAAGGTGCTGCCCATAAGGAAGCATTATGATGAATCCCATCACTGATCAAAAGCCCATCATGCTCAGGGTGATAGAAAAAAAAATTGAAAGCCCGGAATTTGCAACCCTGTTTTTTGAGTATGCTATACCCTTCAAGCCGGGTCAGTTTGTCATGGTATGGATTCCAGGGATTGATGAGAAGCCTTATACTATTTCCTATCATTCAAAAAATCAATTTGCCATCACCATTGAAGCCAAAGGACTCTTTTCAAAAAAAGCCATTACCCTGGATAAGGGAGATCTGGTCGGTATCCGTGGACCTTTTGGAAACGGATTTGAGATTCAATCGAAAAAACACGTTGGTGTAGTTGCCGGGGGGTGTGGCATGGCACCCTTGGCCACATTAGCAGAACAACTTGATAAAAATACAACCTTTATCCATGGGGCAAGGACCAAAGACTATATCTTATACCCTGATCGGTTTGATATAGACCGACAATTTTGTACTGATGATGGAAGCTTTGGACATAAAGGATTTGTAACTGATATCCTTGAAAAAGAAATTGCCTCAGGCAAACTATTTGACATGATCTATGCCTGCGGGCCTGAAATCATGATGTACACTGTTTTCAAGATTTGTGAAAAACACCAGATTCCATGCCAGATATCTTTAGAAAGGTACATGAGATGTGGGTTTGGGGTTTGTGGTGCCTGTGTTTGCGGCAAGCAGATAGTCTGCAAAGACGGACCGGTATTTAATTCTGCCGTTCTTCGTGATATGAAAGATTTTAATACAAAAGCCTTGCTAAAATCTGGGAAAGATGTAGATCTCTCCCTTTATTTTTCATGGCGGTGCAAATAATATAGGGATGATAAAAGGGATTTTTGATGACATATAAAGAAGAATTTATTGAATTTCTAATTGAATGTGATGCGCTAAAATTTGGCGAATTTGAATTAAAAAGCGGCAGGATTGCCCCTTATTTTATCAATACCGGCATGTTTGATACCGGCTTGAAAATCAAAAAGCTGGGTATATTTTATGCCAAAGCATTACAAGAACATTTTCAAGACGACTTTGACGGAATCTATGGGCCTGCTTACAAAGGTATTCCTTTATGCATTTCTGCAGCTCAAGCCTTGGCTGACATGGGAACGGATAAGGGATATGTGTTCAATCGAAAAGAAGCCAAGACCTATGCGGATAAAAGTGTTGTCGTAGGAATGGCTTTAACATCAGACACCCGACTCATTCTTGTCGATGATGTCATTACCTCTGGTAAAGCCATCAGAGAATCCCTTGAGGTACTCAAATCCTGTAGCAATCCAAAAATCAACGGCATTGTCATCAGTGTGAATCGACAGGAAAAAGGCAAAACCGAGAAAAATGCTTTAAAGGAAGTTGAACAGATCCTTGGTATTCCCATTCATTCCATTGTTACCATCACAGATATAAAAGGATACCTTCACAATAAGGAAATAAATGGAAAAGTGATTCTTGATGATCACATGATGGAAAAAATAAATGCCTACCTTAAAGAATATGGCGCAACACAATAATTTCTTATTTTATCTTATAGCTATATTATTGGATATTATGCGATCTTAGAGTAATTCTTAATTTTGTTTTAATACAAGAAAGCCACCGGCCATTTTCTGATCTCGTACATATGGTCCGGTGGCCATTCCTATATCAAAGGTGTTTTTCAATACAGGGGGAAGTCGTGTAATTATTGATGTCTAAGCCGGAACCTTTTGCAATTCTTCGATTTCTCCATTATCCAGAGGGATAAGCGCTGACTCTTTTGTTTTATTTAGAATCCACCCATTATCAGGATCATAATAGAGCTTTTCTGCATACTTACCACCGAGAACAGATGGAAAAAAAGGATCTTCCCATTCTGCGACCAGAGATTTATCATCTAATGGAGATGGATGGTCATCATATTTAAAATAATTATTTACTTGCTTTATAAAACCATGCTTCTCCAGCCATCTTTTGGCTTTTTCGCTTCCAAGACTTTCACTGTCTTCTCTATTTTTTTCCAACCATTGTTTTGCAATCTTTAGCAATTGATTTTCCGAAGTTTCCAATAGTTGGCCTGTAAATCCCGATGATGGGCCGATGGTTTGAAACCAATAGCCATTCGGTGTTCTAAAAAGACTAATAGACACTGTTCCATTGCGTGTATTGGCTTTTGTGCTTACCATCAGAGTTGAGATGTCTGTATCATATAAGATATCATTGATTTTTTGTTTCATCGCCACCTCCCTATTTTGAAATTAGACAGAACAATACCCCTTTTTACCTATTCTGTTGTACTTAATTTCTAACAGTGAGTTGATGTGAATACAATCGGCTGATGGCGGGTATTGATAAGGCCAAAAATCTGAGGTAACCTAGGTTCTTAACCTACAAAATTTTTATTTTTTTATTTTTTGCGACCAATGTACGGCAAATTTTACTAGCTCAGTATAATGCTTTAAATTAAATTTTTCTTTAATATTTTCGCGATGGGTTCCCACTGTTTTAATACTTAAGCTAAGGCGTTCTGCAATCTCTTTGGATTCAAGGCCGTCTCCTATCAGACGAAATACTTCTAACTCTCTATTTGTTAATTTGTCCAAAGAAGACTTTTCGTCGGGTTTTCCTGAAGATACCATCCTGTTAAATACTTTATCTTTAATTTTTTGGCTTGCATAGACATTGCCTGACAACACCTGACGCAATGCCTCAACAACCTGCACAATCGCTTTTTGTTTCATAATGTAACCACGCGCACCTGAAATTAAAGCCCTTTCAGCATATAAAGATTCATCATACATGGAGAGCACTAATACTGGCAGATCCGGATAGCCTTGTTTAATTTCTTCCACAAGATCCAACCCATTGCTTTCTTTCAACGAGATATCCATAATGACAAGGTCAGGTTTATGTTTTTTAATTGCAGACCGTGCTTTTTCTGCCGTGCTTTCACTTCCGCAAACAACAAGGTCGGGTTCTTTATTAATCAACTGAGCCATTCCAAGGCAAAAAATGGGATGATCATCCACAATCAGTATATTATACGTTTTATTCAGCGGCTTATTCATTAAACTACAGATTCTCCTTTAGAAACCGTTAATGGATACTTTAAAAATATATTAATGCTTGATCCGTCCGTATGCGTATTAACTTCAAACCTACCACCGATAATTTTTGCACGATATGCCATGATCTGCAGCCCTATCCCACGCGTTTTTACCGGGGGGTCCATCCCCTTACCATTATCTTGAATACAAAGATGAACAAAGCCTGTTTCTCTTTGCATAAACAGTTTAATCTTATTTGCACCGGAATGTTTAACAGCGTTATTTACAGCCTCCCTGGCAATGTAATATAAATGGGTCGCCACCGTGTTATCATGAAATTCTATTGACTCATCCACTTGAATTTCAAATGTCAGCTCCCGAATATATTTAAAATATTGTGTTAACTCTTCCAATGCAGCGCTTAGGCCATGAGAAACCAAGTGGACCGGGCATAACCCCCTGGCAAGCATTCGAGTTTTTGCAATAGCGTCATCAATCAGGTGTACAATTTTATCCGCTAGAACAGGGCCTTCTTGATTCTTCGGATCAAGATCATCCTTTAGCACAGTCACTAGACCTGCAATTCCAATCAAATGTGGACAAAGATCATCATGTAAATTCTGGCCAATTTCCTGTCTTTCTCTATCTCCGACTTTCATTAACTGCTTTTCCAGTCGCTTTGATTTGGTAATATCTCTGAGTAAAATAATCGTTCCGGATAACTGTCCATTTCTATCCTTTGTAGGCGCACCACTGATACTAACGTTGACAATATCCCCATGCTTTGAAAATCTGCTGGTTTCGATATTGTTAACAGCCTCACCAGAAAGGAGTTTATTCAGCCCTACTTTTGTCTCAATCCAATTTTCTTGAGGTACAAAATAATCCAATTTGTGCGTAATACACTCTTCAGAAGTCCACCCGAAAACCTTTGTAAAAGCAGGGTTAACATAAACAACATTACCAACGACATCATACGTCACAATAGGATCTGGTGTTGACTCCATCAGTAAAAAATACCTTTCCTGACTTTCTCTTTGTGCCTCCTGAGCATCTATTCTTTCCTGAATTTGATCCTGCAATTTTTTGTTATAGTTTTCAAGTTGATCCATAAATCGATTAAAATATACAGCCAGCTGTCCGACTTCATCATTGGATTCACTTTTCATTCTTGTTGTAAAATCTCCAATAGATGAACTCTCAAACCGTGCCATCATTTCATGAAGCGGATTAGTGATGGATGAACTAATTTTGAAAGCGATAAACAATATCAATATCAAAAATGTCACCGATATCCCTATAATAAAATTTCGAACGGTTTTAAGCGGACTATAAATTTCATCAAAATAACACGAAGAGGCAACGATCCATTGATATTCAGGAATATAATTAAACATCACTAATTTTTTTCTGGACCGGGACTCATCAGGATTTTTCCAGAAATAGGTAATTTTCCCTTTTTTCCTTTCCAACATATCTATAAGGAATTGATTGGGAAGCTCTTTATTGTTTAAAATATTCACCCCTTGAAGTTTTGGATGAATCATAGCTTTTCCTGTACTGTCGATAACATAAGAATATCCAGTCTCTCCAAATTTCAAGGACAGTACGGTTTTTTGAAAGTCTTCCACATTGATCAGTTTATAGAATTCATTTCGATAGCTGCTGGCAGAAATGATCCAGTCCCAGGGTTTAAAATAAACCATGTAAAGCGCTTTGGGAAGACGCTTGGTTTCTCCAGGATTTTTCCATTCATATTCAAGATAACCTTCTTTGGATTCTCTAGGATCTTTCCATTCATATTCAATATAGCCTTCTTTGGATTCTATCTGTCGGGAGACAAATCTGTAATGCTCTATATTAGAATTCAGAAGACCCGATTGGGGATGAACAACGACTGTTCCATCGCTATCCAGACAATATACATATCCTGATATTCCAATGGTCTGACTTAGGATTATATCAGACGCCAATTTTTTTGCTTCTGGAACACTCAACTTATTTTCTAACGTCAAATTATAGAGACTGTGAATAATTTCTTCATTTTTTTCTGCAACCGCCCGCAAGTGATTTTTAATTGAAACCGTGGCTGATGTTTTTACCATATTGAGAATCATATGAGTGGTATTGTTCAATTCATTCTCAATATTTTCCTCTATAATATTTTTGACAAACATATAAATAAAAAGGCTGCATAATAGCATTGCCATAAAAAAAATTATAAAAAAACTGATAATAAATTTGTAACGGATTTCAAAAGAATTAAATTTATTATAACCGCTTTTTACCCAGCTTTTTATCATACGACTTAACCCATTTATATTTATAAGAAATATGCATATTACAACGCCCTATCCAGATTCAAACCCTATTAGATTTTCGCATGGTAGTAAAGTCAATACTGGAATTAAAAACAAACAAATTCAATAAAGAGATTGAAAAGAATATCATAAATTTCACTCGCTTAAAATTCAATCCCTTGACAACCTTCCTTAAATAGAAATACATTCAATAAGAAAAACAGGTATTCACTCTACACGATTATTTTAGAATTTCAAATTAAAGGGGTTTACTTATGAAAAAAGTCATTGGCGGATCGATCTCTATTATTCTTGGATTGTATTATTTTTCAACATATTTTTCATCTTTTTTGAATTTTCTCGCGGGTATAGTGCCATTAATGCTCATCATCATTGGCGGTCTGATAATATACCTTAATTATGAAAGCGCCTCACCTGATTTTGAAGGACAAGAAGACTCTACGAATGGGCAAAACTTTAAAGATGTGTCCTCACCTGTTCCTGATGAGACTGAGCCAGAGCCTCAGGAAACAGAGCCAATAGAGACTGAGCCAGAGCCTCAGGAAACGGACTCAATAGAAACTGAGCCCGAACATGAGGAAACTGGCTCAATAGAAACTGAGCCAGAAAAAACTAAACCCAAAATACCCGAAGAATACAGTGTAGTTGGAAACGAATCCCAAAATGAACCGGAAGAAGTTATAATAGACGGC
>JAAEKY010000701.1 GCA_024227235.1 Desulfobacteraceae bacterium | reverse complement strand
CCTGCCTGGATTGAAGAGATTGAGTCAAAACTTGAAGAAACAGAGCCGGGATTATTTTCTTTGAAAAAACAGATAGCAGATCAAATCGATAAAACCATCCCGGATAGCTGCAGGAATCCAGTCCGGTTTATTTTACAAACTGAAATCAGCAATATTTATAAAAAAGATGATCGGGTAAGAAAAAATCATAATCTGATTTATTTTCCAGATATTCAAAGTGTGAAAAAGTTTAATGCTAAATTGGATGCCATTGGAAATATTAAATCTGACGGGCGCCCCATACTTGGGTTGGACGCTGCTGACCTGCTTTCGATCATGCTGGATATCAACGATAAAGGGTTTTTTGTGCCTGCCCATATCTGGACCCCGTGGTTTTCTATGTTTGGATCAAAATCAGGGTTTGATTCCATGGAAGAGTGCTTTGGTTCTTTAAAGAAATATATTTTTGCAATTGAGACAGGGTTGTCTTCTGATCCTCCCATGAACTGGCGTATTGAGGACCTTGATGATATCCGATTAATCTCTAATTCTGATGCTCATTCGCCCGGATATCTGGGTAGGAATGCCTCTGTATTTAATACAGATTTGAGCTTTTTTGATATTCGAAGTGCACTTGAAAAAAAGGATCTTGAAAAATATTTGGGCACTTTGGATATGTATCCCCACCAGGGTAAATATCATTATGATGGTCACAGGAAATGTGATATCTGCTTAAATCCAGCTACCACCAAAGAGATCGATGGTATCTGCCCCGAGTGCGGAAGAAAGGTGACCTATGGCGTACTCAACAGGGTCCAGGAACTGGCAACACGGCCAGAAGGATATGACCCTGGGAATCGGCAAGGTTATAAAAGTATTATTCCCTTAACAGATATTCTTTCAGAAATTTTTGAAGTTGGACCGAAAACAAAAAAGGTTACAACTTACTATAACAAGGCAATTGAGGCGCTTGGACCGGAGCTTGGAATTCTTTTGGATAAATCATTGAGTGACATTGAAACAGCTGGTGTGCCATTGCTCCCACAAGCCATCAAAAAGATGCGAACAGGAAATATCAATGTAGATCCAGGATATGATGGTGAGTTTGGCAAAGTGAATCTTTTTTCATGCCAAGAGAAAGAAAGCTTAAGAGGTGAAAAAAATTTCTTGTTTGATCTGCCCCGAAACAAGCGTAAAAAAAGAACAAAGCCACAATCCAAAAAATCTGTTTTTAAAAGAACTCGTTCCAAAAAGACTAAAACCAAGCCCCTAAAGATACCCCCACAAATTTTGAGCACAGATCTTTTGAGCAGTTTGAACCCAGAGCAAAAAAAAGCGGTTGAATCATCATCCCAGACTATTGTCATGCAAGCAGGTCCAGGTACAGGCAAGACAAGAACATTAACCGCTAAAATTGCATACCTTGTATCAAAAAAGGGTATTGATCCTTCAAAAATTTTAGCGCTTACTTTTACCAACAAAGCAGCCGAGGCGCTCGGAAAACGGATAGATGATTATATACCAAAAGCAAAAACTCCTGTGCTGGCCGCAACTTTTCATGCCTTTTGCCTAAAGCTGCTAAAAGAGCATAAATCGTTTACTGCAGCCATTTTGGATGACGTATTAAAGGGTTTACTGATCAAGGAATCTATTGGAGAAAATTTTAAAAAGGGACAGATGAATAAAATTGATTTTCTGATTTCTCTTTGTAAACAAAATTTGCTTGGCCCTGATGATAATTTTGAAACGTTTATCACCCGCAAAAAATTAGATATTCCAGATAGGTTTAAACAGATTTATCAAGCTTACCAGGATCTTTGCAAAGAGCAGAATGTGGTTGATTTTGAAGAGTTGATTTTACTGACAATCAACCTGTTGACCCAGGATGAACAAATATTGTTTAAAGTTAAGAGAGGGTATCAATATATATTTGTTGATGAATACCAGGATTTAAATTTTGGTCAGTATGAACTGGTTAAACTGATTTCTATGGATAGTCATATTTTTGTTATAGGTGATCCGGATCAGTCGATTTATGGATTCAGAGGATCAGACAATAAATATTTTAAACAGTTTGCAAATGATTTTTCAGGGTGTGAAAAGATTATACTGACAAAAAATTATAGGTCAACACAAACCATTCTGGACGCCTCTTTTCAGATGATCAGCAAGTCTTGTCAGGCCCAGGAAAAAATTAAAGTTTTTTCTAACCTTGAGACGACAAAAAAATTGATCATCAAAGAAACTGCTTCTGGAAAGGCGGAGGCAGTAGCCATTGGAAAGATGATTGAAAAACTTGTCGGCGGGACCTCTTTTTTTTCAATGGACGCCGGCAAATTGGATTTGGATGAGCAAAAAGAATATTCGTTTTCCGATTTTGCTATTCTCTATCGAACCGGCAGACAGTGTGAGACATTTATCAATGTGTTTGAAAAAGAAGGCATTCCTTTTCAAACTGCAGATAAAAAAAATATGCTTCAAGTTGATGGTATCCGTCAATTGATAAGTCTTTGTAGAATTATGGCACACAATGAAAGTTTTATTGATATGGACATCGTTTTTGATCATTTGGAGACGGGGATAGGCAAAAAGGGTAAAGCTGTCTGCCATAAATTTTATAAACAGGCAAAATCATTTAATCAGAATATTCTGGATGCATTTATTCCAGGGAAGATCAATGGGATTCAACCCACACTAAGAGCAAAAACAATCAATGTTTTTAAAATATTGAAGGGCCTGCAGGATGAGATAAAATCGTGCGACAATGAAAAAATCATAAACCTTTTATGCCTAAAAGCTGAACTTATGCCTATCATTGAAGGAAATGATAAAACCAAACAAATCTTTGATAAACTTCTAACCATTGCCAAGATTCACAGCAATTTAAAAGAATTTTTAGATGCGATTGCCCTGAACCAGGATGCGGATACAATAGAATTTAATGTGGAAAAAGTGTCTTTAATGACCATGCATGCAGCCAAGGGACTTGAATTTCCTGTTGTATTTGTTGCCGGGTGTGAAAAAGGACTTGTCCCTTTTGCGAAAGATGGAGAAACGGTCGATGACCTTGAAGAGGAGCGTCGTCTGTTCTATGTTGCCATGACACGAGCCATGGATTATCTTTGTTTGACTTATGCCAAAAAAAGAAGCATATATGGCACGAGATTAAAAAGGCAACGATCTTCTTTTATTGAGGATATTGAAAAAAATCTCACTCAAGTTGAGAAAATGCCTTTTCAAATTATAAAGGAAAAGAAAGAAAAACAAATGGAATTATTTTAATAAAATTTATAATGGGTTAAACAAAAAAAATGAGTGATAAAATGGAAAAAACTGAATATAAAAAAATTGAACTTGAAAATAACCAGACCCTGGTCATCTTTGACGCGTCTAGAAAAATTGGTGCGGATGCGTATGTGGTCATCTTGAAAGCAGTAATAGACATTAAAATTGAAAGACAGCTGTTTTCTGATGATCCTTTATCTGATTTTAAGTACCAAGATATTTTAGCAACTCTTGGTGACAGCGTGACATATGAGTATCATGCTGAGCGTAATTTTATTATGGATCATGAAAAGGGCGCTGTATTTGAAAATTTGGTAAAAACTTTTTTGGATAATTTGGGCCAATATGTTAAAAATCCAAAATTCCCGGGGAAATTTGTTTTAAAAGAATACAAGGACAGGACAAAATAGTTAGGGAAGATGCTAAAAAGAATAAAAATTTTCCTATTCGTAATTTTAATCATTTTATTTATGGGTAAGGCTTTTGCTGATATCTACACTTTTATTGACAGCAAGGGAATTGTCCATTTTACCAATGTGCCGACGTCTTCAGATTATAGGCTTTATATCAAAGAAAAACCTAAAAAAATAAAGCAGCTGTATAGAAGCAGACAGTATGACGATATTATTAAAAAGGCCCAGAAAAGATTTGGGGTAGAATTTTATTTGATTAAGGCAGTTATTAAAATTGAATCAAATTTTAACCCGGATGCTGTTTCAAAAAAAGGTGCAAAAGGCTTGATGCAAATTATGCCGGGTAATTTTAAATCTCTTTTAGTAAAAGATCCGTTTAATCCTTCGCAGAATATTATGGGCGGTGCTTTATATCTTCAGCGCCTTTTGAAGCGATACGAATACAAACTGCCATTAGCTCTTGCAGCATACAATGCAGGGCCTGAGGCAGTTGATCGATACAAAAGAATCCCCCCATACAGAGAAACACAAAATTATGTTAAAAAAGTAATGGAGACTTACAGCCAGTATAAAAAATCTTAATAAGCATTATTGATATTGTCATAAAATATCCAGGCTAAAAATCTTTTTGGAGTTCTTTAATAAATTTAATAAGTTTATCTCTCATATCTGGTCTTTCAAGTGCAAAGGCTAAGTTGGCCATTTGGAATCCTGCCTTATCACCGCAATCAAATCGTTTTCCTTTAAATTTATATCCGAAAATCGGTTGGTCTTTTAGCAGGGTTCTCATGGCATCGGTGAGTTGAATCTCTCCGCCAGCTCCTTTTTTCCCCTTGCCTAAAAAATCAAAGATCTTAGGCGTTAAAATATAACGGCCAATAATGGCAAGATTGGATGGGGCTTCATCAGGATCGGGTTTTTCTATCATATCGTCGATTCGGACAATATCATCTTCTACATGTGTAGCATCAAGGATGCCGTATTTGTCGGTCTGGTCTTTTTCAACTTCCATTACTGCGGCCATGGAGGCTCTTAAACGGTCGAATTTTTTTACCATCTGCGAAAGAACAGGTGTGTCGGTTTGGATAAGGTCATCTGCCAAAAGAACTGCAAATGGCTCATCTCCGACAATATCTCTTGCACACCAGATGGCGTGCCCAAGTCCTAATGGTTGATTCTGTCGGGTATAGATAATGGTACCCGTTTTTGGAACCAGTTCCTGGATTTGTTTTAAAAGGTCGTCTTTCCCTTTATGTTGGAGTGTGTGTTCAATTTCAAAAGACCTGTCAAAATGATCTTCCAACGCTTTTTTCCCTCGACCAGTAACAAAAATGATCTGCTCAATACCGGCTTCAAAGGCTTCCTCAACAGCATACTGGATAATGGGTTTGTCTACAACCGGAAGCATTTCCTTTGCCATGGCTTTTGTGGCAGGAATAAATCTTGTACCAAGACCGGCTACAGGGAAAACAGCCTTTTTAATTTTCATGGAAACTCCTTTTGATGGTTTTTTGATTCATGGTTAATGTGTATGGCATGAACTATAGTCTTTATTTATTTTGAAAAAAAAAATATGTCAATTTTAATTTTAGTTAGGATTTAAGTAGGTTTGGTTTTCAAAAAGGGTTTTAGGACTGTAATAGTTTGACATTATTAATGTTTTTTTGTATAGTTCACAACTTTAAATGATCACAATAATAAATAATAGGGATGAATTAATGACAGATATAGATCAGAAAAAATCTGAAATACCACCAGAACAGTTAGGCCTTGGAAGTAAATTTAAATTTAATTGCCACAAAGGTGTTAAATGTTTTACCGATTGCTGCCGGGGAATTAATATCATGCTTACCCCATACGATATTTTAACCATGCGTAAAAAACTCGATTTGACTTCTGAACAATTTCTTGCAGAGTTCACCACACCACAGCTTCTTGAGAAAGGAGATCTTCCTGTTGTGACACTTAAACTTTTAGATGATGAGAGAAAATCGTGTCCTTTTGTTGACGATAAGGATGGCTGTGCCATTTATGAGGATCGTCCTACAACCTGCAGATACTATCCATTAGGTGTCGGCTCTTTAAGTTATTCCGGAGAGAAGGGTGAAAAAGATGAATTTTTTTTCACGGTGAAAGAGTCCCATTGTATGGGGTTTGAAGAAGATAAAGAATGGACAGTGGCTGAATGGCGGCAGGATCAAGGCGTTGATCTTCGAGATGAAGTCAATGACGGCTGGTTTGACTTGATTGTCCGTAAAAAATCACTGCCACCCAGTATGAAGCTTTCTGAAGAGAGTAAAAAGATGTTTTTTCTGGTTTGCTATAACATTGATCAGTTTAAAAAATTTGTTTTTAACAGTACCTTTCTTGAAAGATATGAATTCTCAAAGGAAAAAATTGAAGAAATTAAAAATGATGATATTAAGCTGCTGCAGTTTGGATTTGAGTGGCTAAAAGTCAGTTTTTTTCAAACCGGACAGGAAAAATTTAAAATTAAAGAACAAAAAAAATAGAACCGGATAGATAATCGGATAGATTTTAACAGGCCATGCCCAAAAGGGCATGGCCTGTTTTGATAGTTAGTAGGAATAACAAAGATCTGCTTGTAATTTTGTATTATTCAGTCGTTCTTCAATGTCCACATCAAAAAAGTTTGTTATTGGTTCAAAAATTTCCGGATTATTGGCCTGAACGTTTTTTGCTGCATCCAAAAGAACGTTAAATCCATTAGGTGTCATTTTCCCCAACGGTCTACGGCAAGGCCCTCCCGGCATTCCCAATAGTTGCATTAGCGTTTTTAAAGGCAATGGGTTCCGTGCGCGGCAAGAAACCGGACCAAATTCAGACTCTTCTTGTGTGGTGATAACAACAAGGTCAAATAAGGGCTTCATTGCGGTCTGAATTTTCATCGCCGCATCTTTTTTACCCTGATTAATCAGCGACACCATCTGTGTAACAAATTTGGGCGCAATATTGGACATGACCGAAATCGCACCACTCGCTTTGATTTCAGGGTCCGTCATAATATCAAAAACCAAGGCATCGTCACCTGAAAATATTTTAAAATCATTTCCACAAAATTTTCGGGTAAGCTTCATGTTTTCAAGATTGCCAGTGGCTTCTTTTACACAAGAGATGTTTGGAAAATTCTTGGCCAAAATTGCCAGATCCTGGGGGTGCATCTGTGCCCCTGTCCTGCCGGGAATAATATACGGAATAATATTAACATTTGGGAATTCTTTTGCGGCCACTTCATAATATTCCCTTCTGATTTCAAGTGAACTTGGGCCATTATAATACGGGTCTACCATCAGAACAGCATCTACACCTTCCTGGGCAGCATGGCCTAAAGCCTCCAATGCTTCGTGGGTATTATTGCTTCCTGTACCGGCTATTCTCAGACATTTGTTTTTAGCAAGTTTGGAAACCTGGGCAATCACATGATCATGTTCCTTCCATTTGAATGTGGGGCTTTCGCCAGTGGTTCCTGTCGCAAGTATTCCCGTGATAGAATTTTCAATCTGGAAGTTGATTAATTGTTCAAGTCCTTCTTGGTCAAGCTCTCCTGCTTGAGTAAAAGGGGTGATTAATGCTGTATAGCATCCTGGTTCCATAATTTACTCCTGCCTTTTAATAAAATTACTCAATGGATTATTCTAGACCTTCGCTATCACAAGTCATCACTTGGTTCAAGCCAAAATTTAACTTGCTAATTATTTTCAATGGGTCTTGACACAAAGTTGTGTCGGAAATATTATAATAGGTTTTAGTGGGGATTTAAAAATTTTTATTATATAAAAAGGATGTGTATAATGACTGATCAGGGGAAGAACCTACCAAAAGACGCAGATGAGCATATTGCAGAATTAAAGTCACGGCTTGGGCAAAATGATGAATGCGGAACTACCCATTACAATCTTGCTGTGGCCCTTTTGGGAAAGCAGGAATATGTTGAAGCTGAAAAGGAACTCCATGAAGCGATTGATTGTAGTCCGTCACTTGCCGAAGCTTACGTTCTTTTGGGCGGTATCTGTCTTCAGAGAAAAGATCTTGAAGGGTGCTATCGATTTAACCAGCGTGCTGTAAAAGCAAGAGCCGGTTTTGCAGAAGGGTATGGTAATATGGCATTTGTTCTTCTTCAGTTGGTAGATGGTAAAGACCCCAAAGAAGACCAGGAAAAGGTGGACAAAGCCATTAAAAATCTTAAAAAAGCCATTATTCATAATAAAAATTTTGTTCAGGCCTATACAACTTTAGGAACTGCATATTTTATGAAAGGACTTGTAAAAGAAGGTATCAAAGCAAATCTTGAAGCCATTGAAGTGCAACCCGAATTTCCTGTTGCACATAATAATTTATCGGTTGCCTATCTTGAAATTGGTGAATTCGATAAAGCGATCATTCATTGTGATAAAGCCATAGAACTTGGTTTTGAGGTTGCCCAGGAACTAGAGGACGAGCTCGCACCTCACAGAAAAGCATAATGGCATCACATCTGTTCCGGTTTTTTTTGTCTGGTGAAAAAAAAGAGATTTTCCCTGACTCTGGTTTATGGAAAATGCCCTTGTCAGGGAAAAATCCTAAGAAATCCTGTGACATTACTGAAGAGTATTCTAACAAAGAGTCTAATATTACAATTGGGGACTATTTTTTAGCAACCTGTCAGTTTCTATCGAAAAATGATTTTTCACTATTGAAAATTGGTCTTAAATCTGTTTTTAAAAAATCAGTTAAAATGGATCAAATTGAACGGATTGATGTATTTCTTGAAAAACATGGTGCGTTTTATCATCCCTTGAAAATTCACATGGCTCTTTTAGGCAATGCCTCTTGCTCTTTTGTCCTAAATGGCGCGGTTTCGAAACCAGGTCTTTCTTTAATTGAAAATGAATGTCATTTGATATCCAGTTTGAATCAGTCCAGATCAAAACGATATCTCCCACAAGTCTTTGGGTGGGACTTAATAACAGCAAATAGTGGCAGGTATGGATTTTTTTTGGGCGAATGGTTTGAGGATTATAAAGAATTTCATGCCACCCAAGAAAAAGATGAAAATAAAATTGTGATATGGAACTCTGATGGAAGCTGTTACACTATATCAGAAGAAGATGCACTCCCTATATATCAAAAAATTTCTCAGATATTGACCTATTATTATAACATTGAAACATTTGAGGAAATTTTCCCCTGGCACCATGCTGCCGGAGACTTTATTGTCAAGCAAGATGGGAAAAAAAATCATGTGCGTTTGATTACGGCCAGGAGATATTCTCCCATAAGTGAATTTAGCGGTCCGAAAGAGGATAATAAAGTGCACATTTTGCCATCTTTATTATTATTTTTCTTGAATTTGTCTTTAAGAATTCGTCTTGATCGATTAGATGGCACAGGGAAAGTTGTGATGCTTTCAGATAAAATAGTATTAGCGGCAATAGAAGGTTTTTTAAGCAGTTTAGATGAGAAATCTTTGTGTTATGATTATGGAGATTTGAGAGCAGCTTTTATTCAGTTTTTTAGTCAGTTTGATCTGGAACAGATAATAGCGGGTGTACAAAATATTTTAGAGTCCAATCATTTAAATCAATCAGAAATTAAATTGATAGAAGAAAATCTTGAATCTCACTGCATGAACCTGCATTCAATTTTTAAAAACATATAAAAAACCCCCTTTTTTATTGACATGTCCAAAGTAAAATTTTATATCTGCAGTGTTATTTTGCTTAAGTTGTTCGCAATAAAAATAGGGTCTTTTTGTAACCCTTTGGAATAACTACAAATTAAACTATTGAATGAAAAGTTTGGAAAACCTTTTCATTAATGAAATGTAAATTAACTTTTAACGGAGGTAAGTAAATGGCTAAGCATGAAACTCCTTTACTGGACCAGCTGGAATCCGGCCCATGGCCTAGCTTTGTTTCTGACCTGAAACAACAGGCTGAAGTCAGAGCTAAGAACGAAGAAGGTGTTGAATTCCAGATCCCCCAGGATTGTATTGATGATCTTCTTGGAGTCGTGGAACTTTCTTATAAACATGGTAGAACCCATTGGAAACATGGTGGAATTGTAGGTGTTTTCGGTTATGGCGGTGGTGTTATCGGCAGATATTGTGATCAGCCGGAAATGTTTAAAGGTGTTGAGCATTTTCATACAATGCGTGTAGCTCAACCCGCTGGTAAATATTACACAACAAGTTATCTGAAAGACTTGACCAAACTCTGGGACTTCAGAGGCTCTGGTGTGACGAATATGCATGGTGCAACAGGAGATATCATTCTTCTTGGCACAACAACTCCTCAGCTTGAGGAAGTTTTCTGGACACTGACTCATGACATGGGACAGGATCTGGGTGGATCAGGTTCTAACCTGAGAACTCCAGCTGACTGCCTGGGACAATCTCGATGTGAATATGCATGCTATGATACAAATGCAATGGTTTACTTTTTGACTCAGGAATATCAGGATGAGCTTCATAGACCTGCTTTTCCATACAAGTTTAAATTTAAACTGGATGGATGTCCTAACTGCTGTGTAGCATCTATCGCTCGTTCTGACATGTCTTTTATCGGTACCTGGAAAGATGACATCCGTATCGATCAGGATGCGGTTAATAAATATGTTGAAAATGATGCAGCTTATCCTGCAAATGCTGGTGCTTACAGAGGCAGCAAAGACTGGGGTCCCTTTGATATTGAAAAAGAAGTGACCGGCCTGTGCCCAACGGGTTGTATGAAATTTGAAAATAAAAAGCTTTCCATTGATAATGCAAACTGTACTCGTTGTATGCATTGTATCAATGTTATGCCAAGAGCCCTGAAAATTGGTAAAGAAACAGGCTGCTCTATTCTTGTTGGTGCAAAAGCGCCGATTCTCGATGGTGCCCAGATGGGTTCTCTCCTTGTTCCATTTGTAGAAGTAAATCCTGACAATGATTATGAAGCAGTTACAGAAGTCATTGAAAATGTTTGGGATTGGTGGATGGAAGAAGGTAAAAACCGTGAAAGACTTGGTGAACTGATCATGCGTCAGGGATTCCAGAAACTTCTTGAAGTGACTGGTATTGATGCTCAGGCACAGCACGTTGCATACCCAAGAACTAATCCATATATCTTCTGGAAAGAGGATGAGGTTGAAGGTGGTTGGGAACGTGATGTTGACGAATACAGAAAACACCATCAAAGATAGAAAGGGAGAATTATAATGGCATTTATTTCTACTGGTTATAATCCAGACAAACCGATGGAAAACAGAATTAGTGACATCGGTCCGAAAGACCATAATGAATTTTATCCTCCTGTGATTGCTAAAAACAAAGGCAAATGGTCTCATCATGAAATTCTTGAGCCGGGTGTCCTTGTGCATGTTGCTGATTCAGGAGACGAAATATATACGGTAAGAGCAGGTGGCGCACGTTTGATGTCCACTACCCATATCAATGAAATTTGCGAGATTGCGGACAAATATTGTGATGGCTATGTTCGTTTTACTACCCGTAATAACATTGAGTTCATGGTTGATTCAAAAGACAAAGTTGAACCCCTGAAAAACGATCTGAATTCCAGAAAATTTGATGGTGGTTCTTTTAAATTCCCAGTCGGCGGAACCGGCGCAGGCATTACCAACATCGTTCATACCCAGGGTTGGATCCATTGCCATACTCCGGCAACAGATGCATCCGGTACTGTAAAGGCTGCAATGGATGAATTGTTCACTGATTTTCAGGACCAAAGACTTCCAGCCCAGCTTAGAGTTTCCATGGCATGCTGCCTGAATATGTGTGGTGCGGTTCATTGTTCTGATATCGCGATTCTTGGATATCATAGAAAACCGCCAATGCTGGATCATGAATATCTTGATAAAGTATGTGAAATTCCTTTGGCTGTTTCTGCATGTCCTACTGCAGCACTTAAACCAGCCAAGATTGAACTTCCCAATGGTGAAAAAATTAAATCAATTGCCATGAAAAATGAAAGATGCATGTATTGTGGTAATTGCTATACCATGTGTCCTTCTATGCCACTTGCTGATACAGAAGGTGATGGTATTGTTCTGATGGCTGGTGGTAAAGTTTCCAACAGAATTTCCGATCCTAAATTTTCAAAAGTTGTTGTAGGTTTCTTGCCTAATGACATGCCGAGATGGCCTTCCATGACAGATGCCATTAACAAAATGGTTAATGCGTATTCTAATGGCGCTAACAAGTACGAACGTCTGGGTGACTGGGCTGAAAGAATTGGATGGGAAAAATTCTTTGAAGTTACTGAGCTTGAGTTTACACATCATTTGATTGATGATTTCCGTCAGCAGGCATACATGAGCTGGCGTCAGTCAACTCAGTTTAAATTCTAAGAAGATTTTTT